>MEKX01000157.1:59248-104618 GCA_001767075.1 Acidobacteria bacterium RIFCSPLOWO2_12_FULL_54_10 | reverse complement strand
TCTCCTGCCATGTTAGACGCAGACGCCCGGAAAATGTATACGACGAATTAATGACTCAGGACACTAGAGACAAGCAGCTGATGAGCTCCGGCGCTGGCGGAGAAGCTTGTAAGCGCCGCTGACCGTGAACCGCGTGTGAGGTAGGTGGGATTGAGTTCGCTTGATCGAATAAATTATTAGGAGGGTGGTATGACACGACTCATTACTTTGATCGCAGCCACAATCCTTCTCCCCTTTGGGACAGCGCTGTTTGGGCAATACGGAACGCCTGGACAACAGACGCCTAAGCAACAAATGCCTGAACAAACTACAACGTCGCCGCGGACGGCCCAGGCAGAGAAACAGTCAACGGACTGGCAATGGAGCATGGGCAAGAAAGCGACGCTAATGGGTTGCCTGATGAAGGGAAATTCGACGGTAGGAGCTCTCACAGGGATTGTGAGCAAGGCAGCTTCTCCGGAGTACCTGCTGCGGCGGCAGGGAACCAAACAGGAAATCACCGTGCAGGGCCCAGCAGAGTTGACCAAACACACGGATCACATGGTACAGCTCAGCGGAACTATGGACCGGCAGGATGGCAAGGAATTCTTCAAGGTCGCCCAAATCAAGCATGTTGCCAACTCCTGCGCGGAGAAAAGCGGGCTAGGTTCCGCGGTCGGCAAAGGCAAGGATGCCGAAAAGACCGCGCCAGTACCCGCACAAAATTATTAACGAGTTTCGCATGGAAAGGACACACCGACTATGAACTGGGATCAACTCGAAGGGAATTGGAAGCAGTTCAAGGGAGAAGTCAGGGAACGGTGGGGAAGGTTTACCGAAGATGACGTCGACGTTATCAAAGGAAGACGTGAGCAACTTGTCGGCAGGCTTCAGGAGAAGTATGGCATCCTCCGTGAGGAAGCCGAACGTGAAATTGCAGAGTTCCTGGTTTCTCTTGATGAACCACCCAGGGTAGAAACGCACATGTGAGGTTGAATATGAAAACGATGATCTTTCAATCCGTTTGCTTTGTTGCACTGGTGGCGACAGCCATCCTGGCGACGGGGTGTGGGACGGCACAGTCCCCACGCCGACAGGTAGACGATATTACGATCACTGCACAGGTGAAAGCGAAACTGGCATCCGATGTTGTGCCTTCGACTGTGACGAATATCGAAGTCAATACCACCAACGGCATCGTCACGCTGGCGGGCCAGGTAGAGAGCGAAGAAGTCAGGAACCGGGCCGAACAGGTAGCCCAAAGCGTGGCTGGCGTAGTGCGTATCAACAACAATCTTCAAGTCGAGGCGCCCCCGATTGGCGCGCAGAACCAGACTGAGGGCAGCCCGCCCCCACGATAATGTCGCCCATGGAGAGGAGGATGTCATGCTCATGACGATTTTTGCGATTCTGCTCGTCCTATGGCTGCTCGGCATGGTTAGTTCTTACACGCTGGGCGGTTTTATCCATCTGTTGCTGGTGCTGGCGATTGCCGTGGTTTTGATCCGGATCATACAGGGGCGGTCGCCGGTTTGACTGGCGACCCTTCTGCCGCATTCTTTCGTATCTATGAATTTGCCACGAACGCCGTGTCAACACGAAAGTACTGAGGTGCCCGCGCAGCCCACGGAATCAGAGGATGTGTTGGACCTGGTGGATGAAGCCTCTCAAGAATCATTCCCGGCCAGCGATCCTCCCTGCTGGGTCACGGGCAGAGAAGTGAAAGGCGCAAAGTCGCCCTGACGACTCCCGACATTGGTTGCTGGAGCAGATTCGGAGTGCGGTCAGGATCAACCAACGAAACGGAAATCGGAGCGGCGCCGAGATCGAGGAACCACCCGGATGCAAAGTCTCGACAAGGCCGATGGCTCCCCCCAGAACCAACAAAATCTAGTTCGAAAAGAATTTGATGGCATTAGCGAGCGGTACGCCCGGAGAGTCGCCAGTTGCCGCAGCCGTCGTTGGAAAGATTTGGCATGGGTACCGCGGCTACGGAATGCGAACATTCTTGACGTTGCCTGCGGTCCGGGAACGTATTCGTTAGAACTTTCCCGCCAGGCGACCACAGTAGTCGGTCTCGATCTCGCAGAGACGATGCTGCACTTTGCCCGGCGACGTGGCCACCGGCTGGCAGCTTCTACCAACCTGGCTTTCGTACAGGGGGATGTTTTGCGTCTCCCATTTGCCTCCGCCAGGTTCGACATTTGCCTTTGCGCTTTTTCGTTCGCCCACTTTCCCAATCCGAAAAACGTTGTCAAAGAGATGCTGCGAGTGCTTCGTTCGGGTGGATTACTCGCCATACTTGATGTGGTGGCGCCGGACAACCGCCGGCAGCGGGATCTGCTGAACCGGCTGGAACGCTCTCGCGAGAGATGCTACACCCGCATCCGGGATGCTCGTGAGTTTGTGCGATTGTTCGCGGGCCTGCCGCTGCGATGGGAACACCGCAGCACAGCGAGGCGGCTTGTTTCTTTCCGTCAGTGGATCGCCGCGTCTCATTTGCGGCTGGGCACTGCAGCATATCAGCAGGCGAAAAGGCACTTTTATGAGACGGTAACGAAGCAGTGTGATGCCAGTAGTTCTCCCCGGCTCGCCGGGTGCCGCCACTACGCCTATACGGTAGCCCGCTTCGTTCTTTGCAAGAATCCCTGAAAAACGTATCACGCCTGCCGGGAATCCCAACCGCTCCATCCTGATCAATCCGTGCTCGCCGACAGCCGCCCGGCCTCTGATTCCCGGCAGTAGGATTGCGGACGCTAAAGCTGAGCTGGAACTGCCTCTATCACTTACGGTCGGCCTGCTGCGCTGTGGGCCTGATGGTTCCCAAAGGTCAGCGTATGACCAGGTGAGACGACCTGAACGACTCCAGATCCGTCTCCGTCGCAATTCCAAATCAATAACGAATATATCTCGTCCTCTGTACCGGGCTCCCCTTTATCTGTGAATCTCCAAGTTGCACAATATCCAGGCTGGCCGTTATATCGACCCCGACCACTCCCCTCAAACGAGGAAATCGGAGCCTGCGGAGGGCGGGGATCGAAATCGCTGTAGCAAAGTGACGATGACGAATCGAGTTGCTCCAGATGGAACCGAGCCGTTCCTCCGTCCGGCGGGTGGATATCAATCTGAAGGTTATTCGGTTCGTCGAGGGCTGGACCACAGTGAAGTTCGAAGCCATGCGTGATCCGCGTGCCCGCTGGAACATAGTGGTCGTCCTCACCAGTAAAAATACTCCCGCCACCCGTCATGCGGCCGGATTCCCATCCCCAAATCTTAGGAACAAATACGAATAGACTCATGGACAGGATTGACAATCCCAGTACGGCTAGCTTTCTCTTGCTATTCATTACCCATATCCTCCGTAACAAATTTTGACTTCTTCAACCCACCCAGTCGACCGCCCCCCTTTTCGAGGTGGCGGAAGCCGATTGGTAGGTAGCCAACATGACTTGCAGCAAAAGGAATACCATTACCACTGGGCCTGTGCTCCACTTTAGGTTGCACAATTGATTCGCTTTACAAGTTTAGGATGCGCGGGCGAGTAATTCGGGAGAGAACCAACATTCATCTGGGAGAACGGAATTTCCCTACGGTCTGAATACGCGGCACCCATCGCTTCCGTTGGGTAGCCGACACGCCATCAGGGAGCATTACGGAAGGATTCACTCTACAAATCGCGTTCGCGCGTCTCCGGCGTCTCCGGGGATTTGGGGATGATCACGATGCCATTGTCAGAGACGTAGTATCGCTGGCGGTCGGCCTCCAGGTCATATCCAACAGATTGCTCGGCAGCGATGCGCACGTTTTTATCGATGATGGCGCGGCGGATACGAGCTCCGGGTCCGACATAAACGTTATCCATCACGATGGATTCACAGACTTCCGAGCCCGCGTCCAAGAATACATTGCGTCCCAGCACGGAATCTTTGGCGGAACCGCCTGCCAGAATGCACCCAGCCGAAACGATGGAATCGATGGCAATGCCACGACGCTTCGATTCATCGAATGCAAACTTCGCCGGCGGGTCATTATAGTTCACGGTCAATATGGGCCACTTCCAATTGAAGAGATTCAAGCGAGGGGCGACGTTTTTCAAATCAAGATTCGCATCATAATAAGCCGCGAGGGTGCCTACATCTCTCCAGTAAGCTTGCTCTTCGCCGGCCGCCGTCCCAGGAATGCGGTTTTGGGAGAAGTTGTAGGAGTAGGTCATCCCCGCCCGCGTCAATGCCGGGAGGATATCTCGCCCGAAGTCGTGGCGTGCATCGGGGGTCCTGGCTGTGGCGTGCAATGCTTCCGCTAGGGTTTTCGGCTCAAAGGCGTAGTTGCCCATCGAAACAAGGCATTGACTGGGGTTGAGGGGCATCCCGGGCGGGTCGCTCGGTTTCTCGATAAACTCCTTCACTCGGCTATGTTCGTCCACATCCATAATGCCGAAGCCGGAGCCCTCCGCCCGGGGCACCGGCAGACAAGCGACCGTTGCCTTCGCCCGGCAGTCCAGATGAAACTCCACCATCTGGCGAATGTTCATCTTGTAAATATGATCCGCACCAAAAATGAGCACGACATCCGGCGACAGTTGATCAATCAAGCTGAGGTTCTGGTAAATGGAGTCGGCAGTGCCCCGGTACCATTTCGCTCCGATCTGCATCTGCGCCGGCACTACTTGGATGAAGTTGTGCCGTCCAGAGACGCGATGCGCCCAGCCTCGCTGGACATGATCGATGATCGGTTGGGCTTTGTATTGGGTCAGAACGTAAATGGAAGTAATCTCGGAGTGAACCAAGTTGCTCAGGACAAAATCGATGATGCGGTAGCAGCCACCAAAGGGAACGGCGGGTTTGGCGCGATATTGAGTCAGCGGCTGGAGCCGTTCTCCCTGGCCGCCCGCCATAATAAATGCGAGAACACGGGCCGAGGGGGATATCCCATCATTGGGAACGTTTGGCATCATGATTCTCCTATGGTTAACGCGGGCGGTGTGCTTGCTGGCTTCGAATTCGGTTCTCGTTCGCCTCGCAGGATCGCAACGGGGCAGACGTTCAGTGCCGCGGCCACGGGAATTTGATATCGATGCGATGGACCGGCGGGCAGCACCGGAATGTGAGTCAACACGTTTTGATAGACATGCTCCGTCAGTTCTGCGGGAAGGGCAATCGTCGTCTCCTTCCATACCTCCTGCCCCACTGGCAGAAGGGAAGACTCACCTGTTAGCCGAGCGACTAGTCTCGGAACCACGGCGATGATACTTTGGGCGCCCAAATTTCGGGCAAAGGCCACAACGTGCTCCTGGTTCTGCCCTGCTACGGAGAGGGGGAGATAGTTGCCTTCCAGGAATAATGCTGCCATCTTCCTCCGGAGACGCAAGCCCGCCGCAGTCAGGTAGAGCTTGATACGGCCGTCCTGCCAGCGCGCGAGCATTTCCTCGACTGCTGCTGTGGCAGCGTCGGGACAACTCGAACCTAGCAGGGGTTCCATTTTTTCCAATAAGCATCGGCGACGGCCAAAATCCACCGGCCTCCGATTGTCGGGATCGACAAAGCTCAGATCCCATAACTCCGTGCCTTGGAAAAAATCCGGAACGCCGGGGGAGCTAAGCTTCAGCACCACCTGGGCGAGGGAGTTCAGCATGCCTAGCCAGGCGATCCGTCGATGAAACGGCAAGAATAGGCGAAGGAAACGTTTGGAGCCGGAACCCGTCAGGGCGTGCCGTACGAAACTCGCCATCGCGCTGTCGTATTCCTCAGAGGGACGGATCCAACTGGTATACAACTTCTTTTCCTTGATGGCCTTCTGCATGAATTGGAGGGTTCGTTCCACAAATTCCGGTTCGGGCTCTTCTGCGGCATCAGCCGGCCAGGCACTCAACAGCGCCTGGTAGAAGAGGTATTCATCGCTGCGGTCCGGGGCTGGCTTGCCCTCCAGCAGAGTGCGCATGCCGGCATTCGTTCGAGCCCACCGCGCCAAGTTTGCGCGCCACAGGTCGGGAATTTCCGAGAGCACATTCACCCGTGCCCGGCCGTCTTCGCCCCGTTTGGTATCGTGGGTTGTGGTAGCCATCATGGTCAGCGGCCAGAACTCCCGCCGCTGCAGATTGGCTTGATGGAACTCGGCCGGGGAGCGGCCAAATCGAGCCGGATCTCCGCCCACCTCGTTCAGCGAGATCAGCGGCCCGTGGCGGTAAAAGGCGGTATCCTCGAGACCTTTGGCTTGCAGCGGCCCCGTGTACTGCTGAAACTTCATCGCAAATTGCACGCGGTCTTGATATTCCTTCGGCGGAAGGCCTGCGATATTGTCTGGGAGCAGCATCTCCCGGATAAATCGGAAGACCGATGCTTCCATGGCGGGGTTGCGGCGCAATGCCCTTGCCAGGGCAGTATCGATCGACTTCTGGTCGAACTCGTCCCAGCCCCGGGGACTGAGATAGGTTCGATAGACGGGAAAGCACGCCACCACTTCGCGCAGCGCTTCCTGCAAGCTATCCAATGTAAAATCCCGGTAGCGGCGATTCGCCTCGGAAATTCGATTCAATTCCCGCGCCAGCATATTCAATTCGCTCGCCATCGATGTCATGATGATCAGTTTTTTGCTTTCGTATACGACGTCGAAGAACAGCTCGTCGCTCTCCACAAACCGCGCATACAGTTTTTTGAACCGTTGCGCATTTTGGGAATCCACAAATAGGCCGTTCAGATCGTTCAAAAAATCATAGCCGGTGGTCCCGTGAATGGCCCAATCCTGCCGGAGGGGCTCTCCCGTGGAGAGAATCTTTTCCGCGACTGCATAAATTGGGGGAACACCCGCACAGTTTTCCGCCAATTGTTTGAAGTATTCAGCAGGATCGAAAAGGCCATCAACATGATCCAGGCGCAGCCCTGTCACGACGCCCCGCCGGATGAATCGCAAGACAAGCCCGTGAGCGGCCTCAAAAACATCCGGGTCCTCCATCCGGATTCCTGCCAGGTCATTGATATCGAAAAATCGGCGATAATTAATCTCGTGCTGTGCGGTATGCCAATAAGAGAGCCGATACGGCTGCAACTCCAGCAGATCGTGCAGCAAGTCGTAGCTCTCCGGCTTGCCTGGCACCCCATTGAAAGTTTGAACATTCTGCTCAATCTGTTCGTGAATGACGGGAGAGTTTTGAACCAGTCTCGCCAACCGCTCTTGCGCTACCTGCCGTTCCCGGCGGCACTCCTGGACCAGCGCCGGGTCCGTTTCGGTCTCTCCAGGCATGTGATCTAATTGAAACAGAATACTTAGGAACTCTCGAAGATGCGGATCCTCCGGGCCGCATGTTGCTTCGAGGCTTTCCAACTTGTGTCGGAGCAGGACGCGGGTCGCTCTGAAGTTGAGCGGCAGATTGAGTTCGAAATAGTAAAGCGAAAACTCTCCTTCTTGAAATCGGATTTGAATCTGCCCATTTTCCAATGCGACGCCATACTGTTCGCCCAGGATTGGAAGCAGAATTTTCCCCATCAGCTCGGGCTTCACGGGATCCCAGTCGATGTCGAAGAAATGGGCGTAAGGCGAAGACGGTCCGTTCTCCAGAACGTCCCTCCACCAACGGTTGGAAACCGGATCGACCGCCATGTGATTAGGCACGAAGTCCAGAATCAGTCCCAAGTTATGGTCCGAGAGGGCGGCGGAGAAGTCCTCAAAATCCGCCTCTGAACCGAGTTCCGGGTTGAGCCGTGTGTGATCAGAAATATCATAGCCGTGCGGGCTGTGCGAGCGGGCCGCTAGCAAAGGCGAGCAGTAACATTCCGTAATTCCCAACCGGGATAGATACGGGAGAAGCGCTGTGGCATCCTGAAACGTGAAGCCGGCATGGAATTGCAGCCGATAGCTGCTCACAGGCGCCCGTGCTGGGATGGGGGCAGTCATTCCTTGCGGTTCTCCGATACGTCGCTGACCGTTTTCAGAATCACGGCTCCGGGCCTGTCGAAGTCGATGAATGGTCCGGATAATTCTATGTGCGGGGGCATGGGATTCGGCTCAAAGGAACTGTCTTCCGTTGTTAGCAAGAGCTTCCAACGGCGCGTTCCGCCGGCCTGAGCAAAGAGATTTCCATTCAGGCTGACCGGCCCCTCACCGCGCAGCCGAATGACCGCCAGCAGCGTCGCGGCCGCCGGCGCGTGGCGCCGTAATAACAGCACACTTTCATCCAAGGCTTCGATTCCCAAGTTCTCTCTGCCGCGTGCGAACAACGCAGGTTCCGTGCGGCGGAGGGCCAGGATGCTTGCATACAAACGCAGTGTCGCAAGATGCGGTTCCATTTCGCGCTCTGCCCAGTTCAGGCGGCTGGCCGCGAATGTTTGTATGTCCTGGGGATCCGGGAGGCACTTACGGCTATTTGGTTCCGCGAAGGCTGCAAAGCCGCTGAACTCGTTGCACCTCCCCTCCCGGATCAGCCTGCCCAGTTCTGGATGATGGTCTGTGAAATACTGGAAGGGCGTGCTAGCCGCCCATTCCTGCCCCATGAACAGCAGCGGAGTCTGAGGCAAGAGAAGCAGAAGTGCCGTGGCGGCCCTGTAGGCCGGCAGGTCGATCTGGTGGTGTAGTCTGTCGCCAAAGGCACGATTTCCCACCTGGTCATGATTTTGCAAGAAGAAGACAAACTGTGAAGGCTCAATGCCTCCCGAATCGGTGCCCCGTGGCTGGCGGAAATATTCGGCGAATTGGCCGCAATAAAACCAGCCTTTCTCTGCAGTCACGGAAATATCACGCGTCGTTCCTTCAAAGTCCCGGAAATACCCGTCGCGATCTCCCGTAAGGCACCGTCGCATCTGGTGGTGGAAATCGTCGGACCAAACTCCATCCAATCCCCAGCCTCCTTGTGCTTCTGGCTGTACCATTCGGGCCAAATTTCGGACATCTTCGGCGATCACCAGAACCTGCCTGCGGGAATCCTGCAGGGAGTTCCGGACGGCGGCAGCGAGCTCCCCCAGAAAATGACGCGGGCTCTCGTCAACGATGGCGTGGGCGGCATCGAGACGCAGGCCATCCAAGTGATACTCGTGAATCCAATGCAGTGCGTTTTCAATAAAAAAATGGCGCACCGGAGCGCTCTGAGGCCCGTCAAAGTTAATGCTTGCTCCCCAGGGACTCTTATGGCGCTTGGAAAAGTACCAGGGGCTGAAGACACCTGCATAGGCACCGTCCGGGCCGAAGTGGTTGTATACCACATCCATGAAAACCGCCAAGCCTAACCGGTGTGCTTCATCTACAAATCGCCGTAAGCCATCGGGCGTTCCATAGCAGCGGGCTGGAGCAAACAACGCCACGCCGTCGTAACCCCAATTGCGGTCACCAGCGAAGTCCCCTACGGGCATCAGCTCCACCGCGGTGATGCCCAATTCGCGCAGCAGCGGAAGACGTTCAGCGGCAGCGGCAAAAGTGCCCTCCTCTGTAAACGTTCCCACATGCAATTCGTAAAGGATCAGATCCTCAAGTCCGACCGCCGTCCAATCCTGATCGGTCCAGGAGAATTCAGTTGGATCGATGATCTGCGAAGGGCCGTGTACGCCCTGTGGCTGGTATCGAGAGGCAGGGTCGGGGTAAGTCGCCTGACCAGCAATGCGGAAGCGATAGAGAGTGCCCGAAGGCAAATCCGCATACGATCCTTCGAAATACCCGTCTGCTGACTTTTGAAGTGCGCATGCGGAAGCCTGCTGCGCCTTGATCTCCAGCACTACTTCGACTTTTTCAACCGCTGGAGCCCAAACGCGAAAGTGAGTGAGGTTTCCCTGTCGCCATGCTCCCAAAGTAGGTTGCCACATCATGCTCAATGCATCCTTCGTGCTGTGGTTGGAAACATCTTCCGGTGGACGGCACTGTGGCATCGCTCACTTTACTCCCTGGCGTCTGCTTTCCGCCGTCGAAACACCGCCACCGAACGCCCGCGCAGCCTGTAGGATTGAGGTTTCAGCACATAGCGTCGTGACCATGCCGAATCCGCCGTATCCAAGATTCTTTCCCACTGTGTTCCAGGCTCCAAGACGGGGAGGACAAACCGCATGGTGCGGTGGTGCGCATTGAATGTCACAAAAAGTGTATCTCCGGTGCGCGGATTTCCCTTCTCGTCCATCTCGGCACCTTCCGTGCCGTTCAAGTACACACCGAGGGACTGGGCGAATGGGGCGTTCCAATCGCTGTCATCCATCTCCTTGCCATTCGGCTTGAACCAGGCGATGTCTTTTACCTCCGCGCCCCGAATGCTGCGCCCCTGGAAGAACTTCCGCCGTCTCAGCACCGGCTGTTCCTGGCGGAGATGAATCAGATAGCGAGTGAAAGCCACCAGATCTCTCTGAGCGTGTGTCTGGCTCCAGTGAAACCAACTCAACTCGTTGTCCTGGCAGTACGCATTGTTGTTGCCCGATTGCGTGCGTCCAATCTCATCGCCTCCACTGATCATCGGAACACCTTGGGAGAGCATCAACGTCGCGATAAAATTCCGTTGTTGCGTTTCTCGCAATGCCTGGATGGCGGGATCCTCGGTGGGACCCTCCGCTCCGCAGTTCCAGCTCAAGTTATTGTTTTCGCCGTCGCTGTTATTTTCCCCATTGGCCTCATTGTGTTTCTCGTTATGGCTAACCAGATCGCGGAGCGTGAAGCCGTCATGTGAAGTTACGAAGTTGATGCTGGCGTAGGGTCGCCGGCCGCTCTGTTCGTAGAGGTCGCTGCTGCCAGCCAGACGCGTCGCCATTTCCGAGACGACACCTCCGTCCCCTTTCCAGAAGCGCCGCACCGTGTCGCGGTATCGGCCATTCCATTCGGTCCATCCGGCCGGGAAATTCCCGACCTGGTAGCCGCCTTCTCCCAAATCCCATGGTTCGGCGATCAATTTCACCTGGGAAAGTACTGGGTCCTGGTGGATGATGTCGAAAAAGGCTCCCAGCTTGTCGACTTCGTGAAGCTCTCGTGCTAGAGCACTGGCGAGGTCGAAGCGGAATCCGTCCACATGCATTTCCTGCACCCAGTAACGGAGACTGTCCATGATGAGTTGCAGGGCGCGGGGATGGAGCATGTTGAGCGTATTGCCGCATCCAGTGTAGTCCATGTAGAAGCGGGGATTGTCGTGTACAAGCCGGTAGTAGGATGCATTGTCAATCCCGCGCAGGAACAGCGTGGGACCCAGATGATTTCCCTCGGCGGTGTGGTTGTAAACAACGTCCAGAATGACCTCCAACCCGGCAAGATGGAGGGTGCGAATTAAGGTTTTGAACTCGCGCACGGAACCGGTTGGGCTTGAAGACGTCGCGTAGCGAGGCTCGGGAGCGAAAAAACCCAGCGTGTTATACCCCCAATAATTGCTGAGACCTCTCTGGACCAAATGGTTGTCGGAGATATGGTGATGCACTGGCAGCAGCTCAACGGCAGTCACTCCCAGTTGTTTCAGGTACTGGATCGGTCCTGGGGAAGTAAGCCCCGCATATGTTCCCCGCGTCTTGTCGGGGACAGCAGGATGCAGTTGGGTGAAGCCCTTGACATGCATCTCGTAAATGACTGTATTATGCCAGGGAGTCCGCGGCGGGTGATCGTCCCCCCAGGTAAATGCAGAATCAATCACGGCTGCCAATGCCGCACCGGCCGCGTTATCACGCTCATCCAGGGACAAGTCTTCCTCCGGGTCTCCGATCCGGTAACCAAACATTTCATCGGACCACCGCAGCGCGCGGCCAATCGCCCTGGCGTAAGGATCGAGAACAATCTTGTTGGGATTGAATCGGTGTCCCGCCGCAGGTTCGTAGGGGCCATGGACCCGATAGCCGTATAGCTGGCCTGGGAGGATGCCAGGAAGATATCCATGCCACACCAGATCAGTCTGCTCGGGAAGCAAAATGCAAGCTGATTCGCGGGGTGCGCCGGCGGAATCGAACAAGCACAATTCCACTTTCGTGGCGTGCTCTGAGAATATCGCGAAGTTCACACCCGCCCCATCCCACGTTGCACCCAACGGATAGGAACCGCCGAGAAGCGCTTTCACTCAATCCGCCATTTCTCGTGAGTTAAACCGTTGCTCATCGTCCGTAGCATCATGCTACCCAGCCAGAAAATACCTGCATTGAGAGCCCAATGAACGCAATGCAAGCTGTACCTGACATGCATCACGAAGAGCGCTACTAGGGCGATTTTACTGAAGGCAATGGCAAGCGCCACCACCATGTTTCACGGGCCCAAGTGAGCACATTGAGAGTATTCTCATCAATCAAATCGAATAGGACCGCCGCGTCATCGTCACGTCTGGCCACAGGTACATGATGGCCCGAAATTGTTGCGGTTACAATCTCCCGTGTAACGCTGTACTCCGACAACTCCATAGCAAGGGGGATGCCAATGGCACGAAGCAGCCATGTTCCGAAATATTTCCGGGTGCCCGGAGGATTCGGCCATTGATGAAGGTGGGCGGGAAAAATTGGAGGGAATTAGAATTCCCACAAATGGAAGACTGATTCGCTTGGTCCTGAGGGCCGTTCGAGTCCTATAGAAACCACTTATTAATCCAGCGATTGACACAGGGGCAACGCAAGATTTACCGGTCGGAATCTAAAGGAACTAGGAGTGCTGGAACTCAGGATGCGGGCCTTCAAGCGTCAATAGAAACTAACAGCTCGCATCCAAGAAAGGAGCGCAGGGACATGCATCAACTACCGCAATTACCGTATGAACTCGATGTTCTGGAACCTTACATTGACGCGAAGACAATGGAAATCCATCACGGCAAACACCATGCGGCGTATGTTGACAAGCTGAACTCTGCATTGCAAAAACACGCGGAGTTGCAGGCCAAACCTCTTGCTGAACTGCTCACTGCCATGGAGGATGTTCCTGAAGACATACGGACTGCCGTCCGCAACAACGGGGGCGGTCATTTCAACCACTCTCTTTTTTGGAGGGTGATGAAGAAGGCCGGAGGAGGAGAGCCTCGGGGTGAATTGTTGGAAGCAATTCGCTCTGCCTTTGGGCCCTTCAGTGAATTCAAATCTCGCTTTTCTCGCGCGGGCCTGGAGCTATTTGGCTCCGGGTGGACATGGCTTTGCTGGCGGGATGGAGAACTCGGCATCCAGACCACTCCCAACCAGGACAACCCCTTGATGAATGGAGCGGGTGAGCCGATTCTAGGTTTGGATGTTTGGGAGCATGCCTACTATCTCCAGTATCAGAACCGCCGGGCTGAGTACATGGAAGCATGGTGGAACGTCGTCAACTGGGCGGAAGTCGGAGACAATCTGGCTGCGGCGAAGAAGGCGGGTGCGCATCCCGGTTTGCATTGAATGGGCGGTAGGGATCCGGGCGCATTGTTTGCCAACAACAGCGTTCTCCTTTGCAGGCGGCAACAAGAAAGGCGAAATAATTGCAAGCAATACACAGGAAGCGGTGTCATTCCAAATCGAGGTGGCGAGTATGTGGTTGAAAACTAAGTTTCGTTGCCCGGGCCGAGCTGAAGGCACCCGCGACAATGGTGGAATTGGTGTTCCTAGCGGGAGACCGATGGTACCCCGATTGCGCCAGGTTCTGGGCAATCGAAGCCTTGTCGCTTCATGAGATTCGTGACGGAGCGCGAGAACCATGCACAGCAGTTTCATCCGAGCTAATTTATTGCTGGCAGGGTTATTTTTGTCTCCTGTTGCTGGGGGAGGCGGCATCGATCAACCGGGACAGTTCACGTATGGTGGCCAGGGGACAGCGATCAAAGCGAGTGTTCTAGGGGTCGCGATCGTGCTATCCGATAGCGGGCCACTTCCCCGCTCCGGTGGCAACCAGGAAGCCTCTTCCCTGAAGGCGACCGTGCCCGGATTGCTCACGGCCGACGTCTTGCGCGCCGCCGCAGTCGGTGAAAACGAGGGGACCCATTCCGAAGCGTCGGTAACAAACTTCTGCATTACCGTGGAAGGAAATACCATCGCCAGCAATTATCTTGTGGCACGGGCTGCGGCAGTAGGCGGCGCCGGAGATCCTGTCATCAGCGGCGGGTCAGAAATAGTCGGCCTCATTATTAACGGAGAGACCGTCGTGGTTTCAGGGGAGCCGAATCAGAGCCTAGCTTTGCCCAACGGACACGTAGTTCTGAATGAGCAGCAGGGCTCAGTCGCTGACAACGCCGGGGACATCACTGTAAATGCCCTCCACGTTGTGATCAAGGAAACTGCGGACCTCTTGATTTCTTCCGCGCATGCGTCGATCGCTTCCGATGTAAGCGGGAGTCAGAAGAAGGGGATTCCGTAACCGAAGGAGAATGGCTGTGCAGCTCGGGACACATCCGGACGTGGCTGGACAGCCTCGCATTGAGATGAGCAGAATCACTCCTTGGCAATAAATCCGTAAGGAGGGGAAGATGTCAAAAAACATAGCTGTCTTTGGAATTTACTCCAATCGGGAAAGCATAGACGAAGCCATCGCCGAATTGCGATTGGCCGGATTTCGGGATGCCGACACCTCCGTAATGGTTGGGGAGAACAGGGGGACAAAGGACCTGGCTCATGAAAAAGGCACCAAGGCGCCGGAGGGATTTACGCTCGGGGCATGTTTCGGAGCGATTGTCGGAGCTGTATTGGGCTGGCTGGCAGGCATCGAGATGTGGTCGATCCCGCAGCTTGAGCCCGTCATCGCCGCCGGGCCCCTGATGGGCTTGCTGGCGGGAATTGGCGCGGGAGGCCTATTGGGAGGGGCGATCGGCGCACTGGTCGGCAAGAACATCCCGGAGTACCAAGCCAGACGGTATAAAGGCCGGCTTCGAAAGGGCGGGATCTTGCTGTCGGTACACTGTGACAACTCCGCGTGGGTAGAAAGGGCTAAGGCGGCTCTCTCGCGAAGCGGCGCGGCAGATATCGGGGAGAGATCGGAGAAAAGAGCGGATTACGCAGTAAGCGATATCCCAATGAATCGGCGCACAGAATGGTACGAATCAGCCATGCCGGTACTCCGGAAGGAAAAGAGCCGTTCGGAGGTGCACCGACCGGCGGCTCCTTACACGCACACAGAACACGCGGAAGCTGATAGCAACGCGGCAAAGGACATTGCGAAAGTGCGTGAACACGAAAAGTCGTCGGTCTAACCCACCGAAGCGTGAGCTCGCTGCGCCGGCACGCTTCCTGTCAGGGGTTTCGCCTGTAGCCGGGCGGAACACCAAACGACGGTAGTCAACGCAACACACCTCGCTGTCCTGCTGACCACCGCCGGGCTTGCAGCGGCATGCGGGACGGCGCAGCCCCCGGGCCCGCAAATGGCGGATGCCGCCATCACTTCGAAGTTGAAACAGCGTGTGGCATCCGAGACTAATCTGCTATCCGCAGTTCAGCCAATGAATTCAATCGTTCCTGTACGAGAATCGCCCTGCCGGTGACAGAAGCGGAACTGATGAGAAGTTAGGAGGGACGGGCTGCTGCGCCCGCCCCCTGTATGCAGTTACCAAACAAACCAGAGGCAGTTGCTTAGGCAGTGCTGGGCAGAACTTCGATCTTCACTGCAGTATTGACTCCAGCGGCCGACCGGTAGTGTACCTTCAAATCATTTCCGCTCATCTTGGCCAGCCCTTCCACAGTACCTTCGGCGCCTTCCACTTTGGTGTCCTTGTCGAAACTGAACTGCATTTCCTTGCCATCCTGTGTTTTGATCCAAATTTGCTGCTGTTGTGTGTCTACTTTGGAAAGCTTGCCTTCGGCGATCTCTGTGACTGCCACGTGTTCTGCGGGGGCTGATTGAGAATAAGCTTCCTCTTGTGCGGGTTGAGATTGCTGTTGGGCCGTCGAGCTATCGGGTTGCTGGCTGCAGGCGATTCCCGGAAGCCCAAACAACACTACGAACGTTGCGAGAAACTTTCGCATGGTCTGGCTCCTTTCCCATAGAGGTTGGTACTACCCAGACGAGTGATGCAAGTAAAGTACCAGCAACCTGGGGCCCGTAACATAATGATGTCACTATGGCTCCCTATCGATGGCAGGCTTTTTCGAATGCACATCGCGTTCTCATGAGGACATATGATTCTATGACCAGGAATTTCTCCTCGTGGCTTCCGCAAGAGACCGCATACCTTGACGCGTGATAACCCTGGGGTTCGAAGTGGAATTCACAAACCACAGAGGAGGTAACTGAGTACCACTTATTCTCCCCGCAAACCGAGCCATGCACGTCAAATCGGATGAATAATTATCCATAACTTACTGAAACAAAAAGAGGCTAGCTCTTCTCTGGCGATCCAGTGGTTTTGGCATTCGGGATGCCATAAACTTATGCAAGTCGCTGAGGAAGGGGGAAATTAGTGATGGAAGCTGCGGCACAAGCTATCGAGCATATTTATTGCGAACATTGTCACTTGGCCACTCCCACGTGGAAGCGCAAATGCATTCATTGCGGAGAACGGTTGCGCGCAAATACGGAAAAGATGGAGTTGACCGGGAAACGATGATCACAACATCGAGGATGACCGGCAAGATCAAGCCTCGGATCAATGCAAGAAAGATGCGATGGTATGGCGAAGGCTCCAAGAATCTGACCGTGAGGAGGGCTGCCTTGGCAATCCAACGCGCATCGTCCCGCGACTACACTCCCGCGGACCGTTCGGAGCTGAGCTTGGGTTTTCTACAACTTAGGCACTGTCTTGCAGTTGGGAGAGCTGTGGTGGTGGCCAGATCCCGATCCGCCGCATTGAATGGAACAAGCAACCGTGCTACTCTTTTCAGGCGGGTCCTCTTATTCAGGGACTTTGGTGGTCTTCCGCAAACCTTTTTCGTTGGGGTGGCCAAGATGCACAAGGCGGTTGAGCCACACGACATCGCGAGGATCGAATCCCAGCCAGGCGGCGCTGAGGGCGAAGCAGCCTCATTGAACTCAATTCCGGCGGAGAGCAACGCCGAGCCTCACAACAAGAGTCAAGCTGAGCTGATTGCGGATCTCGCTCATGACCTGCGTACGCCGTTCGTTTCCATTCGAGGCTACACCAAGATGGTCCTGGAAGAACGTGCCGGGCCCATCAATAGCACACAACGCGAATACCTGTCCATCGTTGCGGAGAATACCACCCGCGCCATCCACCTGCTCAACGACCTGCTGGCCGCGGCCACGAGCCAGTCGCTGTGCTTGGAGACGATGGATGTGCGCGACCTATGGCAGGAAGCTCGCGGAATACTGAAGCCTCGTGCCCAGGCGAAGTCCCTACGGATTACGGAGCGGATACCCCCAGAGCCCCTGCTGGTCGCAGGAGACAGGGAGATGCTGATGGAGGTTTTGGCCGAGATCTTTTCCCATACCATCAAGTTTGCAGATCCGGGGGCGGAACTTTTCGTGGAGTTATCTAATCATGACAAGGAGACTATCACCGTCAGGATCTCTGACGCGAGGGCAGAAATCCCCCCGAAGTTCGTGGATACCGTCTCACGACGCACCAACTTGTCCGGCAGATCGAGACCAGGCGCTGGCGATGGCCTCGGTACCGAATTCTCCATGATCCGAGAAATCATCCAGTCGCATGGAGGTCGAATTTCGGTTTCGAATAAAGATGAATCGGGTGTCGGTTTCTTTGTCAGTTTACCCGCCCTTGAGGCGAAGAGAATCTAGATGAACAAACGAACGATTCTGGTAGTTGAGGATGACGAAAGTACCCGCACATATCTGATACGGTTCCTCTCCTCCCGCGGATACACTGTTCAAGGCGTCGGCTCCGGCGAGGAGGCAATCGCCCGGCTGGCGAGCGGATACTCTCCGAACATTGTCATCCTCGATCTGCTGTTATCCGGGATGGACGGCATCGAAGTTCTGGCGCAGGCCAGGAACCAGGGTTCTCCCATCTCCGCGATTATGCTTTCCGGGGTGGGCCAAGTCAGCAGGGTCGTGGAAGCGATGAAAATGGGCGCTGCCGATTATCTAGTCAAACCCTTTGAAGAAGAGGAACTGGAGCTTGCTATCGGCAACGTGCTGGAGAAGCAGCAGCTCAAGAATGAGATCAAGAGCCTGCACCAGCAACTCGATCAGTCGGGCGATGACACGGATTTCTTTTCCACGAACTCGAAGATTTTGCAGATCAAGGAAATCGCAAAACAAGTCGCCGACGCCGATGTGCCCGTGTTGATTCTAGGCGAATCCGGCGTGGGGAAGGAGGTCGTGGCTCGCTATATCCATGATCAATCGCGGCGCAAAGACAAGACCTTTATCAAGGTAAACTGCGCCGCTTTGCCGAATGATTTGCTGGAATCCGAGCTTTTTGGTTATGAACGCGGCGCATTCACCGGCGCGCTCTCGGAAAAGCCGGGGAAATTCGAGCTGGCCAGTAAAGGCTGCATCCTGCTGGATGAAATTGCGGAAATGAGTCCGCATTTGCAGGCCAAGCTGCTGCACGTGTTTCAGGACGGGGAATTCACCCGCCTGGGAGGAAAGCGTTCTATCCGGGTCGATTGCCGAATCCTGGCTTCGACCAACCGAAGGATCACTGAGGCGGTTGCCAAGGGGGAGTTCCGGGAGGATCTTTATTACCGAATCAATGTAATTCAAATCGAGATTCCACCCCTCCGCGAAAGAAGGGATGATATTCCCGTTCTCTGCAATTATTTCTTTCAAAAATATCGCACCCGATTCGGCAGTTCACTCGATCAACTGCCCGCAGAACTGCTAGAGGCGTGTATTCACTATAACTGGCCGGGCAATGTCCGCCAACTTGAGAACACCGTCAAACGCTATCTGATTTTGCCCGACCTTCACCTGGTACTCTCCGAATTGAATGGGTCCGGCGCATCACCCAGTCCGTCGCCGCCCAAGGGCCATTTGCTAAAGGATATCTCCGCCCAAGCCGCCGAACAAGCAGAGAAGGAGATGGTGCTTCGAATGTTGGGGGAGACCAACTGGAACCGCAAGCGAGCCGCTCGAGAGCTAGGCGTCTGCTATAAAGCCTTGCTCAACAAACTAAAAAAATGGCAGATTAAACAGCCTTCTTCCGGAACGCCGCCTCCCCTCGCCAATTCGATCTAAGTATTCTGGAAGCTGTCAACTGGCTGCTGGTGTGTCCCCCACCGAGCATGTGACGATCCCTCTGTATTCGATGAAGCCCCCAGCATCTTCGCAGCCGGTGGCCGCCCATCTCGGCCTATAACTCGCACGGAAAATGTTCTGCGCTGATTCCCGAAGTTAGGAAATCTTCAGGTTCCGGTGGTGCGAGAGGGAGGAAATTCCCGCTGTGCGAGATGGTCGAACACTTTCCGTATTTCGTCTTCTTCCATCGAAACGCGGGTGCGACGTTCAGGCTGATCAAATGGAATGACCTTCGCTAGCTGCTTGCGCGGTTCCAAGGCCGTCATGGGTACAGGAGGAGCTTCTAAGTACTCCACAGACTTAAATGGAATGACCTTCGCTAGAGTCTTGCACGGTTTCAATGGCGCCACGGGAACCGGAGGAGCTTCCCGGTACTCCACAGACCTGAGTCGAGCGACACAATACCCTCTTTCCTGTGTCACTTCATATGTGAGATTTGCTTCCAGGTACATCCGGTGAAAAGAGGACCAGGTCTGGATGTTCTGTTGTTGCAGTTGCATTTTCCACCGTCTCCTTTCGAACCGCTTGCCGGATAGCCGCGCTAAGGGGTCACATCAAACCCGTCCACCCAAATCCAAGCACCGCTGGAAGACCTGCTCCTTTGCCCGGAAACATGGATGGTCAGAGTGTGACTTCCCCGACTCAACCCCGTCGCCTTGTAAAGGACCGCATTGGCCGTCTCCGTGGCAGAGTACGTGTCGATCTTGCCCACCATATTTCCATCTAGGTAGACGCGGGCGATGCCGCACCATTGGGCGCGGTAGCCGATCCAACTGACTCCAGTCCCAGTAAACCGCAAGGTGGCTTTGGAACCAGTGTCTGCACTCAGCGTCGCGCTTCCGCCGCTGAAGACTGGAAGAGTATTTGGAAACCAAGTTCCGGTGTAGCTTACGGCAGCGTTGTCCTGCTCGATCCGGGGGACCGTACCGGTCGTGGCGGTGTCCACATCAAACGCATCAATCCAGATCCACGCTCCGCCGGAAGATGCACTGTGGGTGCCTGTTGCCTCGATGGCTAAGGTGTGAGTGCTTGCCGTGAGTCCCGTGGCAGACCAAATCACAGCTTGCGCCTGGGCCGGGGAGGCAAAAGTATCCACGACTGCTTTGAACTGCCCGTCCAGGTAGATGTTTGCTTTTCCCGACCACTCGTCGCGATAACCAATCCAGCGAATCCCCGTGCCTGTGAAAGTGAAGGTGACCCGCGCTCCGGCGTCCATGGCCTCCTTGGCAGAGCCCCCGTCAAAGAAAGAACGGCTGATCGGATACCATGTGCCGGTGTAACTGACAGGCGTGTCGGTTTCCTGCGCGTGAGTCGTTGAGGTGGTACTGGTGCTCCCACCGTTGACTGTCAGATTGAGGGACTGGGTAGCGGTCATGGCTCCGGCATCGGTAACCTTCACGGTGAAGCTGCTGGTGCCTGTCCCCGTCGGCGTGCCCGAGATCACTCCGGTGCTCGATCCGATTGTCAGTCCGGCGGGCAAGCTCCCCGCTGAGATGGACCAAGCGTAGCCCGGTGTGCCACCCGTCGCGGTCATCGCCGCACTGTAGGCCGTGTGCTGTGTGCCGTCTGGCAGTGAGCTGGTCGTGATCGAAGGCGGATTCACAGTCACGGCCGAATTCAGCGTCAGACTGAGGGTCTTGGACGCGGTCTGGGACGCAGCATCCCTCGCTTGCACGGTGAAGCTGCTGGTGCCGGATCCCGTCGGCGTGCCCGAAATCACTCCGGTGCTCGATCCGATTGTCAGTCCGGCGGGCAAGTTCCCCGCTGAGATGGACCAAGTGTAGCCCGGCGTCCCTCCCGTCGCAGCGACGGTCGCGCTGTAGGTTGTGTTCTGTGTGCCGTCAGGCAAGGAACTGGTTGTTATCGAGGGAGCCCCCGGTTCCGGAGTTGGGGTTCCGGAAAGAGTCGCCAGGTAAACGTCCGAATATTCGCTGGGATAGCCGAGGATGGCTTGTAGTCCGTAGTTGCTGCTGTAAATAAATCGACTGCCGTCGTGGCTGGCGGAAACACGGGGCATGTAGTTGTAACTGTTGAATGGACGGCTCCGGTACTGCAACAATCTTCGGACTTCGGTGCCATCAAGTTTGATTTGCAGAATCTCGTTGGTGTACGCAACCCAGTTGGAGGACTGCGGACTGGGATCGCTGGGAGCGTAAGTCTCCGCAAACACCCATCCGCTGTTGTCCGTGCCGGAAATGTGCACGGCGAGAGTCCAATCGATGGAGAGCAGACAGCTTTGCTGCCCGGTGGATAATCGGATCTTCACAAAACCGTTGTTGCACCCGGCCAGCGGAAGCGCGTCATTGGAGTTGGTCCACACCAGCACCTCGCTGCCGTCGGTGTCGAGCGTTACGTCCATATGGCCGCCGGCATGGGCCACCTGGCGCAGGAAGTTCAGATTGCGGTCGAACAGCTCGATCCCGTTGTAGCGGCTCGTCCCAGCCTGCAGCCAGGTCACCGTCACATTGTTGTTGGGTGTGATATAAACACTATCGAAACCCTTGCCATTGGCGTCCAATGAAGGTCCCTTGGTATTGGTGCTAATTTCATAAACGAAAACGTATCGGTTGTCCCCCACCAGGACAAAATGGTTTCCGTCATAGCTAATGTCCGACTCGCCCTTGCCGCTAATGGAGGAATACTCACTGAAGGTGTGAACGGTCGACATGGCGCCTGTCGATATGTTGTATTGCTTGAGCTGATTGACAAAAAGGTAATACAAGATATCCGCGTTGGTGTGGGACCAGCGTGGCTCGCTCGATGAATTGATCTCAAACGGGAGCGTCTTCAGGTAATTCCCGGAACCATCGTAAAGTGCGAAATAACTTTGGTAGACCAGCAGAATCCTGGAATTATCGGCGTTGAAGGGACTGGCAGTGGAGTATTCGTCGGTAATAAATATCAGATTCCCCCCGGCATCCAGATTGGGAGTTCCCAAGGCATTGCTCAGGCGTTTGACGCTGGTTCCAAAGACCGGATCGGTGAAGCCGCTGCCAGCCCCAGGCGGCTGGAACGTGTAGTAGTCCGGAGGCGGATAAACATTGCTGTCGGTCACCGGTGCTGCGGAAATTGCCGGCTGCAATAGCAGCCAGATAGAGAATCCAACCAGGAGGCTCCCCAATAAGGATTTGCGCATGGAAATTTCCCTTCAAGATTGGAGACAGGCTCTGGTCCCATACTTCGATCCTCCTGATGGGGAATCTTCCGGCGATGACCCCATTACCTGTTCCAGAATCAGCAGAGGTGGTGACCTTTGCCGGGACGAGCAGAAATGGGGCTGGTAGTTGGGGCTGTATATGTAGATGTGGATGTGTGTCGCGGAATTCGGGCGGCGCCCTTCTTGGGATGCAATTGTTGCTTGCCCAAGAGTTTTTGTGCCGTAGGGACCAGCCGCCGAACCAAGTGTTCTTCATCGAGGTAGGCATCGGCGCCCAGCTTACGGGCATGTGTTCCGAAACCTTGAGGAAAACCGGTAACGATCAGTTTCGATCTGGGGCTGGCATGCTTGACTTCAGGGATGATCTTGGCGGCACCTGGTCCCAACAATCTCATGTTGGCAATGATCAGTTCCGGTCGCAGATGGCTGGCTTGCCGCGCCAAGGCCGATCCTCCTCTGCGGCGCGCCACGATCCGATATTCCGACTGGCGTTGAAACAAGTGTTCAATAACCCGCAACAGGGGCGCTGGCTCAACGGCAACGAGGATTTCGACCTTCGTCATTGCCACTCCTAACTGGATCAACCTGATGATCTCAACCAACATGGTCTCTTCTGCCTTGTCCATACAGATCATCGATCTTGGAGGTGAAACTGGAAATTGGGATTCGACCTTAGTTTTTGGGGTATTTTGCCTCAGCCCCCTGAAACAAGGCTGGAGAGATTCGCCAGGCAAACCCGATACAGCCACTCTCCTAGGGCTGATGCAGCCGGCGGGATTGAAGCAGCCGGCAGAATGACGTAGTATTTTAGGTGCCAGAAAAGGTATCAGAACTAAAGTACTGGCGGAAATACTGGGGACGGGCAAATGTCTTCATTCCTGGTGACCGGAGGAGCGGGATTTATAGGCTCCGCACTGGTGCGGGAGTTGTTGCAGCGTGGTGAGCGGGTTCGTGTCGTCGACAATTTCCTGACCGGCCATCGCCGCAATTTGACCGACGTGAGCGCCCGGATCGAGTTATTCGAAGCCGATATCCGGGATCTGGAGCAGTTGCGCCCCGCCTTCGTAGGAGTGGACTACGTCCTGCATCACGCAGCGATTGCATCGGTGCCGCGTTCCATAGAGGACCCGATTTCAACGGACCGGACGAATGTGCAGGGAACCCTCAACGTCCTGCTGGCAGCGCGAGATGCCGGAGTGAAGCGGGTGGTGTACGCGGCTTCCTCCTCTGCCTACGGAAACGCGCCGAGCTTGCCGCAAACCGAAACGATGCCGGCCAATCCCATCTCCCCGTATGCCGTGAGTAAGTTTGCAGGCGAGTTGTATGCCAAGGTTTTTGTGGAGGTCTACGGCCTGGAGACGGTCCGTGTGCGGTACTTTAATGTTTTCGGTCCGCGTCAGGATCCATCATCTCCATACTCTGGTGTGCTGTCCTTGTTCATCGCCGCGCTGTTGCGCGGAACCCCCCCAACCATCTATGGCTCCGGCGAGCAATCTCGCGACTTCACGTTTGTGGACAATGCGGTAGAAGCAACTCTTCTCGCATGCACTGCACCGGGCGCCGCAGGTAAGGTGTGCAATGTTGCCACGGGCGAGCGCTATACCATTAACCAAACCATTGCCCTCTTGCGCCGGATCATCGGATCAGATGTGAATCCTGTCTACGCCGCCCCGCGACCGGGAGACATATTGCACTCCCAAGCTGACATCACTCTAGCTAGACAGCTTCTTGGATATGATCCCAAGGTTTCATTCGAAGATGGGCTGGCAAGGACAGTGGATTGGTATCGAACCAGCGAGAAGCTACTTTCCTCTGCCCCGCGCTGATTTCTGCCGGCGGTCGAACCGAGTGCCGAACACGGAGAGAGTGTTGATTGCAGCTATGCGTTTCGAAAGGAACCAAGTGGCGCGATTCTCTTAGGGCTTTTCGGATCCACTTAGGGTGGGAAATTCGATTAGCTTCTTCCGAAGAGCGTACTTAATGAGGTCGGTCCGACTATGGAGATCCAATTTGCGCATTAGGTTGTACTTGTGCGCATCCACGGTCTTCAGACTGATGTCCAGAAGTGTGGCGATTTCCTTCACTGAGAGACCGTCGGCCAGCAACTTGAGGATTTCACGCTCCCGGTTGCTCAGCGTGTCATATCTCGTTTCGGCCGGAGCAGATCCTTCGACATATTGTGCGACTACTTTTTGCATCGCCCGGGGGCTCAGATACTTGCCCCCTTCGTGCAGGATGTGGATTGCTTCGATCAATTGAGCGGCGGGCGCATCCTTCAGAATGTAACCGGAAGCTCCCGCATTCAGGCAGAGCCCTATAATCTCCTCTTCTTCATACATGGTGAGGACCAGAATCCGTATGTTCTTGTTAGCCTTTGAAATGCGACGGACGGCTTCATATCCGATCATCACCGGCATGGAAACATCCATCAGTACGACATCCGGGCGAGAACGGAGCGCGCTTTCCACGGCCTGCCTGCCATCGGCCGCTTCGCCCACAACCTCGATGGACGGGTCCACTCGGAGGATGGACTTGATTCCCTCACGAAACAGCGTGTGATCATCGCAAATCAGGAGCCGCACCGTTCCTGGAACCGGTCTTCCAAACGGCCGGGGGTTGCCGCCCACCGAGTTTTTTCCGTTGCTAGGTTTCATGAGTCGGTCCTATGGCCGCAATGGCAGATCCACTTCAATGCGAGTTCCATGTCGCCGGCTTCCCGGCCGCGCAGGCCAGGACTCGATGTGAAACTTGCCTCCTATTCTTTCTATTCTCTCGCGCATGGCGGTCAGACCAAAGGCCCTTTGGGGCAGTGTGCCAGCAAGATCAAACCCGGTGCCGTCGTCTTCGATGCTCATCATCAGAACGGATTTCTTCACACTCCCGAGCCTCACCTTGACGTGCTTAGCCCGGGAATGTTGAACGATATTGGAAAGAGCCCCCTGGAGTACCCGGTACAGTGCGGTTTCGTAGCTCGATGGCAGATTCTCGGGTAAGTTTGCCTCCTCGACATGGACCTGGGTTGCCGTACGCAGAGTGAACTGACGGGCGTAGATCTTCAGCGCTGGCAGGAAACCGAATTGAGCCAGCATGGCCGGTCCCATGTCGAGCATCAGTCGCCGCACCGAATCCACGGCGTAAGAGACCAGCGCCAAAGCTTCTTCCACTTTTGACTGCAACTGCGAGATATCGCCCCGTTTCAAATCGGTCGCCATCATTTCCAGGTACAGCTTCAGGACCAGCAGATTGTGCCCGATGTCGTCGTGAAGGTCCCGCGAGAAGCTTAGCCTTTCCCGTTCTTGCAACCTGCGCCAGTTCGCTGCCCCCTCAGTGGCGCTACTGGAAAGAGTCAGAAATTGGGCCGCGGCAACCAGCCGTGCAAGAGCCAAGGCGGGCTCTTTTCCCTTCTTGTCTGTGCTGAGAAGGTAGGGTAGACAGCACTCTAGGTAGAAGCCCAGTGCCGCAGCACTGTAGGCTTGGGACACGCCGCTTCTTTCGAGAGCTTGGCCATGGCGTTCGAGTTCCTGCCGGTAAGCCTCCAGATTGCCATGCTCCAGATTCCGGCCTTGCCCCTCCAGCGTGAGGGGAAGAAGCACCTCGGAGGTGTCCTCGCCAATCCCCGCGCTGGCAAGCTTCTTCCGCCACGCCGCCTGAATCGCCGCAAAATGCGGACGGATGAGTTTGATAGCCGTCTGGACCGGTTCTCTGATCTCCGAAAGTAGTTGCCGTATGCGCATCATTCATCCAAGGGACAGGGTAGAGAAATTTGCGGCATCGCCGCCCCGTGGCGATTTCCCTGTTCTCCGCCATTTTCCGTGTTCTTGGTTTGGTTGGAGCTGGCGCTGAGTCTCTCTCCCAGCGCTCGCCTGACCGCGTATAGCTTTTCCGGATCTCGGTCCCACTGATAAACTTTGGTTATGATTTGGCAGACTTCCTCCTCGGCAAAATCAGAAAGGCCCCGCCGCGAAAGAAGGACAAGATATTCATAATCTTCCAGCCCTTCCCGAATCAGCTTCAGACGAATGCTTTCGATGGGGATGTCAGAGGTCCCGCCGATCTGATCCGGCCGGCCGGGATAGAATAAGGTCCCATCCCCGTTGCCCCCAAACAGGTAAATGTTTTCCCAAGCATCGACATCCTGGGAAAAAGCTTCGTTCATGCTGAAATAAAGCTCCCCTTCCACTTTGTATCTCCAGGAGAGCCAAGGCATAATGCGATTGGCAACGGCGGCAATGTCGATTACGTAGCTCGGCCAGCCACGGAAGTAATCCCCCCGGGAGACTTTGCAACCGTGGCTGGCGCAAGATTGATACCACCACAGGCTTCTCCCTCGCTGGATTTCCGCATCGTAAACTTCCCGCGTCGCCATACGCTCGCAGAAATCCGGAAACCCCGGCTTGCCGTCGATGCAGTTGATCAGGGGAGCCCAGATATCGACGGCCCCTTGCAAAGACTGGTCAAAGGAAGTCGTAACCAGATTGCGGATTCTGGGATCAGCGCGATGTGCCAGTTCCGCTTGATCTTGAACCTTAGGATTGATTTGAGAGGGCGGTTCGTCCCAGGTATAGTAGAAAAGCCGACTCAGCCATCCATGATCTGCGAAATGATTTACCCATCGCTGCCAGTAGGAAATCTTCTTCTCATCGGTGTCTGCTGCTCTGTGGGTGCGCAAATCCACCGAAGTTGCGCGCGCGCCATCGAGTGGCTCTCCCTTTCCGAAGACGGTGCCATCCAAGAACGGCCCAACTTCCCGGTCGTACCGGGTCCAATCGAGCCGCAAGGCCTGGCCTCTTCCTGAAAACGGCGGCGGGGCGTGAGTCCCGCCATGAATGCTGATGCGATGCCAGAGCGCGGCTTTCGCGTAGAGGAACGTGATGACGTCCAAATCATCATCGCTGGTGTAACGGCCGCGATGTTGCTTCAGAGCAGCCACGCCGCTCAGACCGAATGAAGTCTTCAGGCTGGAAGTCGATGGAAGTCCGAAATCCCATACGTGCATCGTGATCGGAATCGAAACCACGTCCGAGTTGCGAGCCGTGATTGTCGCCGCACCGGAGTAAGTTCCAGGCGACGTGCCGGGCGGCACATAGATTTCGATCCAGACTGGCTGATTGCGGCCGCGACGCAGGCGAAAGGGAAACGCATTCCGTCTCTCGCCCGCATAACGGTCCACTCTCGGAAACAAGGGATCTGGCCATTCGCCCGCATCGCCCTCTATCGATGAAGGGGACTCTAAGTTCAGGTAGCCCTCCAGATAAATCGTGATGTTGTCTCTGGTGATGGAACCCCCCGAAGGGCCAGACAAATCGGAAACCTGGACGTCCACGTCTTCCAGGTCGCTCTGGTCCACTCGCAGGACCACCTGGAAAGGCTCGAATTCGTTGCGTCCGGCAAAAAGCTCCGCGCTCCGCGAGCTGCCAGCCGGAGCAGTGTCATTGGGTCTTACTTTGATCAAAGCATGTGTAGTCCACCAAGTGAGCTCCTGAGCGCTGGCCATTCCTCCGGCCAATGCCAAAAGCAAAAGGACTCCGGCGATCGGAAAGCAGAATGACGATGGCTGCCGGAACCGCATGGACATATCACGAGTCTCCCAATACAGATTCCTCGAACCCAGGCCGCAGCCGCAAATGGGTTGCTTCCGTTGCCATCCAGGGCTTCCTGTGAATAATGAGCCGGGAGATTTCGGCTACTTTTGCTTCCCAGGATTCGGAGTCCATGGCTTTTGACACCGCCAGGCTCGGACCGACTCCGCCTTCTGCGAGTTGTGCTTCGATTAGTTCCAAGAAATGCTCAAACGAATTTCCAATACGCACACAATCTCCCAGCCTTGCCGCCTCGGGAATGGCAGTAGCCACCACGGGAAGGCCGGCTGCCAGGTACTCGCGCAGTTTGAGAGGGTTGGCTGCCAACGTAAGTTCATTCACAACAAATGGCAGAATGGCTACATGGAAGCCTTTGCAATAGGCCGGCAACAGCGCATAGTCTTTTCTTCCGAGCAAGTGTACATTCGAGAGCCCGCGCAGGCGATCCGTATTTGTATCCTGCTTTCCGATAAGCACGAAAGACCAATCGGGCCTGGCGGTTGCCAGGAATCTGAGCAGCTCTAAGTCAACCCAGTCGGCCACCAAGCCATGGAACCCGATGACCGGGGTTTTAAGAGCGGCGACCTCTGGAGGAATAACCGTTTCAGGATCGCAGGCTTTCCGGAAATGCCGCACATCGACCCCATGCGGTACCAGAAACGTGTTTGGGTTATAACGCCGCTTGCTCTCATAGAGCAGGCCGGAAGATGCAATTACCATATCTGCTTTTTCAATCAGCTGGCGCTCCATCTCGAGCAGGGCGGGTTTGTCGGTTCCGGTAAATTCGGAAAACTCATCCACGCACTGATAGATGATGAACTGCTCATCCAGAGCGCCCACAACCTCCGCTGAGGTAGGAAGAAAGGTCCACATGATCGGATTAGTAAAACCCAACCGGCGGCAGACCCGGCGCAAACTCCAAGCCAGCCAGTGACGATTAATCCACCGCGCCGCCCGGTTGCCGTGAAAGGGAATCGCCAGAGGGGAGAACAGGAAGAGATTTTCCGCGCGTCGCTGGCATCCACCGGAGAACTGCCTTAATTTATCGAGCGACCGCCGCAAATCCCGCACCGAAGCCTGGGGATTGCGCGTGCCGATGGAATTGACCCATAGGACGCGGTTTCGTTGCGCCAGCCGCAGCATGATGTGTTTCTTGCTCAGTGGATCGCCATCCCAGTCGTTCGCGAAACAGATGATGTCCTGCCCTTCGATCCCGTCATAGACCGCATCCTGACCCATCACGCCACCTCCATGGCCGGCTCTCTGCTCGAACCTGGGTGCACCTGCCTTTCCAGGAACAGCCGGTGCCAGTATTCGAAAACCAGCAGGGTCCAGATTTCCTGGTCCCGGTTCATCAATCCACGCTCGTGTTCCGACACAATCTCTTCCAGGACTTCCGGGCGCAAGTAGAGCCGGCAGGCCGAGCTGCGAGAGAGCAGCATGTCATGCGTCAACTCTTTCAAAGGCTTTCGGAGCCATCCCTCCGTCGGTACTGGGAATCCCTGCTTCGGCCGCTGCAGAATTGGTCTTGGAAGCACTTCACTCATCGCTTGGCGCAAAAGGAACTTACTGCCTTGGCCGTTGAGCTTGAGTTTGGGCGGCAGCCCCGCGCAAAACTCTACAAGCTTGTGATCCAGAAACGGGACTCGTAACTCGAGGGCATTGGCCATGGTCATCTTGTCGGCTTTGAGCAGGATGTCGTCCGGAAGCCAGATCTTGGTATCCGCATAGAGCATCTGGTCCAACGACGAGCAACTCTTGACCTGCTGAAAATAGGGATGGAAGAGTTCATTGAGTCGTGCGTCGGTCGCGCCGGGTTGGCAATCGCGCAGAAGTCTCGTTTTCATCTCGGGCCGAAAGCCCCTCGATACCCCCCGGTAGCGAGCCTCCAGGGGCAATCCAGCCATTCGCATGCGGCTGCGACGAGCCTCCCCCGGGATCAGGTGCGCCAGCCCAGGAGCAAACCAGGCAGGAATGGGGGCCAGCAGGCGCTGCACGCTCTCCAGCGCCAGCATCTTTCCATAAATGCCATAGCCGCCTAAAATCTCGTCTGCTCCTTCGCCCGACAAAACGACGGTGATGTATTTGCGAGCCAGCTTGGAAATAAAGTACAGCGGGATGCAGCTTGGATCGGCCAGGGGTTCATCCAGATGCCAAACTAAGTCCGGAATGAAATCGCCAAACTCTCGGGCGCTGACACGAAACTCATGGTGCTCTGCACCAAACGTCTTTGCGGCCATGGTGGCATAATGGAATTCGCTGGATTCCTCTTCCCCGGCGTTTCCCTCCTCATAGCCCACGCTGAACGTTTTGATCCTCTCGCCGCGGGTCAGCTTGCTCATCACAGCCAGGATCGCGCTGGAGTCCAGCCCCCCGCTGAGGAACACCCCCAGAGGAACCTCGGCAATCAATCGCAGGCGGACGCTTTCCTCCAGCAGATGCTCGAACTCTTCGAGATAGTCCGAGTACGCACGCCGGCGGGAAGGTGGGTAAGGGACATCCCAGTATTTTTGAATGCGCACACCGTTCTTTTCGAAAACCAGAATGTGGCCCGGCTGGAGCTTAAAGATTTCCTGGAACATGGTCCGCGGTCCGGGGACGTACCGCAAAGACAAATACAGATCGAATGCTTCCCTGTCGAGTTCGCGCGGGACGCCCGGCAGCTCCAGCAATGCCTTTATTTCTGATGCGAATGCAAAACAATCTCGGCCCACGTGGAAATATAACGGCTTGATCCCGAGGCGATCTCGCGCTAGGAGGAGGCGCTTTTGCGGGCGGTCCCAGACGGCGAATGCGAACATGCCGCGCAATCGCTGCACGCATTGACTGCCGTACTGCTCATAAGAATGGAGAATGGCCTCCGTATCGCTGCGGCTTCGAAAGGTGTGCCCCTGGGCCACAAGCTCGCTCGTGAGCTCGGCGTAATTGTATATTTCTCCGTTGAAGACGATCACCGCAGAGCCGTCCTCGTTATAGATGGGTTGCGAGCCCCCGCTCAGGTCGATGATACTCAAGCGGCGATGGCCGAGTCCCACATTGTCTTCGAGGAAGTACCCCTTGTCGTCAGGACCACGGTGAGCGAGTGAGTCCGTCATCCTTCTGAGGAGATGGGCATCGACCCGATCATCGCTGTTGAAGTTCACAATTCCGCTAATCCCGCACATAGGCCGTTTCTCCTGCTTCGCTTGGTTCGACCGATCCATCCTCCTTGTCATACTGCTTCCACACGTAACTCTGCGAGTCGATGTTCTGAAAGAGTGTTCGCTCGAGAGTCTGGAAACTGCGCGCGTTGACAGCGAACAGCTTCTCCAAGACAGCCTGCTCGCTATGGAGCCAGAACAATTCGCCCTGCAGTTTGTAATCCCTGACATCCAGTTTGCAATCCTGCATTGAAAAGATCATGAGATCTTCTCGCTTGCCCTGCTTCACGGAACAGGCAATGGCCTGCTGCCCTGCCGCTACTCCGGAGCACTCCCAGCCTTCCCGGTTTTGCCGAGCTGCGAGTTGGTCGGAATCCGCACCGAATGGCGCCAGGATGGAAACGATTGCGGCTGGGACGTGGGAACAGAAGGTAACGCGCAGGGTGAGGGCCGGCTTCTTCTCGCCATAACGGCTCGATACCCACCCCTGGATGGGCGTGCTTTGTCCGCGAATGATTTCAAACTTCAAGGGAGCGGAAGCGCGGAGAAATACCATCAAGCCGGCGCCTGGAGCCCGGGCCAGAAGCGTCAGGTCCGATGTTGAGCCAGCCGACTCTCCCGACGTTATCTCTGTCTCTGAATCGAAGTGATAATACAGATCGATGCTGTGCTTGCCTTCTCCTCGGAATTCATCCACCACTGCCCAGTATTCCGGCCTGCAATAGAGCACTCGGCGCCGATGCAGAACACTCTGCGGAAGTTGGTTGTATCCGGTGTGTTCGCCTTCAACGTAGTCAATCCCGTCTGAGGTGATATGTTTCACCACGCGCGATGGAGCAATACGGTTCCATCGAAAGGTTGCACCCATTTCGGATTGGTCCCTGCCATCCACCACCGCCGTGTTGTGAGCCTTAGTGGAACGGAAGAAGTCACGCCATGCCGGAGCAGTGTTGTAGATGCAGGTACCCGGATCCACCAACAACTCCCTGCCCCCAGCAAACAGAACCAGCGATAGAGAGTCAGCATGTCCATGACCGCCATTGATCATCCCCATGCCTCCGCAGTCAAATACCAGGTGGCGGGCTCGCGCAGTCCAATCCGAGCGCTGGATGAAATAGCCAGCCGCCGGATACGAAGCACTCAACCCCTGAGGTGGATTGCTCTTCAGACCGGCATAAGTGTTCCAGGCCTGCTCGCCCAGCAGCCACAGGCTCTCCTCAAAAAACTCCCCGGATTGACTCTTAAACTCCGGCCGCTGGAACATTACAGCTCCAGTGCATAAACCATCGCGAAAGGAACGGTAGCTGGTCTGGTGGAGCGCCAGGGCCCTGCCTCCATCGTCGTCGCCCAGCAGCGGAATCGTGCCGTCGGGCCTCGTAAGATGCATCAGGAACTCCAACATGCAGACCAGCCTTTTCCAGAGCCAATCCGGAAACGGGAAGCGATTGCGGTGCGCCAGGCCCAGTGTCTGCAGATAAAAGTCCGCCGTGTAGCAATGGTAGTAAGAAGACAGTTCCTGGTGGATGCCTTCCGGAGAGACCTGCTTTCCCATTGCATCGATCAACAGGGAGGAACCCCGATCTCGCCACGCACGGGCGCGATTGCACTCTGCAAAGATCAAACCGCCGATAAAAAGTGCAGCAGCTTCTCCCACGACATGCGTATTGGGACTGCTAATGATCGAGGGGTAGCGGTAGACATGTTCCAACTGAGCCAATAACGAACTTCCCATACGGCGTGCCGCATGCTCGTGGAAGGATTCGGCTGGCAGAAGGAAGAAGAGGGTCCACAGCCAGGAGACGACCCGCAGCCCGATCTCCAGGCTTGAATGCCAATTGACGCCCAAATCCGCCGGATTCTGATCGATCCAACTCTCGATTTGATCCACAGCTTCTCGGGCATATTTTTCCTTGCCGGTCAGAAAGTAAGCCTTCGCTAATCTCGGAAGATGCTGATGCCGGTTTAATTCGTGAACCGATTTGGGGTCGCCTGCTGTGGCATCGTGAACCAAATCGTAATCGGCCCAAAAGCGGCGCGGCCAGCTTCGCCCCGTGATCGGGTCCAGATGCCAATTGATCTCTCTGCCAATATCTATTTCGCCGTAGCCGAGAAGCTCCACCCGGTGTTGGCAGATTCGTTCGGCCTCCTCGACGGCTTGGTGCTTCCATAGCGGAACGCAATCCTCTATGAATTCTCGCAGTCTCGCCCGTTCCGCCGGTTCACTCGGAAGGTAAAACCGCTGCGCGGGGCCTCCCCGGAGGTATTCCTTAAAAGAAAATCCATTGCGGTTGGAGAGCCTAGCCCGGACGCCGGCGGAAATCGAGCCGTTAAAGAAGCTCCATAATTCTTCTTCCGGCTTCTCGAGCTTTCGCCGATAGTACTGGATACGATCCGTTTCGGATCGGAGCTTATCGCAGAACCGATAGGCCATCTCCCCCACCGTCATTCGGCGTAACTGTTTCAACCTCCCGAGAGCCTTTAGGCGCATGGCTGCGCTCCTTGGACTGCAACCCCGCTGTAGATTTCGAGGAGTCGGCGGGCGCTGGCAGGCGTCGGCGGGACCGCCACACGGGCGCGGGTCCGGCGAGGAGTGGCAAGGGCAGTTTTCATCTTGGCGACTAGATCGTCGAGATCTCCCTTCCGGAAAAGGATGGCGCCCCAAGGTCGATGCCCCACGTCGCTAACCACCGCAGGTACCCCCAGCGACAAAGCCTCGCGCACCGAAATGGAGTCGCCATCTTTCATAGTGGCGCGAACGAAAAGGTCGGAAGCAGAAATTAATCCCAGACACAGCTCGTGTGGCACATCTCCGAGCAGCTTCACCGTTTCCCCCAACCCGGCTTCTCGGAACACCCGTTCCGCGTCCACTCGCTGCTCGCCACTGCCCATGACCAAACAGCGAAGGTTTGGATAGCGGGAACCCAATTTGCGCAGCGCTTGGGCTAGGAGCTCGACCCCGTATTCCGGGCGGAAAAAGAGAACGGTAGTGAGCAACGGTCTGGACCCTTGCACCAGTTCCTCAAACCTGGCCGGAAGCGATGCGGGACGAGACATGGAGAGATAGGCCGGAACCACTTTCAGTCGGTCCGGTGAGACTTTCAAAGACAGGATCACTCGCCAAATCTCACGGTTTACGACGAGGATACGATCGTAAAGCAGGCAGGTGATGCGAGCCAATTGACGCCGCCAAACGTTCTCCTTCTGCAGATAATGGGGCGCCATTCCGGAATGCACCGTCAGCAGACAGGCCGGAGCCAACTGCCCCGCCAGTCCGCAAACAAACGCCAGCAACCAGCTCTTCCCGTTATGACCGTTGGTGTGAAGATGCAGCGTCCAGCCGCGCCTGGCATGAGAAATCAACACGTACAACAAATTCAGGCCGCCGCGACAGCGAATGTACTGGTCACTTTCAGGAGCAGACCGACTTAGGTTGAGTACCCGGCACCAGACTCCTGCCTGGTCCAGGTGTCTTCTTGCCTCGGCCACATGAACAGAAATTCCCCCGTGCGGTGGAGGATACGGGCCGATGAGCAGAAGTTTCATGCCTCTACCTCCCCGGCGGCGCTGGCCTGCCGCGGCCCGGCTCCCGGCAACAAGTTCAAGTAATGCTGCTCGGTCTGCCGAACCATCCGCCCCAGCGAGAAGCCTTCAGCAATCCGCCGCTTTCCTGCCTGGCCATAGTAGCGGGCTAATTCGGGTCGTTCGAGCAGCCGGCACATAGCCTGGGCCAGGGCTTGGGGGTCGCCCGGCGGGACCAGCAGGCCGTTCACGCCGTCTTCGACTACTTCTGGATTGCCGCCCACCTTCGTTGCGATCACAGGCACTCCGGCTGCCATGGACTCGAGCAGAACATTGGACAGTCCTTCGCTCAGAGAGGGCAGCACTGAAACAGAGAGTTCCGACAATATGTCAGGGATATCGAGACGAAAGCCAGTGAAGAGCACGCGGTCTCCGAGCCCCAGCCGAATCGCTTGGTGTTCCAATTCCTCCCTGTAGGACTTTTCCCCGCAACCTACATCGCCCACAACGAGAAATCGTACTTCCGGGAAACGCGAAGCCACCGCCGCTGCCGCCTCCAAGAAAAACGCTCCCCCTTTCATGCGATTCAGCCTGGAGAGCATGGCTACCACAGGGACGTTAGGCGGGAGTCCGAGCTCCCGACGAAGCCTCTGTCCGCCGCCACCCCCATCAATGCGATCGGAAGCAATGCCATTGTGGATGACCTCGATTTTTCTCTCGTTATACCCTTGGCCGACCAGCCATTCCCGCACCGCTGCGGCATTGACCAAGACAGAGTCGGCCAATCGGCACACTGCTTTCTGTGCCCTTTTCTGAAGGGGGGTCAATAACTCTCCCGTGTCACGAATCGATGCGACAACAACGGGCACACGCGCCAGTCGTGCCGCGGGAACGGCAAAGACCATGGAGTAAAATCCATAGGCGTGGACGACCTGAATGCGATTCCGTTTGAGAAATCCCGCGAATCTGATTTGCTGGCGAACCGTTTGATAATTGTAAAGACAATTGATGCGGTATTCGGAAATCGGTATGCCGAGCGTCTCGATCTCCTTTGAAAGTTGTCCCCAACGATTGAAGCATGCTAAATGCACATCGAAGCGGGAGGAGTCGATGGACCGCACCATGTTGATCACTTGTTTTTCAGTCCCCCCAATTGCGAATAGGCCGACAAACTTCAGCAATCTGACTCTGTCTGAGGGGATGCCCGGATGACTCCGGAAGTGCCGCCGCGGCACTCGAGTCCCGCGATGCTGCCTGCTGGATAGCGGCAACATGAACTGCTCTATCCCTATCTCTTGCATCGGTCTGCTCTTCATGCGGACTCTCCCGTTACGAGCGTTCGACTTACCCCCGTCGATTGCTGCAGCACGGAGTGTGATACGTTGCTTTCGGCTCTCGGCTCGCTTACCTTCCCGACTCTGCCGTCCAGAAAAGTCTTGCACCACATCTCAAATGAAATCAGGGTCCAGAGTTGCAAATCGAGATCCCTTCCCCTTTTTTGAAGTTCCAGCAGGCGTTCGATGTATGTGGGGCGGAATAATCCTCGCCGCCGGGCTTCCTCAGAGAGCAGCAACTCGCGGACTACGTTGTCCAGTTTTCCCCTGAACCACCTCCCGAGCGGGATGGCAAAACCCTGCTTCGGTCTATGGATGATCTCCGTCGGTAGAAGGCCCGTCATCGCCCTTTTGAAAACATACTTTCTCGTACCATTCCGCATCTTCATTTCTGGGGGAATCGTGGCAACGAACTCCACGAGCTTGTGATCGAGCAAGGGAACGCGCACCTCCAGGGAATGCGCCATGCTCATCCGGTCGACTTTGGTAAGAATGTCCAATGGCAGATAGCTCTTCAGATCCAGGGACTGCAATGCTGACAGCCAGTCACCATGATCGTGAGTCAAGTATTCGACCTGCGCCTGCGACGGATCGTACGAAGATAGGTTTTCAAAGGCAACGCCCTGGAATAGCTTTCTCTTATCGTCACGGCGGAACAATGTCGAAGCATCCAGATACCGTTCCGCCCCGGTCAGAGACATATGGCGCAAGAAATTTCGTCCCCTGATCCCGTCCGGAAGGAAGTTTCCCACGCCGCCCAAAACTCTGCGAACCACGGAGGGCAGGAACTTGTAGTTGCGCTCTCTTGCCTCGACCGCATATTTGTCGTACCCGGCGAACAGCTCATCGCCACCGTCGCCGGAAAGCACCACCTTCACGTACTGCGAAGCGAGTTTGGAAACCATGTAAGTGGGGATCGCCGAGGCATCCCCGAACGGCTCATCCAGGTGCCATGCCAGATCGCTGAGCATCTCTAATACATTCGACTCCAGCACCAGCTCGTAATGCTCCGTGCCAAACTGCTTCGCGACCAAACGGGCGAACTGAAGTTCGTCGTAATCTTCCTCGTTGAACCCGATGGAAAATGTCTTGACGCGATCGGAACTCATTCGAGACATCGCTGCAACAACAGCGCTGGAATCGATGCCTCCGCTCAAAAAGGCTCCCACCGGGACATCGCTTGCCAGGTGGAGCCCGACCGACTCGTCCAGCAATTCGCGCAACCTTTCCGTGCAATCCTCCTCAGTCAGGCTGCGGTCGGGCTCGAAATGTAAATCCCAGTAGCGCTGCACCCGCGGGGGCCTTCCTGGCGATGCAATGAGGATGTGACCAGGCTGCAGCTTGCGGATTCCTTCGAGTATGCTTTCAGCGGCAGGCGTGCTCAGAAATGTAAATAAATGATTGAGCGCATTCCAGTTTAGTTTGCGCTCCACATCGGGAAGTTGCAGGATGGCCTTCAGCTCGGAGGCGAACAACAGTCTTCCGTTGACCTCCGTGTAATATAAAGGCTTGATTCCCAGCCGGTCTCGAGCCAGCAGGAGTTTGTGGCGCCGCTCGTCCCAGATCGCAAAAGCGAACATGCCTCGCATCTCTTGCACGCAGCAGTCCCCGTATTCTTCGTAGAGGTGAACGATGGTCTCCGTATCCGTGGTGGTAGAAAAGCAGTGGCCTTTCTGTTCCAGTTGCTTGCGCAATTGCCGGTAGTTGTAGATTTCGCCGTTGAATACGACATGGATCGTGCCGTCCTCGTTTGCAATGGGCTGGCGCCCGGACTTGAGGTCGATGATGCTGAGACGGCGCATCCCAATACCTGCGTCCGTTCCCAGATAAAATCCATCTTCATCGGGACCCCGATGCGCTATGGCCGCCGACATCCAGCGCAACTCCTCCAAAAACACCGGTTTGTTTTCTAAACTCACAATTCCGACAATGCCGCACATGGTTTCTCTTCCTTTAACTGCTTCTGAACTCTTCCGCCACGAAATCCAACTCCGGCAAGTCTGTGCCGCCAATTCGTAAGAGCGCGCCTCTCCCGGACGCTCAGCAGGCCAGATCGCAGAAGCAACAGTGTGTAAGAAGCCACGTAAACAATTCCAACGATCAATAGACGAGGCAAGGCTGAAACATCCAGCGCGGATTTGCCTGCCAGGGCAATGAGGTAGGCAGCGATGGAAATGGCTCCTATGACTGCCAAGCTTCGCCAAGGCAGAAGCTGAGCCGTCCGGACGTTCATATCCCGTTTCAATTTGGCTAACGATAAGCCTTTGGCGATGGCCGACGAAAGCAGCGTGACAAGTACCGCGCCGAGCAGTCCGAACACTGACATGGAAGCGTAAATGAGAGCGACGATGACCAGCAGCCGAACGACGTTCAATACAAACAGAAAACGCGTTTGTGCATAGACCCGCAGCGCGGAGTCAGTCTGCAGCGCTGACAAGAGAATCGTTGCGGACCAGATCATAAAAATTGGAATGCTGGCAGCGTAGGTGCTGGTGAAGAGAACAACAATCAGGTCTCCTGCGGTCGCCAGCAGCAGGCCGAAGAGTGGGAAGAAGATCAGAGCAAGCTTGCGGGTGGTCTCATGCCAGAGCGAAATCACCGATTCGCTGCGACCATCCCGGATTTCCTCGCTCATGCGCACCATCATGACGTTGCCGGCCGGGGAAGCAAGGAACTCCACCAAGGGAATTTGCAGGCATCCGATCGAATAGATCGCGAACGTGGCAGCATCGAAGTGATGGGAGACGGCGTATTGATGGACGTTCGCCTGCAAGGTCTCTACCACGACCGCCATTGCAAACGGTAAGGCATAGGCAAGTTGCTGCCGGAGCAGCCCTGCATCCGCTCGGAATTCGTTTCCGAACTCTTGCCAGCAGTAGACCACGGTGACACCGAACCGGAATATCGCGAAGGCCACAGCGCCCAGGAACAGCGCGCGGAGATCATGCAGAACCAGCGCCGGCAAAATGAACACGACCGCGCGCACCATGTCCGACGAGATGTAAGTCAGCGCCGCCCGGGAATACTGTTTCCGCGAGATCATGACGATTTCCAGCGTCGCGGAAGCGGTCATGAATAGGAGGTACAACCCGAGCAGGGGAAAATGTTGTGCCAGGCCACTGTTGCTTAGCAATTCTGAAATCTTTGCCTTTTCCTGTACCAAGGCTCCGGCGAACACCGCCGCGGCAACCAGCAGCATGAGTAGTGAATTGAAGACATATCGCCCGCCTTCTTGCGGAGCACGCGGGAGAAAGTAAAACAGGCTTTCAGCCATTCCCATCTGGGCGATCGCATACACAGTCATATAGACCAAGAACACTTGCTTATAGGTGCCAAACTCATCTGGTGCGAAGATCCGCACCAGGACCACGGGAATGAAAAAGGTGGCTACAAAGGAAAACATGCGCCCTGACATCAGCACCAGTGTCGGCCGGAACATGGAATCCGTTGTTTCAATTTTGTCGTCCAGCTTCATCGAAGGAACACCCGTCGTGAATCACTACTTCGGCCGCCAGCCTGGCGGCTAGACTCATGGCCTTCCCCCTTGCAGGAAGAAGTACCGATAATTCATGGATCGCGGCTTTGGACTGTTTCACCAGCAGCAGCCCGCAAAATAAAATCATGTAGGACAATCGTTCTTCTTTAGTCATAGAGACCTCGTGGTTGCCCTGCCGGTGCTCCAGGCGAAGATTCCTTCGTGATCTTCTTCAAGGACGAAACAGCTCCAACAAGAATGTAAGGAAACCAGCTGAGAATGAATCCGCCAGATAAGCCGCAAACCACAAATCCCCAGAGTGACTTGCCGAGACCATCGGCCAACTGGGCCGAGTCCCCCGATCCGGATTCAGGACCGCGGCGCGTGATTTCCCGAGCGTCGTGGAGGGCCGCTCCGAGCAGCAACGTGAAGCAGAGGAAACCTACGATACCCGTCTCACTGAGAGACTGTAGGAAGGTGTTGTGGATCACCAGCCAGCGTCTGGCATGTACATCCGGTGGCGCGTACAGTGGCCAAGCGATCACGGAACAACCTAGACCCACGCCGGAGATCGGGTGATCCGCGAACATCGCGAATCCAGCCTGCATGGTGGCCAGCCGCTCCCGAAAATTTGCATCCGTGCCGAGTTGAGTAAATCCCTCATCCCGGGACCATCCCTGTGCGATGAAAGCCAGGCTTGCGGCGAGAAGCAAAATCATCAATACGCGGACGGGAATACTCCTCCCCCGCAAGCCAATCACGGCCAATACCGCCAGCAACCCGATCATCCCACCACGGGAAAACGAAACATAAATGGCTGCGATATAGGTGGCAATAATTCCCCCCAACAAAACAACCACCCAACGAGGAACGCCCGCGGCAAGAGAGATAGCCAGCGGAACCAGCAGGACCAGGCTGTAGGCCAGCTCATTCGGGTTCGCAAAAATGCCGACCCAACCCGCGCGGCCTCCCTCCATCAGATTTCCTTGGAAGTAATTTCTCAATGTTCCCAAGGCGGGAAAAAGTCCTCCGAGGACCATGAACCAGATCAAAACGCGAAGGCGTCTGGTGCTGTTCACGCTACTGAGCAGGACTAGAGATAAGGCCACTGCCTTGGCCAAATCCAAAGTGTTGTCGACAGCGTAGCGTGGCCAGAGCGCGCCGAAACAGGAGATTGCCGCGGCTGCCAACAAGCCCAGCAGCAGATAGCTCTCCGGCCAGACAAGTTCCCAGCCACCGTGCGACAACATTTTTTCGACCAGCACCGCAACGATGGCGGCTCCGCCCACCGCATATACGAGCCGAAGCCCTTGCAAAGCGGGGATTAATAATGGCAATTGGGAATACAACAAGAAGAAGAATAAGAGCAACAAACTATAGGAAAGAACGGGCCCCACCAATCGGTCCTTCCGCCCAACATATATGTCTGCGGTAGAAAAGGTGGCCGGGGCTATCCCCGGCTCAGCATATCCAGGCATATTCCCCTCTCGCGGACACCGCCGTACATTCGCTTGATCATTTCAGATTCTTGCAGTAGCACGGAAACGATTCGCATCGAGGCCTGACCGTCCCATTTCTCAGGAATCCGGCCGCGGCAAATCGTTCCGTTAAGAATTTGCAATCCCTTTTCGAGGATCTCTTCGTGCTTGGTTCCCACCAGTTGGTTCGTGCCCTGTGTGATCGTTACAGGGCGCTCGGTGTTTTTCCGCAATGTCAGGCACGGGACACCGAGGCAGGTGGATTCTTCCTGCACGCCACCGGAGTCCGTCAGTACAAACATGGATTCCTTCGTCAGCTTGATGAAATCGAGATAACCGAGAGGTTTCACGGCCAGGATGTTGGGCAGGGAGGCAAGCTGCTGCCAGCTTCGAAGACTGTGCAGCCGAAGCGCCGTTCGGGGATGGATCGGGAAAACCAGCCGGATGTGTTGCTGCAAATCCCCCAGAGCTTCGGCAATCTGCGCCAGGGCGTTGGGGTCATCCACGTTTGAGGCCCTGTGCAGCGTCGCCACTGCATAGGAATGGGGGCTCAGTCCCAACTCCTGAAGTATGGTGGAACGTGCAATCTTTTCGGTATTCATCGCAAGCGTATCAATCATCACATTCCCGACAAAGAATATCCGCTCCTGTGGCTTTCCCTCGCGCAGGAGGTTTTCCACCGCGCTAGTCTCCGTGGCGAACAGGAAGTCGGAGAGAGCATCGGTCACCACACGGTTGATTTCCTCCGGCATTTCTCGGTCGAAGCTGCGGAGCCCGGCTTCAACATGGGCCACAGGATAGCCAAGCGAGACAGCGGTCAGGCTGCTGGCAGTGGTGGAATTTACATCCCCGACCACGAGCACCAGGTCTGGGTTGATATCCGCCAAGACCGCCTCCAAGCCTTGCATCATCCGTGCCATCTGGCCCGGATTGGATCCCGAGCCGACGTTTAAGCAGACATCCGGCTGAGGGATCTCCAGGTCGCGAAAAAATACATCGGACATCGCTTCGTCATAATGCTGGCCTGTGTGCACAAGGAATGGGTCGATCTCCGGGTGTTTGTTCATCTCGGCTATCAAGGGCGCGATCTTGATAAAATTCGGCCGACATCCGATGACGTTCAGTATCTTGAGGACACTCATATTGCTAATCCCACTTTTCTGCGCTCTTCGACACACGCGCTGTCGATGGGATTCGCCTCATGATCTTTACCGCAGTTAGCCAGGAGATCGAACAATCCGTTCACTTGACAGTTCATGATTGCCGGCGAAAAAGATCCGCGATGATCCAGACAGGTGTTTTCCCACAGAATCCGGCGCGGGATGGTGAGCAAGGAATAATTCGGATCGCGGTGCCGGCACGTGGTGTATGCGTAGCGGTAACCAGCAGCTGCAACAGCCTGCACCGCCTGGCGGTTGAACTGCCCGTCCGGATAGGCAAAATGATAGATGGGTATTCCCAGCTTCGTTTCCAGCTCCAGGCGCGACTGTTCTAATTCCTGCCGCGCTCTGCATTGGCATTCATTCGTCAAGAGCACGTGAGACTGCGTATGGGAGCCGATGGTGATTCCGGATTGAATCATCTCGGCGAGCATTTCCCGGCTCAATGGCTGGAATCCATCGAGATTGCCTCCCCACGGTTCGAGCTTGTTCTGCAGACAGCCCAGGATGCTGCAAAGGTCGTCCTGCGGTAACCTGGAAAGCAACGACCGTGCTATCCGAAAAGGATTGTCTTTGCGACCGGTTCTTTGCGGAATAAAGAGGGAAAATAATCCGAGATCGCGAAATAAGCAGGCCAGAACGTGCGACGCATCCGGCCAGCGGGAGAACGCACAAATCAGCAGACCATAGAGCTTGTCGTGAATCAGAGGTTGCGGAGCGTCGAGCATTCCCGCGACCACAAAGACTGCGGCCGGGATCCCCTTCCGCTTCAAGATCGGAAAAGCGTTGTCGTAGATGTCGCGGTAACCGTCATCGAACGTGACCGCAGCCACTGGCCGGTCGAATTTTCCTCGCTGCTCGAGCGTCGATCCCAGTTCGTCCAGAGAAACGAACCGATATCTTTTCCCGATCCAGTCCAGGTGCTGCTCGAACATCCTGGTGCTGATCAGCATCGGAGGCATCGAACGATTTGATTCTGAAGGGAAGTCCTCTACCACTCTGTGGTACCCGATTACCACCGGGAAGGCTGCCTTCCCGCCTGCACCTCTATCCATCCCTATCCAGTGAGAAGCTCGGCAAATGCTTGTCTTGACAATCGGGCGCAACATAAGGGTTCCTACCGGCTCTCTTTCTCTTATGCTTGGCTAACCGTGCCGCCACCGATTGAGGAAGCATATCGCGGACCATTCTCCGCATTGCTTTGCCAAATCCCCGGGCATGCCGGCAGGCCAGTCCGACAGAGCCTGGAGGGTAGAGTTCCAGCCGCGCCAGCGCCCGTGATTCGAGTGCCCAATGAAATTTGTAGCCTTCATCGCCGTGCAGCAGGTCGTACTCTTGAACACCTTCCGTTATGGCATTTTGGATCGCCAGGCCCATGGCTATGAGCCCGACGCTATATCTGGCATAGCTTGGGTCGAAACCTGACTGATAGAAATAGAAGACACGGTTGTAATGGAAACCGTAAAGAGATGCCGCCGGCTTTCCGTCCAGCCGCAGCGTAAACAGTCTCAACCATCCTCGTTGCAGAGCCAATGAGCTGAGCTCGTCGTGAAAGGAAATGATCTGTGGGGTGCAAAAAGCATCTGACCCGCCGCGGTTCTTCCACCGCGCAGAATGCAAATCCAACAAAGTCGTCAAAGCCTCTCTCCGCTCTTCTTCCGAGCGCGCCTGTTCGAACCGGACCTCAAATCGGTTTGACAAGGATCTCAGCTTCCGCCGAAAGTTATAGCGATGTTCCGAGCCGAGTGTCGAAAGATATGACTCCCAGGTATGCCCGGATAAATTGATGATCGGACAGACATTGCTATCCGACTCCCGCAGCGACCCGCCTGCCTCTCGCCAATGCCCGGCGAACTCTCGGGCCAGACAGGAGTGCTTGTTAATTTGAGCTAGTTCCAGGAGGGACTTCTTGCGAGTCAGGTAGTGGGACAATTCCGGCAGGACATCCTGTTCCCGCTCGCGCCGGCTAATCAGATCCAGATAATCGGAACCAACGCTTCCCACCCCGAGGAATTCCAGGGTCTCAAGGGGCCAGCAGGAAAGAACCGAGGGGGCCTTGCGGGCGAGAGGGGCAATGGCCGACAGCTCCTCTCCGTGGCGCATGGTCACCAGGAAGAGCCTTCGTTTCCCCGACAAATGTTTCCACCAGGTATGAACCCATTCCCAGGTCAGGAAAAGACAATTGGATTGGCTCTTCTGCAGAACCTCATCCCACTCTGTGCGCAGCTTTGCAAATCCCGCGTTACTGTCTATTAGCTCAATCACTCTGGACCTCGAATATGGGTCTCAGCCGATCAATTTGTCCGGCAATATAATCCAGGTGTGAGAGTGAAACATCCTGATGAATCGGCAACTCCAGTACGTGCCTGCGCAGGAAATGCGAGTCCGGGAACTGTTCTGCGGGCACCTCCGGGTCGCTCTCATTCCAGAATTCCACTGCACCAATGCCGCACTTCCACAACGCCTCTGCCGCAAGATGCTTATCAGGAACCAGAAGCGGAAGGAACAGCGGGCATACCCCTTCCGCAAGGTCCGTGCGCAACAAGGTTGCTTTGCCGGCCAGCCGTTCCGCCAAGTACCGATAATTAAATCTTCTCTGCTCCCGGATCTTTTGGTAGTCAAACTGTCCCAGCAGCCGGCGGCTAAGAGGCGCCGCTCCGATATTCACATGCGCGAAATCGAATCCCGTATTTCCGACCGGGAGCCGGTGAATGCCGAATTGGTTGGCGACTTTCCCGGCGGCCCGTTTGAACCAGGACAAGGCCCCTCCAAAGCCATTGGAGCGGCTCCGCAGCCATTCCAGCGTCAACTCCAGGCTGCGGCTGGCAACCGAGGCTCCATCGCATGGCAGCAGCTCCAACCGCGCCAGCTCCGGGAGAATGCCTCGGTTCTGAACTAATACGCCACCGTTCGGAACAGGTAATGTCTTGTAGAGACAATAAATGGCGAAGTCGCCGAATCTCCCCAACGCCTGCCCGTTACTTTCGCTTAGCAATGACAGAGCGCAATCCTCGATCAGCAGCATCCCATGCTTCCGGCACAATGCGGTGAGTTCTCCCATGGGTTGTGGCCAGCCCAGATAATGAATGATATAAAGCGCTCGCGGATGCAGCCGGCAGAGTTGCTCTAAATGGTCGAGATCCGGCTCCAGATTGCGGCCAATGCGATAAAAACGGATCGAGGCGCCGGCAGCCCGGATGGCCCGCACTTCGTTGCCGTGATGGTAGTCTGGCACGAGAACTATTTCATCCTTCTGAAATCGGAGCGCACGAAACAGTTGGTAAATTCCGTAGCGGGCCGAAAAGAAGCACATCCGGGTATAAGCGTTCATCGGAAACGGAAGATGGGAGCCATTCGCCGACGAAAATAGATAGGAAGGATTAAGACAGGGCCAAGTAGGAACGTACATTCTGTTCGGCCTTCTTCAGAGAGTCTCTCTTGTGGTTTTGCGGTTCCGCCTGAAACTGCCAATGGCAGCGCGTATCAGCCCATACATTCGCTTCTGCTGAAGCCTTGGGAGTACCCGGAA
>MEKX01000157.1:53644-59198 GCA_001767075.1 Acidobacteria bacterium RIFCSPLOWO2_12_FULL_54_10 | reverse complement strand
GGTTCCTTGTCTCTTTAGTCCACTGGAGTTTCCATTCGTCCGCCACACCCAGAAAATCGAACTCTTCCGTGCCGGTGTCGAATAAATGTTGCAAAAACAAGTAGCACAGCAGATTTACGGGAGAATAACTGGAATATGCGGGGTCATAACCCGGCTTTAGCAAATACACCTTGTTGTTATAGCGGAGCGAATAGTGGAAGGCGATCCGCCGGCCGCTAACTGTCAAGAAGTTCAACTCCAACCAGCCACGCTGGGCAAATTTCCGCGCCAGCTTGGTATAGAAGAGGCGAGACTCCTGCTGAGCCTGCATGGACGTACCACATTGGTCCTTCCACGCGGCGCCCTCGATTCGAAACCCTTCCCCCAGAGCGTCTTCCAAACCGGCTTCGCAAGTGATCCGCTCCATCTCGACTGGCCCTAGTTCGGAAAGGCGCTTCAGCCTTCTGCGCAGATTGGCACGGTGTTTGGCGTTCCTCTGTTTGAAATAACCGTCCCAGTCCTCCTGCATCGGCAAATACGGAGAAGCGGCGGAACGCCACTGCCCCAATGGCAACTGAGACTCTGCGGCCAGGAGAGGTATTTCATCCAAAGTTCGAGAATCATCCGGGAGCTGGCACAATAACAGCACGTCCCAGAGTCCCCTCTGGCTTAATAGGGAACTCCAAATGGCACGATAGACCTCGGCGGGCCGGCGAGTGACCAGGAAGTCGCACCGCGGGGTATGCACATTACCGATGAACTCTAGGCAGCGGAGTGGCCAGCCGTAAAACTTCCGACGCGTCAGCATCAACGGAGCAATCGCAATCACGTCGTCCCCGTCCTTCACCAGGAGCACATGCAGTTTGCCTCCCGCTCCAAAGCACTCCCACCAAGTCCGTACCCACTGGTGAGTCAGAAAGGGGTGATTGATTCCGGATTCCTCCAATAAGCGATTCCAAAGAGGTTCCAGGCCGGCAAACGATTCATCATCCGAGACAATCTCGACCCGTAGCCCGGAATCGACGGAGGGATTCTGATCTAGTTCAGCTGCCTCAAGGTAACCCATAGCGGCCGTTTCTCCACTGGATGGTCGTATGCGGAGTGAGGCTGAGAGTGAAGAGGTGTTGTCCAGATGGCTTGCCAACCGTCACTTTCCCGTCGAAGAAAACAATAGAGGCCGATAATCGCGGCCCAGTTCATCAGTACAAAAGCATATGGTATGTGCAATGCGTCCTTCATTGACCCTCCCTTAGCGATCGCCGACCGGAACGGGTGTGGGCGGGCGATTCGCATTATGGCTTCGGACAGCCAGAGCCCCGGCAAACGCCAGCGTGTACCACGCAAGTTGGAGCACGAACAGAACAAGATAAGTACCTGACAGCAAGAAACAATTTGACAGGAACAGCGCTGCAAGAAAGTACGGGACCAAGAGCCGGCTTATCTTGTGCGACAAGAACTGCAAGAAGACTGGGTTGCGCCAAGGAAGCAGCAGCTCCGGCATGTGGGCCAGCAGTTGAAAGTTTCCTGCCAGCGTTCGCACTTTTCTTCTAAACTCAGCTTCGGGACAGCAAGCTACTTTGTCGTAAGCACGAGCGGACGGCTCAAACACGACTCGTTTTCCCAGCAGCACAATGCGCATGGGGATGAGGACATCATCGAGAATCGTGTCCTCGGGCAGGGGCCTGAACCCGTCGCGCCAAATCGCATAGAGCGCACCCGTAGCTCCAACGGTGGAGTCGATCTGGCTTTCCATTTCCCGAATCCACTTTTCGTAACGCCAATATAGCCCAACAGCATCCTTGGCTTCCTCAAAGTGTTCGAAGCCATCTTTTATCAGAAACAACTCGCCGGAGACTGCTCCTACGGAACTGTCCCGCAGATTCGCTACGAGTTCCCGCACCGCCTGCGGATCGATCCGCTGCCTGACATCAGCGAACACGATGACTTCACCTCGCGCTGCTGTCAAAGCCCGGTTCAAGGCTGCCGACTTACCCGCGTGCACCGGCCAGTGGATGATACGCAACCCGCATCCTTCATACCGGCGCACCGCTTGATCCGTCCCATCGGTGGGCCCATCGAGGGAAATAATGATCTCGATTTTGTCCCGTGGATAATCCAGTTCGAGGCAGTTGCGAATCTTCGCATCGATCTGTTCCCGCTCGTTGTGAGCTGCGATCACCAGGCTGACATATGGTTCCCAGTAGGCTTTGAGGACGGGCTTGCGGGCCAGCCATCGCCAGAGGCACAACAGGAGCGGATAGCCGCAATACGCATAGAAGACAAACGCGAAGGAAATCCAGAGAATCACTTTCGCCATGGCTATTCCAAGCAACGCCAGTTTGCCTTCCTCACCAACACGGGTGCTAACCTCTGACTACGTTCTCCGCCTGCAACCCGTTAGTCGCATTGCGGGTATCAAACACGAGCGGAGCATGATTCACGATGCACTCATAATCGAATTGGGAATGATCCGTTACGATGATCGCCAAGTCGCAACTGCGCAACACCTCAGCCGCTACGGGGAGCGAATGGAAGTCACGGCCCTGCAGAGTCAACGCTGGCACGAACGGATCGCTATAGGAGACGATGGCGCCAGCGGTCAGCGACAGCTTCATTATTTCCAGGGCCGGAGATTCGCGCGTATCGCTGATATCACGTTTGTAACTAACCCCCAGGATGTGCACGCGCGCGCCCTTAAACGCGATTCCTTGCTGGTTCAGCAATTCCATGGCGCGTATCGTCATCGTCCGCGGCATACTGCTGTTGATCTCATCCGCCAGGTCGATGAAGCGCAGGGGAAAACCATCCGCCCGCGCTTTCCACAGCAAGTAGATCGGATCGATCGGAATGCAATGCCCGCCCAGCCCGGGTCCCGGGTAAAATGGCATGAAGCCAAAGGGCTTCGTAGCCGCAGCCTGTATCACCTCCCAAACATCGATTCCCGTGTGAGAACACATGAGCGCGATTTCGTTGACGAGAGCGATATTTACACTGCGGAAGGTGTTCTCGAGGAGTTTGACCATTTCTGCCACGCGGGTCGAGGAGACGACATGTACCTGGTCAACACATTCTCCGTAAAGCAGAGCGGCAAGTTCGCTACAGCGGGGTGTGGTTCCGCCGACCACTTTGGGAATCTTCTGAGTGGAATAGTTCTGGTTCCCTGGATCAACCCGCTCGGGAGAAAATGCCAGAAAGAAATCCTTTCCCACTTTCAGGCCTGTTTCTTGCAGTTTGGGGAGCACCAACTCTTCCGTAGTCCCAGGATATGTAGTGCTTTCGAGAACAATGAGCTGGCCTCGGCGCAGTCGCTGGGTAATTGCGTCGATCGCTGCCATGATATAAGAGAGGTCGGGTTCCTTCGTTTTTCTGAGAGGAGTGGGAACGCAAATTGTGACCACGTCCAAGCCGGCAATCTGATCCATGTCGGTCGTGGGAATCAGTCGGCGCTCCTTTAGGGCGTGTGCTATGTCGGAATCCGAGACGTCGGTAATGTAGGAATGGCCAGCGGATAAGGCAGCCACTCGCTTGGAATCGACATCCAATCCTGTAACAGCGTAGCCGGCGCGGCTAAATGTCAGAGCCAATGGCAGGCCCACATAGCCTAATCCGATTACACCCAAAGAGGCCTGCCGGGTGCGGAGTTTATACTCCAACTCCATGCTGGCATCGCCAATTCGGACCGGAATTACGGCTACCTCTGAAGTACTCATCGCGCCTCCTTTTCCACCGTTACGCTATTCGCCAGTCTAGATAGCGGACAATTCCGCACATGCGGGCCTCCGATTGAACGACATGCAGTCCTTCCCAGGAACGTAATCATCGCCGTGGCGGCCAGCCCGTGTCAGGGATACAATCATGCGAGCCAATTTGATTGGATCATGTCGAATCTTGGATTGCTTCTCTGCCAAGAAGTCGGCCCGAATCGGCAGAACGCCCATCCTGGAGATCTCGTCCTCGCGCCAGTTCACCGGCTCTGATCCGGATTCGAGATACAGGCCCCGAACAGTTCGCACGATCGGTTGGGAATTCAGGAGACAGATGTCCACGGCGCCGGCGCCTAAATAAGTTTGCAGCACACGCAAGTGGTCGGCAGCCGTAAATCCGTCCGTCTCACCGGGCTGGGTTACCAGGTTACAGACAAAGATCTTCAAGGCGGGAGAGTTCCGAACCGCGTCGGCCACGCCCGAGACAAGCAGATTCGGGATGATGCTGGTGTAAAGGCTACCGGGTCCCAGGATAATGGCATCGGCATTAGCGAGCGCTTGCAGTGCTTCAGGGAAGGGTGGAGGGTTCCCCGGTTCCAGCCAGACTCTGTGAATCCTGCTCCGCGCGGCTGTTATTTGTGATTCGCCACGAATGCAACCACCGGACTCCACCTCGGCACAGAGCGTCACCGCGGCTTCTGTCGCGGGGAGCACGCTTCCCTGGGTGTGAAGTACTTCCTTTGCCAAATCGATGGCCACACCGAGGTTGCCCGACATCTGGCAAAAAGCGGCTACTATCAAGTTTCCCAAGGAATGCCCGTCCAACCCATTGCCTCCCGAGAATCGATATTGAAAGAGATTGGCAAGCAAGCAGTCGCTGTCTGACAATGCCACCAGGCAATTCCGCAGATCTCCCACCGCGGGGATCCCATAGCTTTGGCGCAGATGTCCGCTGGATCCCCCATTGTCGGAAACGCAGACAATCGCTGATATGTTGAACGTGCTTTGGCCGTCATGCCCGGAATTTCCTGATAATTGCCTCAATCCCCACAACACCACTGGCAAACCCGTTCCGCCACCCATACCAAGAAAATTCAGCATCGGTCCCTCCTATCGACCCCGGCCGAATAGCACAACTTTGATGGTGCTGAGCAAAATCCTCAGATCAAAGCGCAGAGACATGTGTTTTGCATAATAGAGGTCATATTGCAGTTTCTCGTAGGAATCCTCGATCGAAGCCCCGTAGGGATACAATACTTGCGCCCACCCGGTGATTCCGGGCATCACACGATGACGGAGACCATAATAGGGGATGCGCTCGTCGAGCAATTCCACAAAATAAGGTCGCTCGGGACGCGGCCCGACCAAGCTCATCTCGCCACGCAGCACATTGATGGCTTGAGGTAATTCATCCAGGCGAAACTGCCGAAGAAACTTGCCGATGCCAGTGACTCTTTGATCGTTTTCGCAGGCCCAGACTGGCCCGGTCCCCTGTTCGGCGTTCTGGCGCATGGTGCGGAACTTGAAAAGGACAAACTCCTTCCCGTGTAGACCGACCCGCACCTGCCGGAAAAAGACAGGCCCGCTCGAATCGAGCTTGATCAGCACGGCGATCAGGGCGAAAAGGGGCGCGCTCAGAAGGAGCAAGAGACTAGCGCAAAGCGTATCCACCAATCGTTTGACTGGGAAATAGCACTTCGAGGGATTGAATCCCTCCGAATACACCAGCCATTCGGTGCGCAAAGCCTCTAGCCATATCTTGCCGCTTAGTTTTTCGTAAGATTCGACGGCCTGCTCCACTTCCAGACCGCGCAACTTGCAGTCCAGCAGCGCAACAGCGAGGCTCTCACTGCTTTGCGTATCTTCCTCCG
>MEKX01000157.1:0-53573 GCA_001767075.1 Acidobacteria bacterium RIFCSPLOWO2_12_FULL_54_10 | reverse complement strand
ACTCCCCGCCGATATTCGCGCCATGATCAGAACCGGTGGAAAGGAGTGTCGCAGTGTGTGGAGACTTGTTGGCATCGGTGTTCTTTTCTTTAACCAATTCGTTACAGAATTTTCTTGCCAGTTCTCCGCTGCCCAAGATCAACAAGCCCTCAACAAATCTCTTGTGCTTGATCAGCCAATACAGCAGCGGCCGCAAGCCGAAAAGCACCAGTGTTGACAGCACGACCACAGTCACTCCCCCGGCGTAGCCGGGAAAGAGGTTCGGGAACGCAAGAAACAGAGGCAGGAGCAGGAGCAGCGCCATTGCCAGGGAAGCCCCGATCCTGGTTACAAAAAGCCGGGCATTGGGCGCGACGATCACGGCTTCGAGCCCGCTGAAACGGGCGCAGATCTGCAGGGTCAACAGCAGCAGGATTAAGCCTGCATTCTCGCTAAGGGTAACGGCTAGCGAGTGAGTTGGATACCCCCAGGCAGCACCGGAAAGGACCGCCGTCAGAAGCATGCATTGCGAAGCGAGGAAGAGAGCCTTGGGTCGTACGATGGAGTAACGCCAAACCCTGATCATGGCCTTGACCCCTTTTGTTTCTCGCCGGCAAGGTATTGATTCGCGTAGTAATCGTACGCGTAGTAGTAGCCAGAGCGTTGGAGGTCCACTCCGTTCAATACCACCCCGAGAAGATTGGATACGCGGAAGCTCCGGAGGGCATGCTGGAGAAGCTCACGGCGAGTCTGCCTGGCGCGAACAACGAGAATGACTCCATCCGAGAAGCCTGACAGAATGTGCGTGTCGGCGATGGGAAGTATCGGAGGCGTATCGACAACAATGAGATCAAACTTCTGTCGGAGACGGGCAAAAACAGCAGGTGTCTGTGGCGAGGCCAACAGTTTCAAAGGATCTTCGAGAACAGGTCCGCCCGGGAGAACGGAAAGCCCGTTGACCCTCACCAGGTAGGGCTCCATTGGATCATCGGGCGCTTTGAGGAGATCGCTGAAGCCTTTCTGCGGGCGGAAGCCCAGATATTCCTGGAGCCGCGGCCTGCGCAAATCGCTCTCCAGGAGCAGGACCCGGCCATCCATTGTTCTGGACAATACCAGGCTCAAGTTCAGAGAAGTGATTGTCTTCCCCTCGCCGCCGGCGGCGCTGGTCACTGCCAGCACCTTGCCGGGCTCTCTCCCCAGGCGTTGGCGAACTTCCATCGCCAAGATGCCATACTGCTCGGAAGCAATGGATCGGGGATCACTCAACGCCACCACGCACTTGTTCTCCAAAGGCCTGGTCCCTAGCGAGAGCGTGTTGGATCGTGTCCCGGAGCGAGTCCGTCCGTTGCTGGGCGAATGAAGGGATGGGACTACCGTCAGTACCGGCAGATTCGTGGAATCGTGAAATTCCTCGGCGCTGTCATAGGAAGTATCCCGAGCCTCTGCGAAGACAACCAGGCCGACACCCAGGGCGAGGCCGGCAAATACTCCCATCAGAATAATTCGGGCACGTTGCGGAGCGTATGGTTTCAAGGGGAGGATTGCATTTCGAACGATCCGAAAATCGGAGTTTTGATTTACCTTGCTCAGACGCTCATCGAGTTGCGCCTGATTCTGTTTATCGAGAAGCGACTGATATTCCGCCCTTGTTAGCTCGTAATTCCTGACCAGTTCGGCCAAGGTTCTTTCCCGCTGCGGTGCTGAGTTTACTTTTCGCTCGTAACCTGCCATATCGGAGGAAAGCTCGCTTTGCTGTTTCCGGTAGCTCTCCAATCGTTGGTTGATCTCCTCCGACTCCGCTTTCAAAGCCACGTACCGAAGTCTGGCGGGCGTGGCTTCCCCGCGAATTGTCCCGTCAGCGCTCTGGCTGGCCGTAATGGTTTTCTCCAAGCTCTGAATTTCTGTCTGAACACTTCGGATCTCAGGGTATTGGTCGGTATAAGTCGCCTGTAGTTGTTTCAGCCGAGTCCGCAACTCATCCAGCCGGGTCTCCGTGGACGACTTTACCCCAGACTCTAGCGCTCCCTGGTCTTCGAGGTCTTTCAATTCCTGCAAGACGGCCGAGCGCCGGGCTTGGTCGTCAGAGATCTGCTCTGTTTTGGCGTGCAATTGAGCTTGCAACGTCTCCAGAAACTTCAGATCCGTCGCCAAACGTGCCGGCAATTCATCCGGAGCTCGCTGCTGATACTGCCGGATCTGTTCGTTCTGCTGGTCCAGTCTTGTCTTGACCTGCTCCACTTCGGTTTTCAGAAAGCCTGCGGCCCAACTGGCATTCTGCTCGCTGACCGCTGTTGTCCTCTGGACCAGCAGGTCGGCCAGTCGATTGGCCACATCCATTGTTTGCTCCCTGCCTTTTCCCTCAAAACCAATCGCGAAGGCATCGGCTGCTTCCACCTGGATCGTAATTCTCGACTTCATATCCTCAATCTGGCGTTGCCGCCGTTCTGTTTCGGTCATTTCTTCCGGATGATAAAACGGCAGGCTTCGGGCGGCTTCCATCAGCCGGAGCTTGGATTGAGCCCACATCTTTTCCAAAAAGTTTTCGGGGAGAGTGTTCGCGTAAAGCTGGAATTCCTGAATGACCGTCTCGAGCACCGTGGGATTGAACAGGCGTTCGCGGATGAGCCATAATTTGTCCTGCATATTGATGGGGGCAGTAGGCATATCGCGCTTGACGTAATTCGGGACGCCCGGAGGCTCGGCTGCTAACAGCGCCTCCGCCCGGAAACGATCGGCCTGGCTGAAGGCATAGATCGCAGCCGCAAGAGTTGCCAGCAACACAGTGGTCAGCAGCCAAGCTCTGCGCTTTCGGATCACCGCAAATATTCTGCCAATGGAAAATTCTTTGGCGGTTTCCGTTGCTTGCATGGCTGCTTATCTCCCCGCGCTTTCGGATTTCTGTCTCTGCCTGTCGGCGGGCGACGGATCAGCAGGCCACACTCCCGTTCGTTCGGGCAAAGCTCCCCACTCCGGCGGTCGGGAAAGAACGATGGAGAACCCTACGAAATAGCGTTGTCGTGCCAGGGAAGTCAGGAGCAATTCACTGTAACTTTGACTGTAAACGCTCGCACCCAGGAACGGGTAGATGCGATCCGTCAACCGGTAGGAGAGCCGGAGCTGGCCGGAGAAGCTCTCGATGTCTTCAACCTGAATCCCCGGATTGCTGCTTCCTACTTGCGTTCTAAGTTCCAAGCCCCAGCGGTTTCCGAGGCTGCCTTCGAGGCTTAACATTGCCATCTCATAGAAGTTATCGGGGAGCACTCCGCTCGCCAGCCGAGCGGCAGATGCCGCGGTGCCCCCCAGACCTCCCAGCAAAGCGATCTCGCGGCTGATCCCCGCGGCAACAACGAAAGAACTCCACCGCTTCTCAAAGCGAGCTGCTATCCGGTAGGTGTTGCTGCGACTATGCAACAAGCCGCCGGAGAGCTCCAGCGAAATGCCCCGTGGCTCAAAGCCGTATTGGTAGCCAAGGCTGATGCCGTGCGTAGATTGGGATCTGGCGCCGGTTGCGAAAGGCCAGTGAAATCCATGTTTCAGATCTTGAATGACAAAAAACGTATAGCCCGCCGACACCTGATGCTGGCGGCCCAGCATGTGCGACAGGAAAATGCCCGTGGCAGTGCCCATTTGCTCGAACCGGCCTGTGAACAGTTCCGTCTCTCTCAGCTCGGGCAGCAGGAGTTTTGCCACGGTGTTCAAAAATACAGGGCTCACCTTGGTTTGCGGACTCCAGCTATAGTCCACATTCAAGCTGAATGTATTTTCCAGGAATTGACCGCGCGGCAGCAGGAATGCACTCTCCGAGACTGCGCGCCCCACATCTTCGGTTTGCAGGAACGAATTGGTCGCGTCGAATAGTAGACGCGGTGTGGGACGATGCGTCAAGCGTAAACGGGCCGCATGATCCAGAGTGTTGAGATCGTTGTACCGCTTGAAGAGTTGCAGCTCCGGTATGTAACCCAGGAAGAAGTCGGTTCGGGGCCTTGCGCTGCGGAAAGAAAACTCTGGAGATGTGATCAACAGGACGTCATCATCGAAGCGGTTTTGGCCGACCTGCAAGCCCCGTTCCCGGGTCGCGCTTACAACCAGCGGGGTGTTGAAATAGAATCCAGTCTGAGCCGGTGCTTCTTGTTGAGCCTGCATCTCTCGGGCCGCGGGCTCCTGAGCCAGGGCCTGTTGAGTCGATGGCTCCTGCGCCGCAGCCGTCACGGCGAATGCCATCATCCCGAAGACCAGCCATCGAATCAGCATCTTTGTCCCCCTTGGGTTGCTGCGGAATCGCGGGGTGCGGGCCGGTCCAACAATTCCAACCCAGCCATCCTGCGGTTCCGTTCTCATATCCTCGTCCTTTTCACGATCCGTAGATTGCCCCCGCCCGGTCTTGGGGCTTTTTGATCGCGGCGCATGTGGGCGCCGCTTACATGCTGCACAGACTGCCGTCCATCCGGCGACACGGCAGCATGGATCCAGTGGAACAACTGCGCTGGTCCAATCTCCGGGGGAACATACATCGAGGCGCCGGCGGCCAAGAGTGGCGCAGTGGAATTCAACCGCCCGGATACACTGAGCACCATGATCTTGATCTTCGCGTGGGCTCGCCTCATGTTCTGGATGGCGTCCAGGGTGCTGAAATCCGTTAGAACACCGTCCAACAACACCACGTGCGGATGAAGGACATCAGCTTTTTCTACCGTTTCACTGAGCTGGCGGGCTTCTCCCACTATCTGAATCGAAGGGTCTTGGCCGAGAATCGCCCGGATTCCCTCAAGAAACATCACATTCTTACTCGAGAGCAGCATCCTGATTTTGCGGTTCGGTCCCACTGCGGCCTCTCCGCGCCCATGTCCGATGGTTTCCAGCGTCTGTTCCATTTCATTCCACGTACACGGTGTCGAACGGTTGCAAGTAGAATGGCCCAGCTTCTTTCTCGGGGCTCTTGAGATTGATCTGAATTCGTTGCTGCTGGATAGAATTCTTTCGGATCACGAAGACCTTGTCGCGTTTGGCATAGTCGGTAAATCCTCCTGCCATTGCAATGGCATCGAGGACTGTAATCTTCTGCTTGAGCTTGTACATATCCGGCTTGTGGACCTTGCCAAGCACGGAGACCTTGGGGAAGTTGACTTCCTTCACAATCACGGTGACCACGGGGTCGGCGATGTAGCTTCGCAGCTTGTTTCGAATCTCCTCTTGCAGTTGCGTTGCAGTCTTTTCCTTTGCCTCAAGCTCGCCGATGAGTGGTAAGGAAAGTTTTCCATCCGGTCGCACGACAGCGGTGGTGGAAAGATCAGGCTCCTTCCAAATCCAGATCTGGACCACATCCTCCGGGCCCAGAAAGTATTCCCCATCGCCGAATGCGATCGACTGGGTTTGCTGCCCTTCCGCCCGAAGTGCCAGGAAACTCAGAAGGAAAATTGCGGTGCAAACTTTCTTCCAAGCCATACAACCTCCCTCGTCTGCCACTTGGATCAATGCAAGAGCGGGGCCAGAGGGAACAGAAATACAGTTGGAACAGTTAAGTGAGGCAACGGAGCAAGTTAGTGCTAGAGTCGGAGGGTGGGAAAGCAAAATTCAACACAACGGGAAAGTGGTATTGGAGAGGCTTTTTAGTGGAATGCAGTTACTCTTTGGCTCCGCAAACAAATTTTTTTTCCAGAAGCAGCCAGATTGAATCCGATAGCATTGGCTCGCCGAAGGATTACCATGAATCGAAGTAGTAGCCTGATTTGGATTTCTTATTCCGCAGTCGCGCCGTTTCTCACAAGTTCTCGCAACTGGCGTTGAGCATCGCGGGTTATAACGACAAACTCCACGCCCATGCCCGTTTCGGGCTCCACCCGTCGCACAATAGCATCCATTTCGATTTCGCCCTTCCATTCCCGCGTCTGGAGGTGCAACTCGATCCTACGGCCGAGCGGCTGGGGATCGCGATCCTCAACGAAAGCGCCAATCGGAGATAAATCCCGAACCGCCGCGTGCAATCCGGCGCACTCGGCTATTACGGTGGAGGCAGGGACGACCCGCAGAGATGCACGTCGGTAAAACTTTGCCGTGTCGATCAGATGGAGGCCTTCCATCGAAACAGCAACTCCGAAACGGTTATGAAATTTCTCGCTGCGCAGCACTCGACCGCGGCAACGCAACATCACTGCCTCGCGGCCCACCAGTTCTGCCGGGAACAAGACGTCAAAGGTGACTTCTAAACCGGCTGATAAGGGGTGTTCGACGTAACTGAATACTCCTCCATTGGAAATGTCGCGCGTCATCCCACGGGCGCGAAACAGGTCGCCCCCAGCGGTTAGCCATTCGAACCGAATGGGGCTCACTGTCGCGAATCTGTGTACGATGCGGCGTTCACTCCAGGATGGAGCTGGTAAGCTCATCACTTCGCCACCTGTCTACGTGCGCCTTTCAGGTAATGGCCCTTCGCTGCCCTCTGGTTTCATCAGCGTACGCCTCGAGTCCATTTACCCACTCGGTGAAAGGGCATTTGGATTGCCAAAGCGGTAGCCAGTCCCAGTACTACCAAGCAGGGTCAATTCCTCAAATGATCTATGTGTCTGACCTTCCGACGGTTATTGAGAATTTTCATTAAGGGAGAGAATCTGATCGCAATTCGAGATCGACTGTCGGAAGTATTCGGTAGGAATGACTTTTCCAGACTCGCTGGAATGCGGGTACCATCCAGAGCCACGGGCCATGCGGCCTGCGGGATGTCCGCTTGGCGCAGAGTACATCCCTCACACGGAAGCTAGTTTTTGAATCACAGCAATCAGTTCGTTCAGCTCGACAGGCTTGCAAAGGTGGGCATTATACCCGGCGTGGAGAGCTTTTTCGACATCCTTGCTCCTGCCAAAACCAGTCAGGGCGATGGCAGGAATTGCAGCTAACTGCGGGATCCTGCGGACCTGCTCAATTAATTGGTATCCGTCAAACCGTGGCATCTTAATGTCTGAAACAAGCACATCCGGCAGTTCCCGTTTAGCGATTTCCAATCCGCTCTCGCCGTCCGCTGCCATCAGGACGGAATAACCCAACGCTTCCAGCTCTATCCGAAGCAAATTGAGAACATCCCTAGAATCTTCTACGAACAATATCCGCAACGGTTTGACCTCCGGCAGGACAGACAGTTGTTGCGAACCAACATCCTTCTGCAGCACGGCAACCGGAGTTAGCGGCAACTGCAGACGGAAAGTGCTTCCACGTCCTCGTCCGGAACTCTCGGCCCAAATACGGCCGCCATGCATCTGGACAATCTCGCGCGCGATGGCGAGTCCCAGTCCGAGGCCGGACTCGGAGGCAAACCAATTCATAGTCCCTTGGCCGAAAGGCTGAAAGATTTGCTCAATGAAATCGGGATCGATCCCGATCCCCGTGTCCCGCACTTCGATTTCTCCTTCCTTGCCTGCCTGGCGCAAATTGACAGAAATTTCGCCACCTCTCTCGGTATATTTGATAGCATTTGTCAGCAAGTTCAGCAGCACTTGTTCCAGTCGAGTCTTGTCGCCGGAAACAGTGAGGCTGGAGCCCGAGGAGTGTATCGCGAACCGGATTCGCTTGGCATGAGCCATTTCACCAGTAGCCGCAGAGGCTGCCTTGGCCACCTGATTCAGATCTACCAATTCCCTTTGCAGTTTAATCTTGCCTTCGGAAATCCGGGCTACGTCCAGGCAATCATCGACCAGCCGGGCGATCGTTTGGGCATTGTGCTCTAATGATCGGATTCCGTCGCCGAGGTCCTTATTCGTCATGATCTGAGGCTGCCTGTTCAGAAGGCGCGCCCAACCAAGGATTGCCATCAGAGGAGTCCTCAGCTCATGGCTGAGGACTGCCACAAATTCCTCTTTCGCCTGGCTGGCCCTTTCGGCCTTGTCCCGTTCAATGACGACCTGCTGGTAGAGTCTGGCGTTTTCAAGAACCAAAGCGCAGCGACGGGCAAATACATCCGCCAGAGCAACGTCCTCGGCAGTATAGAGACGATTCGATGCGGCGCTTCCTAAGGTAATCGCTCCCAGCAGGCGTCCCGGCGTAATAAGCGGCACCACTAATGCAGACGTAAAGTTCATGTTGCGCAGAATTTTGAAATCCTCGGGCCCGCCGGCAAAACCTTCCAGCCAGGCATCGGAGATTTCCAGGATAATTTCCGGTCTTCCCCTACGTAAGACCTCCGCTACGGGAGGCGGCAACTCTCGTTGGGGCTTGTGGGATTGCAGCCCTTCCAGGAACTCCGCTTTCCCGGAGTCCTTATGGGCCGCTGCAAAATGACGGATAGCCATCGAATCATCAGTCAGGTGCACAAAACAACCATCTGCCAGGTGCGGCACCGCAAGACGCGCGATATTGGCCGGGATGGACTCGTAGTCCAGGGAACCTGTCAAGGCGGTGCTCGCTTCCGCTAGGAACTTTAGTCGTTGGGCCGCCTCGGACTCCGTGCGAGCCAGATGCTCCCGAACGCGAAGTTGAGATCTCTCCTCCTCCAGTCGTTTCCTTTCCGTGATGTCGCGCAGCAGACAGCGCAGGCCCACAGGCACGCCGTGCGGATCGCGCACGATTCCCACGGTGAGGGAAACAGGGATGGATCTGCCATTGGGGCGCTGCACCGCCAGTTGCCAGAATTCCAATTTTTCTGGTTCCCCATTCCGAAGCCGTGCCAATTGGCCCAGAAACGATTGCAGCTCTTCCTCGACTACGAAAGAGGACAAGGACTCGCCTACCAGAAGGTCTTGATGGCGCTGAAGCAGGGCGGCCGCCGGGGTGTTAGCCTCCTGGATAATGGCGCCCAGATCCGTGATCAAGTAGGCGTCTGGAGCAAAATCAAACAGTTCCTGGTAGCGACGGCGCTCCATTTCTACGGACCGGTAGGCGGCCACCAATTCCTGGTTCTGCAGCTGCGCTTCCTTTTCGGCTGCCTGAATCTGTTCGACCTTAACGCGCAGCGACTCGTTCGCTTCCTGGTAACCGCCCAGTGCCATTTCAAAAGGCGACAAGCATTCGGCAAAAAACGCCGCGGCCCGCTCGGAGATTTGCATAGCCGGTTCACGCGGGACGGGAACCGCGAAGGTTGTCGTAATCAACCTGCTATGGATTGCGAACATTTCCAGAACGCCCACCCGGTCGGCAATGGCTTGGCGCCCTAGCTCATAAGCCCGGCGCAACGCGGCCTCCCCTCCCACCGCAAGAAAGTCGTGCAGTGCGGCTGCATATTGCTTCGTCAATTGGTCCAAGATATCGCTCATGACCCGTCTCCCATATATCGGGCCACCAATACCAGGGCGTCATCAGTACCTTTCCCGTGTTGGCTGCAAATAGTGTCGGCGATCTGCTGCAGCGGGGCACTGATGCTCAGGTTGATCTCAAAACCGCTCCGAATGCCGTCGGTGGCAAGAATCAAAATGTCTCCGGGCGAAACAGGCATGACCAAGGCTCGCAGTGTGGGGAGCCGAAAGCCGACCACTCCGCCGCGCATCAAAATGCTTTCCCGCGACTGGCCCGCCTGCGCATCCGTGCGCAGCAAGACGCCTTCCACATTGCCCACGCCCAGGCAAGTCATGGTGTGGTTCTGGGCGCTGAACGAGGCCAGGCTCATCACCGCGCCGCGCGTTGTTTTCATTGCTTCGTTACAGCGTCGAATCAATGCGATGACGGATTCCGAGGCGTAACGTTCCAGCGTCGCCACGGCCACTTTGGAGGCCTCCGCCGCCTCCACTCCATGCCCCAGGCCATCGATCACCGCGATCAGCGCCCCGGTTGGCGTGGGAGCAGCAATATAGCGGTCGCCCGATTCCGACTCCCCCGGAATTATCATACTAGCGGTGGCATACTCTACCAGCCGCATTGTCTGCGGAGTCCCTCGCGACACGTCACCGCCTCCACTTCTTCATGGTCACGGTGGTCCCGGCCCCCGGCTTGGAAGTGATTTCAAATTCATCCATCAAACGGCGGGTCCCCGGCAAACCCAGCCCTAAGCCTTTTCCGGTAGAATAGCCGTCTTGCATGGCCAGAGAGATGTCCAGTATGCCGGGCCCATGATCACGAGCCACTACGACGAGGCCAGACCGTCCGGGGCCATTGGCAACGCTGAGGACGATCTCTCCCGACCGCGCATGCTCTACGATGTTGCGAGCCACTTCGGAAATCGCCGTGGAGATGACGGTCAGGTCGCTGCCATTGAAACCCGCCTGCTGCGCCAGCTCCCGCCCTTGCTGGCGGGCTGTCACAATGTCAGCGTCGGAATTGATGGGAATATGGATTTCAGCTTTCAGTGACATGGCTCTCGCCCCGCTTGGTCCGGAGATCCAACAACGCCAGGCCTTCTTCCAAATCCAGCGCGGTCTCCACGTCACCCAGCGCCAAGCCCAACTGCACCATCGCGAAGGCAACCTCGGGCTGAATGCCGACGATGACCGTTTCCGCTCCCCGCATGTGGCCGATTTGGGCAATGGCACGCAGAGTTCGGACGGCGAATGAGTCCATCACATCCAGCACAGTGACATCCACAATGACTCCCCGGGAACGGAACCGTCCCACCTGCGCGGACAGGTCGTCCCGGAGCTGGAGCAGCTCATAGTCCGAGAGGGCGGACTGAATGGAAGCAATTAAATAACCGCCTTGCTTGAGGATGGGAACTCTCATCGCTTACTTCGCAGCAGTTTGTTCTGGGGCCTGCATCATCATCGTGACTCTGTAACCCAGCAGTCGTTCAGCTTCCTCGATGCCTCCCTGCAAGTCGCCGATGGTCTTCATCTTCGTCAGATCCACTCCGATGGTCACCAGCGTCTGGGCGATCTCGGAGGACAAGCCGGTGACGATAACGGTAGCGCCCATCAGCCGGGAAGCGTCCACCGTCTGCACCAAGTGATTGGCGACCGTTGAGTCCACAGAGGGAACACCGGTGATATCAATCACCACCACTTTGGCGCGGTTGGCCCGGATGCCGCGGAGGAGTTGCTCGGTCACCTGGCGGGCGCGCTGCGGATCAATCACGCCGATGATCGGTAAGATGAGCAGCCGCTCGCGGACCTGCAGCACCGGGGTGGAAAGTTCCCGGATGGCCTCCTGCTGCTGGCGGATGATGCGCTCGCGCTCTTGCACGAAACCGACGCCCACGGTGTTCGCGATGCGGTTAGCGGCCGGTTCATAGGCATCCAGGACCCGGTTCAGCAGTCCAAAGTCCGCCTGATACTTCTTAAACAGGGAGCGGGCCAGCACGTCGCGCAGCAGCAGCACGATGCCCAACACCTCGCGGGTTTCTACGCCCCGCGGGATGATGCGTTCCGACAGGTCCCGAGCGTATGCCTCCAGAGCTTCAACGCTGCCCGTCTCCAGCACCGCCACGTAGTTGTCGTACACGGCGGTAGCTTCCTTGAAGATCTCCTCTTGGGTCATCGCCACCAGCAACTGGGATTCAGTGATGCGCCGCGCCCACTCCTCGCGCAACTGGGTGCGGTTCTCCCGCAGGTGGGATACCAACTCTCTGAGCAACACTGCCGTGGATTCTAGCATTGCTGTCCCCATAGGCGATGCTAACGATGACGGGCCCGGAATTCTGGTTCGCTTGTCCCTCTTTTTGCTGTCCGCCATAAATACTTTTCCCTCCTGCTCGATACTTGTAACTATTGGAAATCCGTCCCACTGATTCCCCTGTCCCTCAATCCCCCAAAATACGCCTATTGCCGATGATTTTGTTTCTCAGCACAGTGCCAGGGTCGGACCCCAACGATGCCTCCCGTCCAGACCGTTCGGATTGCCCAATCTCCAAGAGAATAACGCATTCCCGGACATGCGGCCACAGATTTTTTCCAGTCAGAAACAGGGAAACGACACCAGGTTCGCTGGTAACCGGATCCTTCCAGTCCGTTGCCGGAATGACCAGCCAGCGTTCCCGCCGGGCGGCGCTGGCGGCCTCACGCCGATTTCTTCCCTAGATGCCAAACCGTAACGAATGATTGACGAACAGCAGGCGCCTGGAGCGCCGGGGAATGCTTCGGCAGAGGGAAAGCCGGTGAACTATCCGACCAGGACCAGGGAAGCCGCGCACCGCATTCCAAACAGCGGCGATATTCTCCCAGCTCATCCCGCCGCGGGGTCGTCTGATTTTGATGTCTACATCCGAGGATCATGCTCTACCCCCTGCTCAAACGGCCATCGCGCTGTTGCGAAAGGCTGCATTGTGCCAGCGCCGTGCTTCGTGGGAGGCGACGGCGTGTTCCAGGAGCGGGAGAACATTGCGTTTCAAATATGGCGCAACCAGCAGGTCAAAGGCACCTGCTTCCAACGCCTCGACCCATTCCTGCTCCCCTCCCACCCGGGAGAAAATCACCACTGGCAAGTCGGGACAGCGTTTTCGAACTTGTCTCAAGGCTTCATTCCAGCCGCCTTTCTGAAAGGACCACCCGCAGAACAGGGCGTCATAGGCACCATCCAGATGGTTTCGCAACTCGGCCAGGTCTCCGATGCTCCGCAGTATTACGTGCTCGCTGAGGATTTTTTCCATTACACTCGTTTCCGTTTCGTCGCTACTGAGCAGAAGAACTTTCGGATACGCCAGCATCCCTCACCTCCGTGCAATATCCATCGAACTCATTCTCCTCAACGGTTTGACCCTCTTGCCCCATTGTCCCACCGGCCCTCACCGCTGCTGTGAATTGCACTTCCACCGTATAAGGCAAGTCGGGGACCATTCAGCCTATCTAATCAGAACCAACAAAATGCAAGAGTTGAGCCTTTCTAGGAGCTCAAAAACTGATTGTCAGGGGAACGAGCTTACTCACGAAGTGGTATTCAAATGCCATATTGCCGACATGAAAACGGGGAGAATCCTTCGGATCCAAAAGCGTTGATTGACAAGTTCTCATTCAATGGATCGACGGTAAACAGACAGCGGAGTACGGCCTTGCTTTGCTGGTGTCACGCCGAATGTTGCCAAGATGCCCCGGTCCGGCCTGGTCGGCAGGTTAAGAGCTTCCTTCGGCACCCGGTGCAAAGCCATACCGCCGCAGCGCTTTCTCCAAGACCTTGTTCGCATTCAGAGATTCTTTGGCAGTTCCAGCAACACTCGAGAGCGTTTATGTTTCGGCGAACATTTTCTTTGATTTGCTTTAATTCCTTGAATTCCGCCAGTGCCTCCTGCATGGGGACCTCCTTAACTGCTCACACCTTTGCCTCTCGCAACTGAATCGCCAAGGGAGCAAGTGGAGGAAAGCAGATCTGTTAACTGGTGTACATTGAGATAGTTACGTGGAATTATTCTCTTGCCTGGAGTATTAAATGAAAACTCTGGGAGGCCGGTTTGGGAGAATAGTAGCTCTCAAAGTGGAATTCCGGTGCAACTGCATTTGATATTGCCACTCAGAATTTCTCACAGGTCCTCGCTGACCGAAAGATTCTTGCTAGATTGGATGATCCAATTCGTCGGAGACGATGCGGTAGCACTGGCAAGCTGTAGATTCTAATTTCCGGCGGTTCAGAATTGTGATTCTGCCGCGCACGTACCTCACTATGTCAGCTTTACGGAACATTCCAGCCGCCAGGGTTACCTCCGACCGCGGGGTGCCGAGCATATCAGATAGCAGCGCGTGAGTTATGGGGAACTCATCCTTTTTCGCGCGATCATGAACCATCAACAACCAGCGAGCCAAACGCTGTTCCACCAAGTGACCCCGGTTGCAGGCTGCCGTTTGGGAAATCTGACAAAGGAGATAGCGGGTATAACGAAGTAGCCGATCGTGCAGCCCGCCGCACCGCTTGAACTGAGCTTGAATCACATTCGCTTTGATCCTCAAGCAGCTGCCGGGAATGTGCACAGCAGCAAGCTTTCCAGACGTTTTTGCTCCCAATACTGCCCGAAGTCCCAGCATCCCTTCCTCTCCGATCAAATTCACCTCGACGGTCCTGCCCCCTCCCATGGACGCAAGCAAGTAAACCACAGAATTCAGCGGGAAATAGACGTAGCGCATGGGAGCTCCGGGCCGGTAGAGAATTTCACCCGGACGGAGAGAAATGAGCTCCAAACTGGGCAGAAGGTCTTTGGTCTCTTCCCTGGACAAGGCAGCGAGAATCTGATTTTGGGACAGACCGAGTTGCGTTGAGCCAAGCATAGACTAGGAATAGGACCGTTGAGATTTGAAGAATATGAGAGCACGGCCTCTCCTGGCTCGTCAGTCAGCCTCCCAACAGACCAAATCCGGGGAGCACGACAGTGCAGGCCTTCCACTAAATCGCTCACGCCAAGACGGGACAGCCGCAGATTCAGATCCCGCTTCTCGGATGGGCCCACTTGCAATTGGGGGGGAGGTGGAGTGACTGGCGACGCGCCAGCGTTTCACATGGCTGAATGCATCACCGGCACTGCTCTAGCCGGGGTTACATAGCTCGTTGGTGACGACTCGATAACATTCGCAGGTGGCCGATTCCAATCCCGGGCGGTCGAGGATTGTCATTCGGCCGCGCCAGTAACGGATAAGCCAGGCCTTGCGTAGGATACCGGCAGCGATGGTCACCTCCGAGCGCGGTGTGCCGAGCATTTGGGAGAGGAATTCATGAGTGATGGGAAATTCGTCCCGCTTGGCGCGGTTGTGAACCATCAGCAGCCAGCGGGCGAGTCTCTGTTCCAATCGGTGGATGCGATTACAAGCCGCAGTTTGCGAAACCTGAAAAAGAAGGTAGCGGGTATAGCGCAGTACCCTGTCGTGCAGCACGTCGCCGCGCTTAAACTCCGCTCGAAGAACGTCTACATCTACTTTCAAGGCCTTGCCCGGAACTTGGACAATCGCAAAGTACCCAGAAACTTTCGCTCCCAGTACCGCCCGAAGACCCAGCAGTCCTTCGTCTCCAGTAAGATTGATTTCAACACTCCTGCCGTCTTCCATGGAAGCGAGCGAGGAAATTACGCTATCGAGCGGGAAATAGAGGTGGCGGATGGTGTCTTCCGGCTTATAGAGCACTTGTGCCAGGCTCAGAGAAACGAATCGCAGATGGGGTAGCAGGCGCTCGGATTCCTTCTCGGGCAATGCCGCCAGAATCTGATTCTTTTTAAGATCGGCTTCGGATATCTCGGTCAACCTGCAACCTTCCTCGCTTCCATCGCTTGCGAACAGCACAAAGGGCAGGGATGGAGGGCCTTCTCCCGACTTCGTAAGCAAAGAACACCTTACCCTAGTCAGTTAGGCATCCAGAACAATCCTGCTAGGACTGGTAGCAGTGTCTCACAGCTTCATTTCTGATGGGGGATCATTTAATCTAGCCCTATCCGTTTGGAAGCATTCGCAGGCGACGGCCTCCAATCCCGGACGGTCCAGGATCGTTACGCTGCCGCGCCCATATCGGATCAGCCAGGACTTCTGGAGAATTCCGGCAGCGATGGTCACTTCCGACCGCGGTGTTCCGAGCATATGGGAGAGGAATTCATGGGTAATTGGAAATTCGTCCCGCTGTACCCGATTGTGGGTCATCAGCAGCCAGCGGGCAAGCCGCTGTTCCAGTCGGTGGAGGCGGTTGCAGGCAGCCGTTTGTGAAATCTGAGCTAGAAGGTAATTGATATAGCGTAGCAGACGGCGGTTCAGCATGCCGCCGCGCCTGAATTCGGCCTGCAGCACGTCCGCCTTTATCCTCAGGTAGTCGCCAGGAACTTGGACCACCGCAACGGTCCCCGACGTACTTCCGCCCAGCAGCGCCGTGATTCCTACGATGCCCTCGTTTCCTATTAGAGTTACCTCGACGGTCCTGCCATCTTCCATCGAAGCCAGGATGGAAACCACAGCATCGAGGGGGAAATAGGCGTAGCGGACGGGGTCCCCGGACCGATAGACAACGTCGCTTAGGCGAGGCGATAGGAGCTGCAGATCAGGTAGCAGACGCTTGGATTCCTCGTCGGGCAAATTGGCTAGGATTTGGTTTTTGGAAAAATCAACTAGGGGGAGAAGGGACACCTCGCACCTCCTGCGAATACCACCTGTAGCTCACTACAGACGGCAGGAGGTAAAAGGCCCGTTGGGTTCGGGAGAAATCCAGAGAAACAACGCGCCTTTGATGTCGTGTGTTGAACCCTCACTTTTATCTTGAGCAATGGTGATCTCGCCTGTCAATTACTTTCCCGCCAACACTTTCAGATTCTTGCGGAAATGTTCGGAATCTTGCGGAAATGTGAGGTAACTAACACTTTGCCCTTAGAAATTCGGTGCTCTCATTGGACGGTTCCGCTACTGTACGTACTTTACTCGGCAGGGAATCGAAATACCGTCAAACCATCTGATTGGCGGTTTCGGAGTCCGACAAAGCACAATGAAACCAAAAGAGTTGTACACCTCTGCCGGGTTTGGAAAGTCAATTGCCCTTCACTCCTGATGATACCGACCCGCACTGCAAACGAATTGCCGCCCGCCAGGCTACGCCTCGTAACAAACTACGTTCGAACCCACTTGGACGAAAACATTACGCTCCGCACCATGGCAGATTTGGTGCAGCTGAGCCCCTACCATTTCGCACGGCTCTTCAAGCAGGCCACCGGGTTGACTCCTCACCAGTACCTGACAGGCCAGAGAATCGAACAGGCCAAGCAACTGCTGTCCAACAATCCTCTCACAATCGCGGAGATCGCCCGGCGGTTGGGCTTCGCTAGCCGGGCCCACTTCACCACCATATTCCACAAGCGAGTCGGAGCTACTCCCAGGGAATACCGGCTTCAGAACAATCAATAGGGGAGTCTCGCTTCCAACCGCTGGAACTTTGTTGGGTAGCTGACAGACGAGGACCATCGGAATATTTTATTTTCGCATCTCCAAGATTCACTCGGGTTGGAGGTGGGATGATGCTGAGCCTTCCGAAAGTTCTCCTGTTGAGCGATCCCGCGACGGAAACAAGCGGGCTGGAAAGAATTCTCGACGAGCATGTATCGTTACACAAAGTCACGGGCCTGATGGAATTGCAAACCCTTTTGGACGAAGGCTGCTACGATGCCGTGTTCTGCGATTGGTCGTTCCATCGGGACTCATGGAATGCCGCCGTACGGCAAATTCAACAACTGAGTCCGGACTTGCCGGTAATCATCTTCCGCGGGACGGGAGGCGAGAAGGAATGGGTGCAGGTGCTGGAGGCTGGCGGCTTCGATTTGCTGGTCGCGCCCTATCAAAACTACACCGTCCTCCCGGTCCTGGAACAAGCTGTCGAGTCCTATGAGGCGCGGCGGATGCACCATGCCGCCTCTTATGTCAAAGCGATGGCCAACTAAGCGGGGGGATTCATGGGCCTCTGGTGCAACCACCGGAACCAGACATCTCCCCGGCGAGATGAAAAGGGAGAATACTGCCGCTGCTTGGAATGCGGAGCGCGAATTCCGTGGTCCTGGTCCGATCGTTCCCTGGCCCTCCGCCTTCCCCGACTGGTGCGCTTCCACCGCAATCCTGTCGGTCTGCCAGCAGCCGTTGCTGTTTGGGATGAAACGCGGAAGCCAGCATGAGGAGTTTGGTGGCATCCGGCGAGCTCTTGCCGATCATGCCATCCTGGTGCAGCCGAAGAAGCCCAAAAACACTGTCCTATTAATTTTCGCTTCTTGTTATTAGGAACGCAAGAAGAAGGGGGATCTGAAATGCAGGTGAAAGAGATTATGACTCCAGCGCCAAAGTTCTGCCGGGTTGATACAAACTTGGCAGTGGCCGCCGAATTATTGTGGACCACCAACTGTGGGACCCTGCCCGTAGTGGACGAAGGGGGAAAGGTAGTCGGAATGATTACGGATCGCGACATCTGCATCGCGGTCGGCACACGGAACCGGCTCCCTTCGGAGGTGGAAGCGGGTGAAGTGGTAGCCTGGAGGCTATTTGCTTGCGCCCCGGAGGATGATATCCACGAAGCCCTGGAAACTATGAAATCTGAGAAGGTGCGGCGGCTGCCGGTACTGGGCTCATCGGGATCGCTGGAGGGCATTCTGAGTCTCAACGACGTGGCAGTTCGCGCTGCCAACCGCAAGGGGGATATCTCTTACGCGGATGTTGCGGATACCTTAAAGGCGATTTGCGAACACACTATGCCCGAGTCGCGTGCTGTCGCCGCCGCCTAGAGGGAAGTAACCACCGGGTGTTCCAGAATCACTGGACGCGGACGAGGTTCTGCTCGCGGCGGGTCCGACGGAACTGGATTTCAGAAGAGTTTGGAAACAGGGAATGTTTCCGGGGGGAACTGCATTCCCGGCGTTTCCAGTTCGGAGAGTTCCGGAAGCCTTCTGCTGCGCTTCACATGGCGGGATGGTGCGGCTGATCTGGGGACCGCACAGCATATCCGCAGGCGCGGCGGAGGCCTCCGGGACTTCTCCCAATAATGGTGTGGCGCCCTCCACTGATAGCCTCTCCTAAACTCAAGCCACCAGGCGAACTCGCGAATCTGTATAATGCTACTCAAGGCAGGTAAAGTGGCGGGGGGATGAATAGCGGGATACCATGATGGACCATGAATCCGCACCCGGGACGGTCGCAGCGCCGCAGTTTGTGCGAGACTGGCAGCTGAACCGAACGTCTCTTAGGTATGTGGCCATTTCCTGCCTGCTAGCCTTCCTCTATATCACCGCCGCAAAGCTGAGCTTGCAACTCGCTTTTGTGAATCCCAGTGCGACGCCAGTATGGCCTCCCACCGGCATCGCGCTGGCCGCGTTCCTCCTGTTCGGATATCGCGTTTGGCCCGCCATTCTCATCAGCGCGTTCATAGTGAATGTAACGACGGCGGGCACTGTGGCAACCTCCATCGGTATTGCCATCGGAAACACCGCCGAAGGACTGGCCGGAGCTTACTTGGTGAACCGGTTGGCGGGCGGGTTGAACGTTTTCAACCGAACGCAAACCATCTTTCGCTTTGTGATCCTGGCGGCGATTCTCAGCACCACAGTGAGCGCCACAGTTGGTGTCACGACTCTCTCAATGGCAGGGTTTGCCGACTGGGCAGACTTCGGCCGGATCTGGCTGACGTGGTGGCTCGGGGACGCCATCGGTGCCCTCGTCGTTACCCCCGTGCTGGTCCTTGGGTTTGTCGCTCCGCAGGCCCGGTGGGATAGCCGCAAGGTATTGGAAGCCATTGCCCTTAGCAGCGGGTTAATTCTTGCCGCCTGGATCTCCCTTGGCCCGCTCACAAGCATTGAGAGCCCGATAAAATACCTATGCTTCCCCTTCACAATTTGGGCTGCCTTCCGCTTTGGCAAATTGGGAGCGGCGATGGCTGTACTTATGTTGTCCGGAGCCGCAATCTTAAGTTTGCTTTATGGTCATGATTTTGTCGGCCCAGGGACTCCCAATAGGTCGCTTTTGGTAGTTCAGGGATTCATTGGAGTCGTTGGGGTAATGACATTAATTGTGGCCGCGGTCGTTGCCGAGCAAAAGGAGGTTGAGGCAGCACTGCGTATAGCCCGGCACGAATTGGAGGGAAGGGTCGAGATTACTGGAGAAGCACTGGCAGGAGCGGAGAATGAACTTCACCGCAGCGAGGCGTTGCTGGCGCGCGCGCAACAGATCGCGCACATGGGCAGCTTCCAGTGGGACGTCATCACGAACCGTGTAACGTGGTCTGACGAGCTTTATCGGATCTATGGGCGAACCCCGGCAGACTTTTCGGGCACGCTGGAAGCATTTCTCCCCTGCGTGCATCCTGACGACCAGGCTGCGGTGCGTGCTGAGATCGAGCGGGCTTTGCGGGACCGGCAGCCGTTCCGGATGCGCGAACGGATCCTCCGTCCCGATGGGGAGGTCCGAGTCCTGGACTCTACCGGCGAGGTAGTCCTGGACGCAACCGGGCGCCTCGTGGGGCTGCACGGCGTCTGCCGCGACATCACCGAGGAGCACCAGGCCGAGCAATCCCGCACCTACCTGGCAGCCATCGTGGAATCCTCCGACGATGCAATTATCGCCAAAGACCTCCAAGGTATTATCACGAGCTGGAACCAGGGGGCTGAACGGCTTTTTGGTTACAGCGCGCAGGAAGTCGTTGGCAAGCCAATTACCCTTCTGATCCCTGCGGACCTGCAGAGCGAAGAGGCGGCCTGGCTCAAGCGGATGGAGCGGGGCGAACGAATCGAGCACTATGAAACGATTCGCCTCACCAAAAATGGCTTGCCAGTGGATGTCTCCTCGAGGCTCTCCCCCATTCGAGATTCCGGAGGGCGGATCGTTGGCGCTTCCAAAATTGCTCGCGACATCCGAGACCGCAAGCGGGCCCAGGAGGCGCTGCAAGCCAGTGAAGCGAAGTTTCGGGAGCTGCTGGAGGCGGCGCCCGATGCCATGGTGATTGTAGACCAGAAGGGAAAGATCGTTCTGGTGAACGCCCAGACGGAAAAGCTGTTCGGCTACGCGCGTGAGGAGTTGCAGGGCCAGCGCATTGAGATGCTCGTGCCGGAGTCTCTGCGCGTCAAACACGCCGATCATCGGCAGCGTTTCTCCACCAACCCTCACGCGCGTCCCATGGGAGCGGGGCTGGAGCTTTATGGGCGGCGCAAGGACGGCAGTGAGGTTCCGGTGGAAATCAGCCTCAGTCCCTTGCAAACCGAGAGCGGACCCCTCATCACCAGCGCCATCCGCGACATCAGCGATCGCAAACACGCCGAGCAAGCGCTCCAGGAGCTGGCCGGCCGCCTCATTGGCGCGCAGGAAGAAGAGCGCAGCCGCATCGGACGGGAGCTGCACGACCACGTGAGCCAGAGGGTGGGGCTGCTGGCGATCCTGATCGATCAGCTTCGCACCGAGGATTCGATGACCGCGGCGGCTTTGCAGAAGGGGCTGGATGAGTTATGGCAACAAGCCGATGAACTTACCCAGGACATTCACAACCTCTCGCATCGCCTTCATTCCTCCATGCTCGACCAGCTCGGACTTGTCCCCGCACTGCAAAGCCTAGTCACGGATTTTACCAAGCGGCGGCACATTGAAGTGGAATTCGCGCCCGAATCGATGGCGGGGCAACTCCCATCCGATGTCGCTCTGTGCCTGTTCCGCATCGCTGAAGAGAGTCTAAACAACGTTGCCAAGCACAGCAGCGCTCGCTCGGCCCGGGTGGAGCTGTCGGCAGGCGCAGAGGGAATTGCTCTCAGCGTCGAAGATGCCGGAACCGGCTTTGATCCGAAAACCCTGGATGGCAAGGCGGGCCTTGGCTTTGTCAGTATGCGGGAGCGGTTACGGTTGCTACAAGGGACGTTACACATTCAGTCATCGCCGGCGCAAGGCACCCGGATCGAAGTTTGGATCCCTGCGAAAAATCTTCTTCTGGTGGAGGACAGCCCGGGCGACGCCAGCCTCATTCGCCGGATGCTCCCCATGGTTGACAGTCAGTTCCGTGTCACGCACGTGACCAAGCTCTCCGACGCCCTGGCGCGGCTGCAGCAAGGGGGGATCGATGCAGTTTTGCTGGACCTCGGTCTTCCCGACAGTTCCGGACTGCAAACGCTGGCCCGCCTCCGTGCGCAGGCTCCGCATGTGCCAACCATCGTCGTTAGCGGCCTGCCTGAGAAAGAAACGGCCGTACTGGCGATGAACCAGGGAGCACAGGGCTTCATCGCTAAGGAACACATGAACACGCAACGGCTGGCCAATGCCATCCTGCGGGAGATTGGTCGTGCCAAAGTTCCAGTAGAACGCTGGTGACTATCAACGTGGACAGGACGGTTTCGAAATGGAGGGTTCGATCTTGAAAAGTGACGCGAAACAATTGCCTCAGATTCTCTTGGCCGAAGATCAGGAATATGTGCTGGCAGCAATCTCCGCGTTCCTGCAGGAGCGCTGCAAGGAGCGCTATCAAGTCGTCGGCGCGGTGAGAAATGGAACTGCATTCGTGAGTGAGACAGAGAGGCTATCACCGGATGTTGCCGTGGTTGATGTCAGCATGCCCGGACTGAACGGGCTGGAGGCTACGGCCGAGCTGAAAAAGAGGAACTGCACCACTCGGATTGTGATCCTGACCATGAATTGGGAACCGGAATTCCTGCATGCGGCATTGGCTGCCGGAGCCACTGGCTACGTTCTGAAGCATCGCATGGTAACTGATCTTCCTAGCGCCATCGACGCTGCTCTGCAGGGGAAGCGCTTCGTCTCCCCTTCATTGCAGCACCTGCCCTGAAAGAACTATTGCCGAACAGAGCCCCCCCAGCGGCAACCTCCTATGTTGGGTACCCGACAGACCGGGGTGAGAGAAGCCGACTACTGTGCTGGGTTGCATGTACATCCTGGTATTAGGTATGCTGTCGCCAACAGATGTATCGCATGATTTCAAGTGTGTTTTCGCCAGGCGGCTTGATGCGGATCGTTTCTGTCCCGACGCGATATCCGCAGGGGGAACTTTGAGGCGCAGGCGCCTGGAGTTGCTCGCGAGGCCCTGGCCAGATTGGGTGCTCACCGCCTAAGCTATATGGTAGACTGATTCGAATTTTGGCCCTGATTTTGAACGAGGAGCGCCGATGGCGGACAAGCCGATCACAGTCTTGCTGGTGGAGGACAACCCCGGCGACGCCAGTCTCATCCGGCGGATGCTCTCGACCATCAACGGGCATTTCACTGTCAGGCACGTGACTATGCTCTCGGATGGTCTGGACCTGCTCCGGCAAGGCGGTATTGATGTGGTGCTGCTGGACCTCGGGCTTCCCGATAGTGCGGGACTGGAAACCCTTGCTCGCACCCGCGCCCAGGCTCCCCATGTTCCCATCATCGTTATTACCGGTCTTTCCGACAGAGATATGGCCGTCCAGGCCCTGAGCCAGGGAGCACAGGACTTTATTGCCAAAGAGCGCGTGGACGTGCACTTGCTGGCTCGAGCCATCTTTCGGTGCAGTGGTCCTCCCGCAGCCCCCACCGTTCAGTAACACTTCTGCCTTTTTTGCTCAGGCACGGCGTGAAGCTTCATAAATGCGGGCTGTGAATCGTGGATGCGCCAGAGTCCTCGTCCATCAATCACAGAACGACTGAGAAAGAGTTTCCTGCAGCGCAAAACCTGCGGAGGGCTTATGACTCGTAAACGTTGTCGGCGTATCAAGATCGCTAAGGGAACCGTGGTCACCCTGCTGTGGTTCGCCAGTCTGCTGCCGGCGCAGACGGGAGCGCCGGTCTCCCAACAAAGCGACGAGTCCTCCCTCAAGAGGCTGAGCCTGGAGGAACTCACCAATATCGAAGTGATATCGGTCAGCAGACGCGAGGAACCGGTGACTCAGGCTGCGGCTGCCATCGCCGTTATCACCCAGGAAGATATTCGCCGATCCGGGGTTCGCACCATCGCCGATGCGCTGCGCCTGGCCAACGGCCTGGACGTTGCCCGATCGAACGGCAATTCCTGGTCTATCAGCTCCCGCGGCTTCGACAGCAGCTCTCCCAACAAGATGCAGGTCTTGCTGGACGGCCGCATTCTCTATTCACCGCTGTTCGCGGGAACCTTCTGGGATGTGCAGGGCACCATGCTCGAAGATATCGAGCGCATTGAAGTGATTCGCGGACCCGGCGCCACCTTGTGGGGCGCCAACGCCGTCAATGGAGTGATCAACATCATAACCAAGACGGCCAATACGACCCAGGGCGGGCTGCTCGTTGCCGGGGGCGGCACTGAGACCGCTTTTGGGGGTGTCCGTTACGGCGGCAAAGTGGGCGACCGCGGCTACTATCGCATCCACTCTAAATACGATTACTTCGGAGCACTCGCCCTGCGCGACGGCAGCACTGCCGACGACCCGCTGCAGCGAGGCTTCCTGGGATTCCGCACCGATTGGACTCTCGCCAACTCGGACCGCCTCACGGTGCAAGGCGATCTCTATCGCGGCAACGCCGGGCGTTTCAATCAGGAGGACGTCAATACCCGCGGCGGAAATGTGCTGGGCCGCTGGACGCGCCGGTTCGATAACGGCTCTGACCTCCAGGTTCTGACTTACTACGACCGGACCTCGCGCGGCATCCCGCCCACCCTTTTTGAGGTGCGCAACAGCTACGACGTGGAACTGCAGCATGGCTTGCTGGTGGGAAGCCGGCAGAATGTCGTCTGGGGCTTAGGATATCGCGCCAGCGCCGACGACACTCGCCGAGTCCCGATCCTGTTTTTTGAACCGGAAAACCGGACCCTGCACTGGTTCAGCGCCTTTGCACAGGATGAGATCACGCTGCTTCCCGACCGCCTGGAACTGACTCTGGGTTCCAAGTTTGAAACCAATTCCTATACCGGGTTGGAAGTGCAACCGACGGTGCGGCTGGCCTGGAATCAGAGCGTCCGGAACCTGCTCTGGGGCGCAGTATCGCGCGCCGTTCGCACCCCCACGCGGCTGGATGCGGACCTGCGGGTGGACGCTCCGGGTATCCTGATTATTGGCAACCCGGATCAGCAGTCCGAGGAATTGATTGCCTACGAATTCGGCTACCGCTACTTGACCAATGAGAATTTCACTGTGAGCGTAAGCGGCTACTACAATCAGTATGATCATATTCGCAGTATTGAGGAGGCCCCCAGGCCCGGCGAATCCCAAATATTGGGGAACGGCTTGCAAGGACACACACTCGGGGGCGAGCTGGGGAGCGTCGTTCAAGTGCGTTCCTGGTGGCAATTGCGTGCCTCCTACGCCTATGTCAGCCTGCACCTGGAACGGAAGGAAGGCAGCCGCGCCATAAATGAAGGGACCTCCGAGGCGAACGACCCGAAGCACCGCTTCTCATTCCGCTCCAACATGAATCTTCCGCATCGCGTCGAGCTGGATTTCTGGTTGCGCTCTATCAGCGGGCGGCCCAATCCGGTGCCGGTAACGGCAGCGAGGCTGCCCGGTTACGCTACGTTCGATATTCGGCTCGGCTGGCGGCCCCTGAATAATCTGGAGCTTTCCATTGTTGGACAGAACCTGCCGGAAGAACAGCACGCCGAGTTTCCCGCCGCAGTCCAAGAAGAAATTCAGCGCGGAGTCTACGGAAAGGTAGTATGGACCTTCTGACGCACAGCGCGTCTGGCACGCTGCACGCTGAGTCGATGGGTGGCTCCTCTTTGCGGCGCAGGCGGAGGCGTGTAACTTCCCGCTGGGTTGGCCGCTGGGTGGGAGCCTGGCTGGCGTTGTGGCTGGGGCTGGCGGTTTGGCCACTCACGCCGGAGCTCCAGGCGCAGTCGCTGGAGTACCAGGTGAAGGCTGCCTTCCTGCTGAATTTCACGAAATTTGTGGATTGGCCGGCAGCGGCGTTCGCCGCTCCGGATGCCCCCATCACGATTTGTGTCATCGGCGACGACCCCTTCGGAGCCATTCTGGATAGGACGGTGCAAGGCGAAAGTGTGAACGGCCGAGCGGTCAGAGCGCGGCGGCTGGTGCCGGAGGCGAATCCACGGAGCTGCCACGTTCTTTTCATCAGCCGGTCCGAGCAAGGAAGCCTGGACCTGATCTTTGCCGCACTGCGCGGTTCCAGCACCCTCACGGTGAGCGAGCTTCCCGGATTCACGCGGGTTGGCGGCATGATCGAGTTCCTCATTGAAGACGGTAAAGTCCGGTTCTATATCAATGCGGCGGCGGCCGATGCCGCGAGCGTGAAGCTGAGTTCCAGGCTGCTGCGGGTGGCCAAGGAAGTAAGAGGGGCGCGCTAGATAGCCGCGCCGACACCAAGCGGAGACACGCAACTTCGATGCGGTTGCTCCACGACATACCCATCAAACGCAAGCTTCTGGTCATCATCCTGCTGACCAGCGGCGCGGCTCTCCTAATGTCAGCGGTTGCGATCGTGGTGTCCGACTCGGTGCTGTACCAGGGCTATATTCGTCGCGACCTCGACGCTCTGGCCCAGATCGTGGCGGACAACAGCACGGCTGCTCTGTCGTTCGAGAACGCAGCCGACGCCGAGGAGACCCTGGCCAGCCTGCGCGCGCGCCCGGCTCTGGTGCAGGCCTGCATCTACACTCCAGACTCCATGATCTTCGCCCGTTACATCCGGGCCGGCACGGCCTCCGCCTGTCCCCGGTCCATCGAGGCCGATTCCGCACGAATCGACGGCAACAATCTGCATCTGTTCCGCTCCATCCTCCTCGATGGCAGGAAGGTGGGAACGCTCTATTTCCAGTATGAGCTGAGCGAGCTCGCCGCCCGGCGAACGCTCTACTCCGGCCTTGTGATCGCCATCATGCTGACTGCCACGCTGCTGGCAGTGGTGCTTTCCGGCCGGCTGCGGCTGCTCATCACCGAGCCCCTGATGCGGCTGGCGGGGGCGGCGGAGGCCGTTTATCAGACTCACGACTATACGATTCGTGCGGAAAAGCTCTCCGAGGACGAGCTGGGTTTGCTGGCGAACTCGTTTAACGACATGCTGGCCGACATCCAGCAGCGAGACGCCGAGTTGCGCCAGGCCCGCGATCAACTCGAACAGCGGGTGCAGGAACGCACGGCGAAATTGCGCGAGAGCGAAGAGCGGTTTCGTTCCCTGGTCGAGAGCGTCGCGGAGTACGCCATCATTACGCTTGACCCAGCGGGACACGTCACGACCTGGAATGAAGGAGCAGAACGAATCACAGGATACCGCGCCGAGGAGATCATCGGCCAGCATTTCTCCCGGTTTTACCCCGCCGAGGACATGGGAAAGCGCCTTCCTGAGCATGCACTGGAGACCGCTGCGGCAGAAGGCCGGTTGCAGAATGAGGGCTGGCGGATTCGGAAGGACGGTTCGCGCTTCTGGGCTTATGTAGTTATGACTGCCCTGCGCGACCCGGAGGGCAAGCTGGCTGGTTTTTCGAAAATTACGCGCGATCTCACCGACCGCAAGCAGGCGGAAGAAGCGATAAAGAGACAGGCGGCGGAGCTGGCGCGCTCTAACGCCGACCTGGAACAGTTCGCTTACGTGGCTTCGCACGATTTACAGGAGCCGCTGCGCATGGTTACGACCTTCATGCAATTGCTGGCGGACCGCTATCAGGGGAAGCTCGATGCCGAGGCGGACGAATTCATCGGCTTCGCGGTAGACGGCGCTACGCGGATGAAGCAACTCATCACGGACTTGCTGGTCTATTCGCGGGTCGGCACGCATCCGGAAGAATTTTCTCCCACTGAGTGCGATGCTGTCTTCAAAGAGGTGCTGCAGAATTTGGATGTGGTGGTGAAGGAGAGCGGGGCGGAGGTAACCCACGATCCGTTACCCACGGTGATCGCTGACCGCTCACAGATGTCGCAATTGTTCCAAAACCTGGTGTCCAATGCCATTAAGTTCACCGGATCCCGCTCGCCACGCGTGCACCTGTCCGCCCGGCATGTCAGTACGGAGTGGATTTTCTCAATCAGCGATAATGGCATCGGCATCAGCCCCGAGCACCGCGAACGAATCTTCGTGATTTTTCAGCGGCTTCACGATAGAATGGCTTATCCAGGCACTGGCATCGGGCTAGCCCTCTGCAAGAAGATTGTGGAGCGGCATGGCGGCCGGATCTGGGTGGAATCCCACCCCGGAGAAGGTTCCACATTCTTCTTTACGATTCCGGCGGTAGCGGCGGGATCCGGAAAGGCAAAAGACTATGAATCTCTCCATAACCGAACGGCCGAGGGAAGTCCGATCCGTTGAGGTGCTGCTGGCGGAGGACAACCCGGGAGACGTGCGCTTGACGCGCGAGGCCCTAAAGGACAGCCGGGTACGGGTCAATCTCAGCGTGGCCGTAGACGGCGAGGAAGCGCTGGCTTTCATGCGCCGGCAAGGAAAGTACTCCGGGGCGCCCCGTCCGGAATTGGTCTTATTGGACCTGAACATGCCGAAGAAAGATGGGCGCGAGGTTCTGGCGGAAATGCGAAAGGATCCCAACCTGGTATGCATTCCGGTAGTGGTCCTGACCACGTCCGAAGCGGAAGAAGATATCGTCAGCAGTTATAAATTTCATGCCAACGGTTACGTAACCAAGCCGACCTACGTGGATCAGTTCCGCGTGGTGGTGAAGGCCATCGAGGAATTCTGGATGCGGGTGGCTAAGCTTCCACCGCACTGCGGCCGACACAAGCAATAAGAAGCGAGCTGCCGTCAAAGAATGCAGCCAGCTTCCCGCTACGTGGTCGCAGGCGACTTACCCCCGATCCGAACCGGCTCCTTCAACGAGAAGGTTAGAACAGTCTCTGCTGGAAGATAGACATGCTTTTTGCCGGTGAGCACCGCGGTCGCAGCGCCGGCTGCTGCTCCGACCCCGCCGCCGATCAGGGCTCCTTTCGCCCCGCCCGCCAGAGCGCCCACCAGCGTCCCAAAGCCCGAGCCGCCGCCGATAAACATAAGATTTCTCTTCTTGTGCGAACCGGTGGCGCGACTTTGAGAGTTGGAAACAACCTGGTAGCTCTGGTCATTCGGATGCAGCGAATCGAGCGTGAGAGTCATGAAGCCGCGACCTTTCAAACGTCCCGATGGTTTTGCCGCGGTGATATGCCCCTGGACCGGTGTGCCTTGCGGCAGCACCACTTTTTCTTCTAGCATGAGTGGGGTATCCAGCTTCGCCGCGAAACTATCGCCGCGACGGTTGCGGGATGTGTCGAGAGTCTGGTCGAGACGAATTCGCAGTTTCGTTCCCGCCGGAATTTCAACTTCCCGCGCCGATACCATGCTTTGATAGGCCCATAGACTTACTAGCAAACTTCCAAGAACTAATGGCGCAAGATAGAGAACCTTGCGTTTCATGTTGTCCTCCATTCCTAGAGAGCCAGAGGATTGGGGTGTTCCCGGGAGACCTGAGAATCTCCACCGAACGGAACTGGTCTTCAGTTCCTCAAACCGTCCGAGCTGGCCCCGGTTCCTCGGCCCATACGTCGATCCATTTCTTCATCGTCACGATCGTTTCATCGGGCTTGTAGTAGATCGTGCATTCATCCATTAACGGACGTAGCCGGTGGGCAATCATGAGTTCCTCGGACTTCCTCGCCAAGACCGTGCGTGTAGCCACAACAATTCCAATTTTCCCGTTTTCCGTGCAATCAGAGATGACCATTTCGCCAGGAAGATCGGATTCCTTGATGTTGCGTGCCATCTCGGAGATGACAGTAGAAACTACCGTCAAGTCGGTACCTTTGAAACCGGCACGCTCTGCCTTGGCGCGTCCCTCCCTCCGGGCGGCAATCACGTCGGAGTCCGAAGAGATGGGAATTCTGATTTCGTCCATATTCCCCCCGCTGACCGATACCCTCTTTCTTCGCGAGTCCCAGCCGCACACTTTGCTTCGACTGAAGGAATAATCGCTGGATACGATCGCTAAGCCCATCCGCTCCTCCCTTTCGAACTGTCCTTTCTTCTCTTCTTCCTCTCCCAGCTACTGAATGGCAACCAGCCTGCCAAAGCCATACGCCGTTCCGACTAAACGCTCAACGGAAATTTATCTATATGTCTTTTCTGTGAGTTTCGCGCATTTCCCTTTGGATAGTGGAGGAAGATCTGACCAAGCGGGGCGATCATCTTGGGACCTTTTACGGGGAAATTTTCCCGTCAAGAGCTGGCATCAGAACGATGCCTGTTTTCTGCACGGTTCAATAGCGATCTCTAAATCAATAAGTTGCATCGTTCCAGGGGCTGGACTTGTAATTGCCCTAATGGTGGTTGCGACTCACTGGAAATTGAGTGAGTGGCAGGTGGCCACGGGACCTAGCGCCGGACCCCCCGGGCGGGAAGTGCTAGGTCCCAAAGGCTACTTCGGGAGGTACCCCCTGCGGGTACTGCTAAGCCTTCACAGATCGGTTGTGGAAGGAGGAGAGATATGAAACTAGAAATCTACTTGCTGGCTTTGACTGTGCTCGCGGTTGGCGCGTTAAGAGCGCAGGCACAGGGACCCTTGCATGATCAGGTTACGGTAAACCTGCCATTCCACGTCAGAGTCGGGGACAAAATTCTGGAACCGTCCAGGTATGCAATCCGACAAGTGTCGGGCACGGTCCTTCAGATTGTCAAGAATCCTGACGATCCAAAGAACATGCGTGTAGAAGCCGCCATGTTTACGATCCCGACCGAAAGTGCCAGGGCCAGTGGAGAAACCAAAGTAGTCTTGCGCCGCTTCGACAGGCGCCTTTACCTTGACCAAGTTTGGGTGCAGGGGAAGGGCTCCGGCTATGAGTTTCCGCTGCCGGAGAACGTAAAGGCACTGGAGCGGGAACGGCGCGTTACGGCTTCCGTCTACTATCCCTATGTTCCTTGGTCAGCGGACAGAAGCACCGACGATCATGTAGAGTAAGTGCTACGTCCAAGAACAGATCTGCCAGAGGGTGGGCCATCGCAGGATCGCTCACCCATTTTCCCCTTAATCTCGATCGAAGACCAGGAACTTGAGGAACAAGTTTACAAGACTCAGGATGATGGCCCCAAAGAACGCTGACAAGAAATTTTGCACCGTAAAACCGGGCACCAACCAAGATGCCAGCTCCAGCATGAGAGCATTTATGACGAACCCAAACAGGCCCAGCGTCAGGATGGTTAGCGGGAAAGTTACGATTTTCAGCAACAGCCCGAGGGTTGAATTGACCAGTCCGATGACAATTGCAGCAATCAGAGCGGCAATGAATCCGCTGACTTCAAATCCCCGAATCACGTGAGCCACAATCAGCAAGCTCAGTGCGCTGAGCAACCAGTTGAGGAGCAGATGTTTCATGGCGAAGTAGTGCTGTCAGAACCCCCATCTTCGCGGCGCAAGCTGAAATTCTAACCGCCTATCCTGCCTTGTCGGCTCCTTCACAATTCTCCCGGAGGCAGTGAGGAGAAGGCCGGGAAGGCTTCAAAGTTGAGCGACAAACTGACAATCGGCACCGTGGAGGTGATCTGAATCGAGCCCGCAAAACTACTCAGCCCCAGCAGCGGACCGATATTCGCCGATCCATGCGCTCCGGCCAGCAGTGTCAGGCTCATGCTGGCCAGTGTCCCTCCCGCCGCGTTCATCGCCGTAACGGTGACCAGCGCCGGCTGGGCGGATGGATTCGCATAGGCGATTCCGGTCCGCTGCTCCGCAAACGTGACGAACTTGGTCATCGGTGTGATCATCGCATTCACTCCCGCCTCGGCCCAGGCCACCCCCCCTTGGAACGATCGAAACAGCAGGCTGGCCTTAACTGGCCCGCTGCAGGAGGCCTGCGCCCATCCCGTAACAACAATCGCATTGGGGTCGGCAGTGCTCTGGGTGTGAAGCGATCCTCCCGCCGCCAGGGTGTCGGTCCGGCTGGATGCGGCCGCTCCGCCAAACGAGACCGCCAGCGGGGCTCCGGAATCGGCAAAGAAATTGGTCTGGCAGGTCACCGTCTGCGAGGAGATGTTGATATAGGTGAGCGTGGTCTGCCACGCACCTCCCAACGCCAGGTGCGCAAAATAATAGGTGAAGGCGCCACCCTCTGAGGGACTTCCGACTACCGGCGGAGGCGCACCCGCTGGCGAAATCTTGCGAACTCGGTTATTGAATCCATCGCCAATCAATAGATTTCCGGAGGCATCGAGAGCCACCGCCCATGGGAAGTTGAGGGTGGCCAGAACGGCGACGTCGCCATCGCCAGAAAAACTGTTCGATCCCGTTCCAGCGAAGGTGGAGATGACACCGCTCGAATTTACTTTCCGAATACGGTTATTAGCGGTATCGGCGATGAACAGAGTGCCCGCGGAGTCCGCGACTACGTCTTCCGGCGTATTCAACCCGGCAGAGAACGCGGCTCCGCCGTCGCCGGAAAAACTCCCGGTATCGGTTCCGGCGCCAACGCCGTTGCCGGCAGCGTTGAAGATGCCGCCCCCTGGCGTGACTTCTCGCACGACATGGTTGCCCGCATCCGCGATATACAGGTTGCCGACAGCGTCCAGAGCGATCCCTACGGGAAATCTCAGGGACGCCGTAGTCGCTAGGCCACCATTGCCGGAATAACCCGCAACGCCGTTGCCGGCCACCGTGGTGATATTGCCGTTCGCTGACACCTTGCGGATCCGATGATTGGACGCATCGGCAATAAGTAAATTCCCCGAACCATCGATAGCGACGCTGGTGGGACGGTTGAGCTGGGCGTTGACGGCTGCAATGTTGTCGCCGTTGTAGCCGAATGCCCCAATACCAGCGACCGTGGAGATGATGCCTCCAGGAGTCACCTTGCGTACCCGGTGATTGCTGGCGTCGGCGATGTAGATATTCCCGGCGCCATCAATGCAAACATCCTCCGGCTGGTTTAATTGCGCATTCACCGCCGCACCGCCGTCGCCGGAAAAACCGGCGATGCCATTGCCCACGAATGTCGAAATGATTCCGCTCGGAGACACGCGGCGGACTCGATGGTTCATTTTGTCGGCGATGTACATGTTCCCCGAGCTGTCAAAGGTTACACCGCGCGGATTGTTGAGTGCCGAGCCGGTGGCAGGTCCGCCATCGGTGCTGAAACCTACCAACCCGTTTCCCGCAACGGTGCTGATGGTCTGGGCGATAGCGGCAGGGCCGCTGACCAGCACCGCCAGCGCGAGAATGACAAAAACGCTTGCCAGCTGTACCTGATCCAATCGTCCTGGCCCAAAGATTGGTGACCTTATTGCTTTCCGAATTTTTGATACGTTCCTCGACACGTCTCCACCTCCCATTGGCTCCGCCCCCTGAGGGGCAACTTAACCCCCAAAACTTCAGCCATTGAGGAGAAAGGCGTTAGTAGAGGTGAACGAGGGGAGCCGTGGGTATGCTGATTCCTATCACGCCGGACAAAAGGGAATCTCTCTGCCACTTTGTAGACTTTGACGTTCCCGTGGGGATGACACTCCGCAACTTCATTCTGAAAAGCTTCAATCCTCGCGATCACCAGATACCGATTGGCATATTGTTTGCTTGTCGTTATTTGTTTCAGGATTACGGCGCGGAATTGCTCTCCGCATTTTCAAGAAGAGGGCACCTTAGGTCCTCTTTCTTCCTGGCTCAGCCACGATCCGGCCGCCCCGGACGGTGGCACCAATGACAATGCCGGCGCTGATGAGGACCAAGTTCTTGATGATGTACTGCCCTTCCAGGGTCGGGATCAGGGGGATGACTTTGAATGTCTCGTGCGGGAATAAAACGAGCGGTGTCAGTGTTCCCAACATATCCACGTAAAGAAGAAGCAGAGTCAGGCGTGGCACCATGTTCGTCAGGAGGCCTAAGCCGATCAGAGATTCCCACGTGGCTAGCCCGGGCAAACTGAGCGATGGCGGAATTCGGCCGAAGCTTAGCGCGCCGATGGTCCTGGCGGCGAGCGTCTCTGCGTCGGAGAGTCCCGGGAAGAACTTTAGTGCGCCGAACCATAGGAACACCACGCCCAGGCTCACGCGGATTAGCCCGATCCCATGGCGCGCCATCCAGCCTGTGATGACGGGGTCCATCCGCCGGAATAGCTCTCGCCACGTTTTCAGCAGTCGGTTCATGCAAGCATCCTCTGGCGGAAAGCACTGGTCCCCCTTTTCCAAGTGCAAATATGGAGCCAAATCCCTAATTGGTTGGCAAGCTGATCGGACATGGTTAGCGTGGGGAAAAACCGCGATGTGGATTTCACCACTGAGACGCTCCTCGCCCTGTCTGCAAAGGACGTGGATGCTCCTTGCGTTAATAACAGCCGTAAGCGCTCTGCTGCGCTGGCACTCGATAGGGAGCAAGAGCATCTGGATTGACGAAGCAGTCAGCGTGGCCTTGGCGCAGGCGTCTTGGAGCAACTTCTGGCGCGAGGTCTGGAGCTACGAAGGCAACATGGTTTTTTATTACCTGCTGCTGCGCGGCTGGATCCATCTCGGTCAAAGCGAGGTCGCCATCCGCAGTATCTCTGTCCTGTTCGGTGTCGCGGCGATCCCAGCGATCTACCTGCTTGGCAAACGGCTGTTCGATCGCGAGACCGGATTGACTGGCGCAGCATTACTGGCTGTGCACGCAGCTCACATCCAATTCTCGCAGGAAGCCCGCAGCTACAGTTTGCTGCTGCTGCTCTTGATCCTTTCCACTTCCTTTTTCGTGCTTGCGATCGAGACCGGGCCAAGGAAAACCAGATGGCTTGCCTACATTTTTCTGAGCGCCGCCGCGGTGTACTCCCACGTGCTTGCAGTATTGATTCTAGGGGCCCAATGGCTATCCCTCGGCTCCGTCCGGCTGCGGCAAATAGGACTTAAGAATATCCTGGGCGTCCTGGGATGTTTGGCCGTACTCGTGGGACCGATGGCAGCTTTTCTGATGGTCCACAATAAAGGGCAAATCGACTGGATTCCACGCCCGACCGTACGCTTGGTCGCTCACGGCTTTGGCTTCTTGACCGGCGGCGGCGTGATCCTACTGTTCCTCGCCTATTCCGGGGCATGTGCTCTTGCCGCGGCTGGCCGTCGAGATGCACACGAGAATGAACCCGCTCCCCCGGACAATTTTCCCGTGAGATTGTTGTCATTCTCCGTGATCTTCCCGATTGCTTTTCTGCTCGCGTTTTCTTTCTTGATCCAACCTCTTTTCTCGTATCGTTACCTGGGCCTTTGCGTTCCGGCACTGGTGTTATTGGCAGCGCATGGCTTGAGCTGCTTGAAGCAACGGTTTGTTGCCGCACGCTGGGCTATGCCGGCGGCTCTGATTCTCCTGCTGGGATTCTCTTTGCTCGGAGTTTCTCGCTACAACCGAGATTCGGCCCGCTCCGGCAATGACTGGCGCTCCGCCACGCGATATCTGCTCGAGCGGCAGGAAAGTGGCGACGCAGTAATTTTCTATATCGCGTCCGGCTACCGGCCGTTTGCCTACTATATTCATCGCCAGACTGCTGGGGAGGCGAGCCGCTCCCTGCTCACGGTACTTTTTCCCGAGGCAGGTTCAGACACAGACGTTCGAGTCCCTCCGAGCCCACAACAAATCGACCTATTGACAAAGAACTATCAGAGAATCTGGATGGTCCTTCATCACGAGAACGTAGGCCAGCCGGGGTTCATTCGTTTTATGCTCCCAAGAAACCTTCGCTGCGTAGAGGAACGAGAGTTTCCAGGAAAATGGCCCAACGGCATCAAAGTCGATCTTTGCTCTCACCGCACACTTCTTTCCAAGCTACATGCCGGAGAACATCGGGAAACAGCCGATCAACGGAATCTGATGCGGAAATGAAGCTGACCGCAGCAAGATATTCTTGACTCCCCAGGAAGGATGAAACACGGAGAACAGAATCGCGGTGGCCAAAATAGAGCCGAATCTATTCTGTGGATAAGCATCGGAGCTAGCTTCTTCTCTTTCCCGCGATCATCATGCCCGCTCCGCCCAGAATCATCGCCGCGCTCACAACCGGCGGCACGGGTTCATCATGGCGGGTCTCGACGCCCACGGAGATGTCGCCGGCTCGGAAGCCCTCCCGCTCATGGCGAGGTATGGGAACCAATAATGATAGGAAGCCCAGAATCAACACCACCACCCCGGTCCAAAATAGAGCCTTCATTATTTTTCCTCTACGATCACTCGATTGGGTTCCGTCCTTGAATGACCCGAATCAGAACTACAGCGACTGCGATAATTAGCAGGATGTGCAGGTATCCTCCCAAAGTGTAGGTGCTGATCATTCCCAACAGCCACAGGACAAGTAGGATCACAAAAATGGTCCACATGTTGGTCCTCCTCTTGACAGCCACCTCCTGGCAGATTCTTCCGCCGCCCGAAGCCTAGCGGTTGATCCGGACCGAATACAGCATTTGCCGGAATACGCTTTCATAGCCTTGGAACTCGCGCTCCGGGGCAGTGAATACGAGGAATAGCAAGCCCTCGGGATGGTCGACCGTGATCAGCCAATTCGTCTCACGGCCCCCGCTGGGCGAATCGTTTGAAAGGTATGTCGAAAGCGCGCGCTCGCCAGTGACGCTGATGCTCTCCTGGGAACGCACCACCCGCATGTTCCGGTTGGACTGGCGAAACTCCTGCACCAACTGGTCGGTCGCGTCCTCCAAAAATATGCTGGAGTCCTGCCCGTAACCGCGCGGCTGCAACTGCTGGTTGTAGCGGTTGGAGTGCGGGTCGAAGATGTTCACGATTACACCGTAGGCCAGAGCCTGATTCCCTTTGCCGTCTTCCACCAGCCCCCCGCGGGGTGCGATGGTCACCGCATCACCCTGCGTGTAGGCCTGCCAGTTGTCCGGGTGATCGAGGCGGAGCAGTGAATTCTGAAAACTGACGAACCGTTCCGATGGCCACTGCGGCGGTGACCCCGGGCCACCGGTATCATTCCGGTTCGTGCTTTGCATTTGCTGTGCTCTCGACGCAGCGGGCAAAGACTGGACGTAGCGCTTGATCTCCTGGAATTCCGTGGAATCGGTGCTATACCCGCGCTGCGGTCCGCCGAGTTTGCTCACTTCTTCATTCACGCGTCCGATGCGGTTATCCGGATTGGGGTGGTTTGAGAAGAACTCGATGGAACGGCCGCCGCGATCCTGTGCCTGAATCTTCTCGAAAAATTGAGCCATAGCGCGCGGATCATACCCGGAGTCGTAGAGGATCTGGGTGCCCATGATGTCGGCCTGGCTTTCCGCTGTGCGCGAATATTTCAGTAGGATGGAATTCACTGCAAAACCAGCGCCGAGCTGCGCCAGCACCGCCCCTACGGAATTGCTGCCCAGAATGCCGCCCAGGATTGAGAGCGGCGCCTGCGCGGCGTAGGCCTTGCTCGCTTGATTGGTCCCGTGGCGCAGTGCCACATGAGCGGTTTCATGCGCCATCACTCCAGCGAGCTGCGCTTCGCTATCGGCTGCTTCAATTACGCCACGGTTGATGTAAACGGGTCCGCCGGGTAGCGCAAAGGCGTTAATCGCGCGGTCATTCACGGCCTTGAACCGGTAGGGATATTTCTCGCCTGGAGCCTTTGCCGCCAGCCGACGACCGAGGTCATTCAAGTAGTTGTCCACGCGGGAATTGTTCAGCATGGGCAATTGCCGCTCGGCATCCTGAGAGACTTGCTGGCCCATTTCAACGTCTTGCTGCGCCGAAAACATGTTCCAGCCGGGCTTCAGCAGCGTACGGTCAGCCCAGGCCAGCGAAGACAACAGCGCCAGCGTTGTAAGCACCGCCAGTGCCTGTCGCAAGCGGTGCCCAATCGGCCCGAATCGGACGGTGCCGCTACCTCTTAGATCATTTCTGGCGATTCGTCCTTCCATCGAACTGAGTTTGAATCTGGTTAACATAGGCCCCCTTTCTATACGCTCCAATCGCCACTCGCCAAGGATGCTGCAACTGTTGTGCCAAGACGGGGGAGAACAAGAAATAGACTTGGCGACGGATGTTTTGCAGGAGCTTCACCCTACATGAGTTCTTGAAGGTGGTCAAAGGTAGTTAGAGGATGCTCCAAAGTGAAGTCTCAGGAGGCACTGCATGGACCGAGAACAGGGAAAACTTTCCTGTCCACCTCGCGCAAGTGGTATCAGAATTCTTCTTCGTCAGGCAGCTAGCGATTGATGGCTGCTGACCGTGAGTATCCGGTCTCTATTCCCGAGAAGTAATTCAGTACTCCCCTGTTGAACCGCTGTTCCTCCTTGTGGGGTTGGCGCTAGCGGTGCGGCTCCATACCTCCTCATTGATTCTGGAAGAGATACTGCGCCAATCTCATGAAAGTCTCGCTGGCATTCTGGTTGCTTTCTAACAGCACATGAGGATCAAATTCTGGGGTGTCAGGGGCTCCATCCCCACTCCTGAAAGACGCAACTCGCGTTACGGTGGAAACACGGCCTGCATCGAAGTTCGGCTGGCAAACGACACGCTGATTATTCTGGATTGCGGAAGCGGCTTGCGAAGCTTGGGCCGAAGCCTAACACGCGAATTCAGAGACTCTGCCATCCACGCCCACGTTTTTCTTACACACTTTCACTGGGACCATATCCAGGGGGCTCCCTTTTGTGCTCCCTTTTACAAAGCTGGCAATGAATTCTCTTTTTATTCCATGCGGCGAGGCGAGCAGGAGCTGAAGGCGGCGATTGAGGGCCAGATGATCCAACCGTTTTTCCCGGTGGATATGACCATGCTGCGCTCCACTAGGCATTTTTACGATCTGGATTACGACCCCATAGGCCTCAACGGTGCGGTTATCCGCTCTGCTCCCCTGTTTCATCCGCAGGGATGCGCGGGATACCGGGTTGAGGCCGACGACGCGGTTTTCGTCCTGGCCACCGACAACGAACCGGGATCTTCATTCCACGATCGCGCCTTGCGGGAATTGGCCCAAGGGGCCGATGTGCTCGTGTATGACGCGCAATACACGCCGGAGCAGTTGAGAGGTGAGAGGAAAGGCTGGGGACACAGTTCGTGGTTGGAAGGAACACGGATTGCCAAAGAGTGCGGGGTGGAACACCTGATCCTGTTTCACCACGACCCGGATAATGATGATGTTTGTGTCGATGGCTTAGTCGAAAACGCTCGCCAGGAATTTCCCAATACGATCGGAGCAGCCGAAGGATTGGAGATCGGGCTGCCGCACGCCAAAATGAAAGATGGGTATCGCGGCGCGGCTTCCGAACGCCGGCATGATTCCCGCTATCGCCTCGAACTTCCCATTCAAATAGCCTGGCAGGCGCCAAGCGGAGAGCGACACGAGGTACGGGGTGTCGCCCTGGATATTTCAAGGACTGGCATTTACTTTGTTGTGCCGAATTCAGTTCCCTTAGGCCAATCCGTGGAGTTGGCAATGGATCTTCCGGATGAGATTACTCACTGCGGGGAGCTCGCCTTGCGCTTTAACGCTGCCCTGCTGCGTCAGGAAGGGAACCATCGCTCTTTCGATCACGGCATCGCAAGCCGCGGTGTGGCTGCCCGGCTGAAACTTCTGCCGGCCGACGCTCACTCTCAAGTCGCCTGATCCTAGGGGTGGCTGGACACCACTCAGAATCAACGGCAGAATCTCTGCCCCGTCCGATTTTATGTTTCAACATGCAGATGACTAGAAGCTATTTGGCTCTGTTGACATCCTTTTTTCTCTACCGACGGCTAGAGCCGGTAGAGGTTGTAGGCCAAGCCCAGCAACAAGGCTTGGCGCAGTTGCATAAACAAACTTTTACCCGGCGCACGGGCGGAGAGTTTACGCTTGACGGTCGAGAAAACAGTCTCGACCAAGGAGCGTCGAGCATATTGCCGCCGGGGAAAGGAATGTCGCATTTCAGCTCGCACTCCATGAATGCGCCAAGTTTTCTTTCCGCGCTTGGCCGGAATGATGCTGCGAGCGCGGAGTTGTTGCCGGATATACGTATGGTTGCGTTCACTGTCAAACTCCGCATCGGCAAGCACCACTCCGATGGGGACCACTTGTTTAGCCGTCTCCACCAAGGCGGGCAGGTGGGCACAATCGTTCCAGGGACCCCGGCGAGCCGTCTGGGACAGCAGCAGTTGACGATCCACGTCGACCGTCACCAGCCATTTCAGCCAGTGCCGCCAAGGAAGCGGCTGCCCCGTGTGATGGTGCATGCGCCGCATAAAGAAGGTGCTGACCGCTCCCTGCGCCAATCCGGTGGCGTCCACGGCCACTCGGGCTCGGCGACGAAGGCCCACGGTTCTCACGCGGCGGGCGGCTTCCCCCAGCGCCTGATCGATTTTCTTTTCGTCCAGTCGCTTCAGGAAACGATACAGCGTCGTGTAATCCGGCACGCTCCCCAGTTGCAACACCCGCCGCAATTCCCGGTGCTCGCGCAGCCGTACTTCGGTTTCCCGGAAGGTCCAGTCCTCGTAGCGCATCAGGCACAGCACGGCGAGCAACTGCGGTTGCGTGAACTGGTGTTTGCTGAAACGACTCCGGTACGGCGGCAGAACGGCAGTAGCAACTTGCAGGGCGGTTCGAGCGAAGGGCAGGAGCCCGACTTCGGCCATTTCTCCTCCTGCCCCCAAAGAAAACATATTCCTGCCGCCTGTTCGAGAATCAAATCTGCGTTCCCTGTTTTTGTGCCAAGGATGTCAACAGAGCCAAGCTATTTCAAAACCCTCCGTAAGACGATCATGAAGCAGGCGATATGGAAAAACGCGTTGTAGATGGTGAGCGAGCGATCCCAGCGCACGGTGAGCCGGCGGTAGTTGCCGAGCCAGGCGAAGGCGCGCTCGACAATCCATCGGCGGCGGTAGCGGCGCAGCGAGCGACCATCCTGTGTCGGCGGCTTGCGGCGGTTCGAGCGATGCGGCGCGATCAGTTCGATGTGGCGTCGCGCCAGCCTGGCCCGCAGCGGGTCGCTGTCGTAGCCCTTGTCGGCAATCACGCGCGCGGGCTTCTGCCGCGGCCGGCCTCGGGTCGGAACCCGGATGGCCGCCAGCGTCGTTTCCGCGAGCCGGACTTCCGCCGGGGATGCAGAGTGAAGCTGGTTTCCCAGAGGAACACCCGCGCCGTCGACCACCACCATCCACTTCGTCCCCTTGCCCCGCTTGGTTTTGCCGACTGCAGCGCCCCCTTTTTCGCCGGAGCAAAACTGCCGTCTAGGAACGATTCGCTCCACTTCAATTGCTGGCGCTCGTTCAGCTCTCCGAGAAACGCCCGCCAGAGGTTCAGCCAAACGTCCTGCTCTTCCCAGTCCCGCAACCGCCGCCAGCAAGTCGACGGCGACGGGTACTGCTCCGGCAGGTCTTGCCATCGAGCGCCGCTGCGCAACATCCAAAGAATCCCTTCCAGCACCTTGCGGTCGCTGGCACGCGGTCGCCCGCCACGAGGATTCTGGCGGCAGCGGGGCAGCAGAGGCGCGATCTTTTCCCATTGCAACTCGCTTAACAACGGCCCGGATCGTGGCATCGGTTCTCCCTTCAACCACGTTATCCGGGATAACAGCCACCAATTCAAAGCAGAATCAGTGGCTTGTACCATGTTTTGAAACAGCTTCTAGTCACCGAGAAGACGCCAGCGACCTGCTGGGCCTGCATATTGGCGAGGTGCATCTCTGCCGCGTTGGAAACCACCCCTTCCAGAGTGACATGGCCCCCATTCACGATGATGTGAATGGGCGGAACTGCCTGCAATGCATAGCGCTGCAAAGCGGTTTCCGAATAGATGGCTCTGTAAACCGCCCGGCGGATTCGGTCATCGTGTGGGGAGAGGGGCAATACCTCAACGTTGTTGGTAACCTGTTCAACCCCCTCCACCCTTTTCACCACCTGTTCGGCATCTGATCTCAATGTTGGCCTCGTAACTTGACCCGTCAACACGACGTCATAGCCGGATACTTGGAATGCCAAGTGATCGAAGACTCCATAGAAGGGAAGCATAATCAACTCGTGGCGTACCTCCCGCTCCAATCTCTGTTGCGCTTTGGGCGAAATCGGCTGCTCAGCCCACGTGCCGGCGGACAACGCCAAGGCAAGCGAGAGGCCGACGAAAACATAGGAAAGCCTTCTGCAAATTCTGCTCATGGGTCTTCCTCCTTCCTCAAACAAGAGCATTTGTGAAATCCGCAGCATGAGGCGCTAGCCTGACTACCTCCTGACAAACAATTTGTCTGCAGCCCCCTTTCCAAAGCGAATAAGATTGAATAACTTATTTTGTAATCAATGGAATAGGGGAATCGAAACGACAAGGGACCACCCACCTGCTTGGCCTAGTGGCTGGAAAAATTTCCCCGATGCGGGGTCCTCGCCACCGGGCGCAGAGCCTCCAAGTAAAGACTCTGCGCCAGTGCTCGATGGAGCTGTATCAACGCCTTCCGCGCAACGCTCTGCGTCGACGGGGCAATACGACTACCGATCGTTACGCTAGAAGCAACGCCGCGGCAATTTCTGGCTACTTTACAGAGGCCTGATCTGATTCATTCCGCGGTGCGCTTTTCTGCAAAACGCGGACGAAATGACTGCCCGCGGGCGGAACAGCGAACTTACTTTCCAGAACAATGTCTCTTGGCGAGATTCTCCGGCCATAAATCCGCTCGTTGGCATCATCGTCGGAACGAAGCGTGGTGCCCGCGAGGGAAACGCCGGCGAACAAACCACGCGAGCGCGAGTAGCTGAGTATTTCCGCCCGCAGGAATGCGTCTGTGGCTGCTTGCGCCTCCCGGCCTTTTGGCCCTGCCACGGCGGAGACCTCCGCACCCAACTTGACCCCGCTCCGGAGAATCGAGTCGGCGCCTCTCTCATTCATGACCAGGAGAACGAGATCGGTGGATTGTCCACCGAGCTGGAAGCCAACGCTGCCACCTTCCAGTGCGTACATTGCCGGCGCGCCCCATGGCCCGTTGAATTGCTGGCCAGTTCGGCAGGCCATCGCCCCACGGCCATAGCTTCCTCCGATTCCGATCGCTACCTTCGTAACCGACGGTATCACAACGACACACTCAGCTTTATCCAATAGGTCTTGCGGGATGGTGTCGGGCATTCCCATGACTTCTTCCATCACGACGGCGGCATTTTCCAGCCGCTCTTCTTCCTTGGCTTTGTCCACCGCATATAGCGTGGCTACAGCAAATGAAACGCAGAGCACAATATTCAAATAACGGTGCATCATTCACCTCCTAGATTCGTCGAAACAACACACGAAAAGACCACTTAGCGCCTGCTCGGAGACGACAAACCCATCGTCGTCCCAATCACTTCGCCGGATACAACTAGCTCCACGCGCCTGTTCTGCTGGCGGCCTGCGTCCGTATCGTTCGAAGCTACGGGACTCGTCTCGCCAAAGCCGCGGGCGACAATGTCGTTCATGGAGATGCCCTGCTGTACCAGGTAGTCGCGCACAGAAGTAGCGCGATTCTCCGAAAGACGCTGATTGTATTCGTCGCTTCCTATGCTATCGGTGTGACCCTCGACTTCCAGTCGAAGACCCGGATGGCCCAGGACGATTCCGGATATCTTCGCGAGTCTTTCCCGGGCTCCGGGCCGCAATGTATATTTCCCGAAGTCGAACAGAACGTCGGACATGTTCACGATCAATCCCCGTGCGGTGTCGCGTGTTTCCAGAATCATGTTTAACTGCTGCAAGAGCTGTGATCGCAACGCAGCCTTGTCGTCTTCGGCTTGCTGCCGCAGGCGATTGGCCTCATCCGCAGCCATGCGCGCTCTCTCCGCTTCGAGTTGCGCGGCCTGTTGCTGGACTAGGGCCGCAGCGCGGGAAGCCTCTGCCGATGCGCGAGCAGTTTCCGCCTCGGCCCGTTGTCGCGCCGCAAAATCGGCAGCACTCTGTGCCTCCTGCTTGGCCCGCTCGGCGTCCAGCCTGGCGCGCTCGGCAAGGGCACGCTCCGCTTCCGCTTGAGATCTTCGCTGTGCCTCGGCTGCCGCTTCGGCCTTGGCGCGAGCCTCCCGGTCGGCGGCAGCAGCCCGTTCGTTGGCCATCTGTTCTTCTTGCCGCCGCTTCACTGCGATCAGGCGCGCATCTTCCGCAGTCTGTGCCGCCTGCCGGGCCGCCATCACTATGTTTTTCTTATTTGCCTTCTGCGCTTGAAGATTTTCCGCCTGCCGCAGCAGTCCCTCGGCTTTTCGGAAGGTTTCCTCGGCATAGCGGTCGGCCCATCCCCATTGGGCGATTCGCACCGCATTCTGAGCTTCGTAAAGCTCCAGTGGCACCTTTTAATCCAACCGAATTGGAATGACTTTCGCCCGGTCTATCTCCGCCGTATATTGCCCTCTTTCCAGCAACTCATATTTCGCCTCGACCAGCTCGATATTGCCTCTAGTCTCCGGACGCAACGAATTCTCCATTACCACCAGATTGCTCGGCCGTGTGACGGCAAAATGGGGTTCGGCTGTTATGATTAGTCCGAAAGCTTGCAACTCGGTGGTGACGTTCAATTTACTTTTGGTTCCGTTCAACAGCACTTCGCCGAGGTTGGTGGCGCGGCCTTCCGGAGTGACAGCCCACATGACGTATGTCATATATTCCGGCCCGAATTGCGTGGCAGGTTGCAGGTCGTCAAACTCCACTTCGATTTCTATGTAGCCCTGCTTGCTCTCCACTTTGGCTTCTCCGCGAGCCCTAGGCAGAAGTTCGGTCCCCTTGAAATCGATCGTCGTAGAGCCACCGCGGTGGCGGTAGTTGATGGCTCTGGTAGTCCGCTCCACCACTGTGATGCGGTAAATGGGCACGGATTCGGTTTGCACTGCCTGGCCCCAGCCGTGCACGGCCAGGAAACTGAGAACCATCGAAAACGTCCCGATCCACTTCCCTAATAGATTCGCTCTCTTCATAGTGATCCCCCCAATCTGTGAATCCGATCTAAGTCAGTCGCCAGATTTACTCCTGGTGACTGGACGACGAAATCTGGAGTGCCACATTCGGAGGCCGATGCTGCGCACCGCTTGCCTCTGACAGATCCCTAGAAAGTTCTGTCGCCCTACGTTCTGAATCCTCAAAGGCGAGGAAGTTCCCCCCGGAAGCTTCGCCCTTGGCGGATTTCGCGACCTCGCTCTACCTTTGGTGCCCCAAACAGGTGGGCTCGGCCGCACACGAAGGATCTGGCAATTCAGAGTCCAGTTCCCAATATTGATTAAGTAAATCAGTCCAAAGAATGATCGAAGTATGACTGAGTAGAAAGTTATGGCGGAAGTGGAATTTCGATTCACAGGGGACGGTATCGCCAGATCACTTAACAGTTACCCAGAACGATCATCACTCCAGGCATGCTTAACTGCCTTCCCTCCAATCCAGTCTCCCAGTCGTAATGCGCGATGGTTACTTTTGGAAGGCTTACGCAGTTAAATAACTTAATTTGTATCAATATGTTAGTGGAATTCCAGAAGATCATTGCCTAATTTTCAATTCAGCAGAGTAGCGGGACACTTTTCCCTGATATCGAGAATTGGCTGGCTCAGGCGAGCCATACGATCGCTTTCTAAGGCTAATAAGTACTTGGGGTATCTCACACACTTAGAGTTCTGGCAAGCAATTTGCTCCCAGTGGTTCTGTCGAGGACTGTGTTTCTACGCGCGGTTCTGGAATTACCGCGAGTTGCAACTCGACTCAGCGGATGGAGCGATGACGATCAATCTCAGTATCTTTATTGTGATCGTGGCGATGGCGTCTTCACTGCCATGGATTTTACCGAACGGTGGGATGAGAAACCATTTGCCTGTTGCTAAGAATCTTGTTGTCTCATTCCTAGAATGGTTTGGCGAGATGGGCGTATTCTCCGGGCGATTGGTGCGGGCCGTCCTCACTCCCCCCTACGAAGGTCGCGAGCTCCTCCGTCAACTGGACGAGGTGGGATCGAAATCGCTGTTGCTGGTCGCTCTGGCCGGCGCCGCGACGGGAGTAGTTTTGTCCCTGGAGACACGCGACAGTTTAATCCAGTTTGGCGCCAAATCGTTGCTCCCCTCCGTCATCATATTTTCGATTCTTCGAGAAAGTGGCCCGATTATCACCGCCCTGATCGTAAGCGGCCGGGTGGCAGCGGGCATCGGTGCAGAATTGGGGTCGATGAAAGTAACTGATCAAATCGACGCCATGGAGGCTTCGGGCGTGAATCCCTACAAGTTCCTCGCTGCTACGCGGGTTCTGGCCTGCACTCTGATGCTCCCGTTGCTGACCCTGGCGGCCGATTTCTCAGGCATCTTCATGGGCTGGGTCACCACGACGCTTGCGGAACCCATGTCGCTGCGTCTGTTTTTGGATGACGGCCTGAAGAACGTGACCTTCAACGATTTTCTCCCGCCAACCTTCAAGACCGCCGTATTTGGTCTGATTATTGGGTTGATTGCGTGCTTTCAGGGAATGCGAACCAGGGGCGGAACAGCCGGCGTGGGCCGAGCCGCCACTAGCTCGGTCGTGTTGTCGTCGCTGTTTGTGATTCTGGCCGACGTCTTGCTTGTTCGCTTGATCCTTGTATTTTTCCCTTAGGGGGAACCCGATGGAAGGCAAACAGAACGAGTCGGCAGTGGTCGTGAAGGGCTTGCGGAAATCTTTCGGCACGCAGACGGTCCTCAACGGAATTGATCTGGAGATTGCCCAGGGAGAAACCCTCACCGTGCTGGGCCGCAGCGGAACCGGAAAAAGCGTTCTGCTGAAATTGTTGGTTGCCTTGCAGAAGCCAGATGCAGGCTCCATCCGCATCCACGGGCGCGAAATTACGGACCTGCCCTTGGAGCAGTTGAATGAAGTGAGGAAAAAGATCGGTTTCCTGTTCCAGGAGGCAGCGCTCTATGATTCTCTGACGTTAGAGGAAAATGTCGCCTTCCCACTGCGGCGGCATAATCGGATGCCAGCAGGAGAACAAATAGATCGCGCCCGGAAGTTGCTGGCGAGTGTCGGCATGGCCGAGGACATGCGCAAGATGCCATCCCAGATCTCTGGCGGGATGAAGAAGCGAGTCGGTCTGGCCCGCGCTTTGGCTATGGAGCCTGATATTTTACTGTTCGATGAACCCACGGCCGGGCTGGATCCCATCACCGCGGGAGAAATCGAAAACTTGATTCTGCAGCTGCAGTCGGAACATAAGATGGCATCGATTGTCGTCACTCATGACCTGCATGGCGCCCGCGCCGTTTCCGACCGGGTAGCCCTGCTCCACGAAGGAACTATTTTGCTTGAGGGAACCTTTGACAAACTTGAGCAGAGCAAAGAGCCGTTTGTTGCGAAATTTCTGGGGCAGGATACTTAGGAGGGATTATGTCGCGAGTGATCCGCCTGGGCATGTTTATCGTTGGAACGCTGATTCTCTTGGCCGCCGGCATCTTCCTGATTGGGGATCGGCAGTTCCTGTTTAGCTCCACCTACCGGCTGAAGGCGTCTTTCAAGAACGTCTCTGGCCTCAATAATGGAGCCCCGGTGCGCGTCGGAGGAATTCACAAAGGAACTGTCCGGCAAATCCAACTGCCCACTCAATCCGACGGAGAAATGACCGTGTTGATGGACATGGAAAGCTCGACCCAGGATGTCATCAAGAATGATTCCATCGCGGCGATACAGACGGAAGGGCTGCTGGGAAACAAATACGTGGAGATCTCGTTCGGATCCAATGACGCGCCTCAGGTGAATGATGGAGCTACCATAGGGAGCCTTCCTCCGCTGGATATTTCTGACTTGATTAAGAAGGCAAATGAAATTCTGGATAGTACCAGTGAGGCCACGGAACATCTGGAGTCGATCAGTTCGAACATCGATCAAGGTAAAGGAACCCTGGGTGCGCTCGTCAACGACAAGCAGATCTACCAGCAGGCCAAAGCCGGGACTACCGCGTTTCGGGAAAACATGGAAGCGCTCAAGACCAATTTCTTCCTGCGCGGGTTTTTCAACCGGCGCGGTTATCAGGATTCCGCGGAACTGACCACGCACGAAATTGCACGCCTGCCCGCACAGCCCAGCATTCAGAGATTTGTCTACGACGCAAATCAGATCTTCGACAAGACTGACAGCGCGAAGCTCAAGAATCAAAAGGCATTGAACGCGGCTGGAAAATTCCTTGAAGGAAACCGTTTCGGCCTGGCGGTGGCGGTGGCCTATACCGGGATGAAAGGCGACGCAGAGGATAATCGCGTGCTGACGCAGGCTCGGGCTATGGTAGTGCGCGACTATCTGGTCAAAAACTTCAAAATGGATGACAGCCGGTTCAAGACGAAGGGGCTGGGCAAGACTGCACGGACGAACGCCGGCGATGCGGGCAAAGTTGAAATCCTGGTGTATCCAACCGGGTCCACGGCGTCACCGGCGGACTCCTCGACACCATCCTCGGAGGGCCGAATAAATGGAGGAGGCGCTGGAAATGAATAAGGTTCTGGCAGACAGTGTGATAAGACAGGCGAAACGCTCCTTCCACTTTGTAGCGGCATCCTATCTGATCAAAATTAGAACCGAACGTGCATGGACGCTGGCGGAGTTAGGCAGCCACCTTCGCACAGTTCCGGAAGACTCGATTTTCTTTCACACCTTTCAAAGCCTGGAATCACACCACTATACAGTTTTTTCGAATGATTTCGCGCAATGGGTAATGGCGTCGTGTAACGAAACCATGCTGGCCGAAGAATTGGGGGCCATCGACCTGAGGGATTTTGTCTCGCTGGCGGACCTCCGCCAAGTTCTCGTGGACGCCTTGGAAAACTATCTTAAGCGGAACCCGCAATCAGCGGACCGGCCGGCATTTGAGCCCTTCTACTTTTCCGAAGCCATCGAACTGGCGGTTCCTCTGGACGCCAAGGCTTACACGCTCCGGGAACTCTCCGATGGGATCAGGAAGCTCAGCTTGCAAACACTTCATTTTCACTTCATTAATTCCCGCTTACGATTGCAACTAGCGACCAATGATTTCTCCCAGTGGATTGAAGACAGTCTGAGTCTTCCCGAGTTGGCCGAAAAGGTAAATCGTGTTGACTTCTATACCAATACTCTCGAAGGCGTGCGCAAAGAAATATTGGAGACAATGGAACGATGGCAACACTAATGAGTACCCCCAAGATATCGGAAGGGGTTAATACACCTCATCTCGATGACTATGCGGCCGTCATTGGCCAGCCGGAAGTGCATGAACTGCGCGAACTGGCCAATCGGATTGGAGGACGGCGTGTAAAAATGGTGAACTCCACCGCAGTGGGAGGCGGCGTGGCAGAGCTGCTGTACCGCATCGTGCCGTTAATGGAGGAGCTGTGGGTGCCCACCTGTTGGGAGGTGCTGAAGGGCGGCGATGACTTTTTTGTCATCACCAAAGCGTTCCACAATGCCCTCCACGGCGCCCCGTTTGAGGGTCGCCCGGAATGGTATGATCTTTTTCTCCAGGTGATCGAGGAAAACAAGAAAAACATCGCGCTGGATGATGATTTTATCGTGATCCACGATCCCCAACCAGCTGCATTGGTGCAAGCCAGAGACGGCTTGAATAACAAGTGGATTTGGCGCTGTCACATCGATCTATCCCGTCCGAACAGCGATGTGTGGAACTTCCTCCGCCCCTTCATCGAGAAGTATGACGCGTCATTGTTTTCCTCTCCCTCCTTCACTCAAGGTTTGAGCATCCCTCAATACCTTTTCTTCCCGACGATCGATCCTTTGGCAGATAAGAATCGTGAACTCGAGCCAGAATTTATCCAGTCGGTGGCAGACCGATTCGGGATTGACACGAAGCGTCCTATCCTGACGCAGATTTCCCGCTTCGACCGGCTCAAGGACCCCGTGGGCGTGCTCGCAGCGTATCGCAGGGTCAAAAAGTATTTTGACTGCCAATTGGTCTTAGCGGGCGGCGGAGCGACAGACGATCCGGAGGGTGCAGCGGTCTTGCAGGAAGTACAGGAAGCTGCTGGAATGGATCCCGATATTCACATTCTAATCTTGCCGCCTTGGAGCTATTTGGAGATCAATGCCCTACAACGTGTTTCGACCATAATCATTCAGAAATCGCTACGGGAGGGATTCGGGCTTACTGTTACCGAAGCGCTATGGAAAAAGAAGCCGGTAGTAGCTTCGGCCGTGGGTGGGATTCCCTCTCAGGTCATCCATAAAGTGACGGGAATGCTGACACATTCGGTCGAGGGAACCGCCTACCAGATTCGCTTCCTGCTTTCCAACCCGGACTTCGCCGCCCGGCTCGGCGAGAATGGTCATGAGCATATCAAAGAGAATTTTCTGGTCACGCACAACCTGAAGCGTTATCTTCTTCTGTTTTTGGTCCTTCAACAGAGCTAAGTTAATCGCCCAAAAACCTTCGAGTAGACCCCGGGGTTAATCCAGAGTCGGCACCGCTCCCCCTAACCGACCAACCCGCCTAGGCAGGTGATTTTGCCAATTGCCTTCATAGCCCTTACCTGCCAGGACCTGGACCGGTTTGCGAGACTGGCAGGACGGTATATTTTCCGAGCGCTGACTGAGTATTGAGGAATATAGCAGGAACGAAAGCAGTTGGGTCTATAATTTGCGCAGCCGGCGGGGCGAGATGGGAATCCTAGATAATCGGAGAATGAAAAAATGGAAGAGCAGGAAATTCGGATTGAACGAGACAGCATGGGTGAAGTGCGTGTGCCATCCAAGGCCCTGTACGGCGCCCAAACCCAGCGGGCGGTGGAGAATTTCCCGATGAGTGGCCTGCGGTTTCCGCGGCCATTTCTGCGGGCCCTGGGCATCATTAAGGGCGCTGCCGCGACGGTGAACCTGGAACTAAAACTACTGGATTCGGATTTGGCTGCGGCCATCCAGGATGCCGCGCGGGAGGTCGAGGACGGCGTTCACGACGCCGAATTCCCCCTCGATATTTTCCAGACCGGCTCTGGGACTAGCACCAATATGAACGCCAATGAAGTCATAGCCAATCTGGCCTCGCGGAAATTGGGTCGTACAGTCCACCCCAACGACCACGTCAACATGAGCCAGAGCAGCAATGACGTGATTCCGGCAGCCATCCACGTCAGCGCCAGCCTGGAGGTGAGCGAGAACTTGATTCCTGCCATGAACTATCTTCAAGACGCCATCAACCATCGGGCGCAAGATTTGGATCGAGTCGTGAAGACGGGCCGGACTCACCTGATGGACGCGCTGCCCATCCGAATGAGCCAGGAGTTGAGCGGCTGGAGCAGCCAGATCGGCCAAGGCGTGGAACGGCTCGAATCTACGCTACCGCGTCTGGGTGAGCTGGCGCTGGGCGGGACGGCCGTGGGCACCGGTGTGAATGCTCACCCGGAATTCGCTACCCGCATCGGCGCCCGCCTGGCCTCACTCACAGGACTTCCGTTCCGGGCCAGCGGGAATTTTTTCCGCAGCCTCAGCAGCGCGGATACCGCCGTGGAACTGAGCGGCCAGCTCAAGACCGTGGCCGTGGCCCTGATGAAAATCGCCAATGACCTCCGCTGGATGAACAGCGGCCCGCAGGCTGGCTTGGCTGAGATTAGCTTGCCCGACTTGCAGCCCGGCAGCAGCATTATGCCCGGCAAAGTGAACCCGGTGATTCCAGAAGCGGTCACGATGGTCTGCGCTCAAGTGATAGGCAATGACGTCACGATCACGGTGGGCGGCCAGGCAGGAAATTTTCAACTCAACGTGATGCTGCCGGTCATCGCTTACAACCTGCTGGAGAGTGTGGCGCTTCTGGCACGCGCCTGTTCCGTCTTGGCCGACAAAGCGATTGCCGGCTTCAGCGTAAACGAAGCTCATGTCGCCGAACTGGTGGGGCGCAATCCAATTCTGGTGACGGCTCTGAATCCGGTGATCGGATATGAGGCGGGGGCAAAGATCGCCAAGAGAGCTTATGCCGAGGGCCGTCGCGTCAAAGATGTGGCCACCGAGATGACCCGCTTGACACCCGAGGAATTGAATCGCCTGCTGGATCCACGCAAGATGACCGAGGGCGGAATTTCCAAATAGTTTCTACGTCACTATGGCCCGTCTGGATCGATTCTCAACCGCATGATGGGTGGGACTAGACCTTGCGTTCCATCGAGCCGCGACGGACGCCAGAGGAATGCCAAGCGCTTTGGGGTTTTCTACTCGACCTTAGCTAGGAATTCTTCCAAAGAACCCTTCTGTCCCTCGAACTGCCAGACCTTCTTATAAACCTTCTCGAGGCTCTCGCGGTCAACCAGTTGCATTGCTTTTTCATTCGCCAGAGGTTCTGTCTGAAGATAGGGGTGGTGGGTGAAAATCCAGATGTGGCCCAGCTCGTGGGCAATCACAGCGCGCAGTTCTTGCTCTTCCAAAGTAGGGAGAAATTCTCGGTCAAACTTGATGATGAAACCCTTCTGTGGCCGCGATGCTTGTTCCACCGAAACAAGGTATTGATTGGCTGCGACAATGGAAACCGATACCGGTGGAGTAATACGCAGCCTGCCCCGAAAATCCCTTACGACGTCATTTAGGTGTTGCTCGGTAAGGTCGACCGGCAAGTCAGCGCTTGAGACCGCTACAGCGGTTCCCAGGATCCAAGTAAGTGTGAAAAGCAGATGCCAGAATCTGGTTCTTCTGGAGTTTCGTTCCGTTGCAGCAAGCTCCTGCAGATTTTGCAAGTTCGGCTCCGATGCTTCCCCGCGCAATTCGATCCTCAGATGCTGTGTTCCAGGCAGATTGTCAGTTCGATTGACCGGAGACGCAATTGGGAGTTCAACTTAGTTTTTTAGGATATTTGCTCTAGTCCTGCCCGAATTACTCCCGTCCCCCTACGGGCACTTGCAAAGCGGAAAAAATTCCTTTTAGAGGGGAACGGAGGGTTATCTGAGAGGAATCCAATGGTCTCAAGATCCCCCCCAACGTTGAACAGCCCAACTGGAATCAAAAAGTTACGGGCTGTCACTTCCTTGGCCCATGACTTGCAATTAGTGGGGTAGCCAGAATTGAGGAGGAAGATATTTATGCACTATGAAATGAATCGAAGACTACCACTGCGGAGAGCCCTTCTGATGCTAGTAACTGGACTGATGCTGTTGGGGCTCTGTTTGGTTCCCAACAGCAGCGCCAGCGCGATGGACAAGAAAACAATCTTGACCTTTAGCCAGCCGGTACAAATTCCGGGTGCGGTTCTGGAATCCGGCACCTATGTCGTCAAGCGGGTGGACTGGGGGAATCCGAACATCTTGCGGTTTTGGAATCACGATGAAACGAAAATTCACGCCACCCTCATGGCGATTCCCGTCGAGCGTTCGCGGCCTTCGGAAAATGTCGAAGTGACGTTTTATGAAACCAGAGGGAGTACCCCTCCGGCCGTGAGGGATATTTTTTATCCAGGGGAGATCACAGGAGAGCAATTCCTCTATCCCAAGGGCGGGCCAGTGTTGATGGCACTCGCGGGCGAGCCGGTGACCCCGGCCAGCACTGCCGCTGCCCCAGCACCGGCAGCTCCGGCGTATGAACCCCAAGCTGCTCCAGCTAGCCGCGAACCGGCGATGGCGGAACAGCCTGCGGAACAGGAAAACGTTGAGATAGCACAAGCTACCACTCCCGCTCCGACGGCCCCAGCTGCGACGCCCACGCCGGCTGCGGAACCGACCACTCAGGAACAGCCCGAGTTGCCGCGCACCGCCAGCCCGTTCCCGTTACTGGGATTGCTAGGAGGATTGGCACTGGCGATGGGAGCCATACTGAAATCGTTCGCCAAAGAGAGTAGTTAGGTTCGATTTTCCGCGGCCCGGCGCCGGGGCGAAGGCGCCGCGGCCGCTCCTTTTTTCCGGAAGGCTATGAAGGCTACGATACGCCTGCTAGCTCGCGGATTTCAGATTGCCGGCGCACTGGCTCTAGTCTATTGCGTAGTTCTGCTCGTGTGGGCGGAGGGATTTCAGGCTTACGCAAATTGGGCATTCCAGCGGGACTTGGGGAACAGCCCAGTCGCTGCACATCTTTCTTCCAATTCGGGTCCTTGGTATCGCGGTGCAAAGAACCGTCCGCCTCCGATGATCAATTCGGTGATCGGCAGGATTGAAATCCCCCGTCTGAACTTGTCCACGATGATCTTGGAAGGCGATGGGGAACGACAGTTGCTCTTGGGAGCAGGGCACATCCCGGGAACAGGCCTGCCCGGCGATGCAGGCAATACAGTGATTGCCGCGCACCGCGACACGTTCTTTCGGCCGCTGCAAGAAATCGCCGAGAATGACGAGATTGTGCTGACCACGCTCTCTGGCTCTTTCCGGTACATTGTGAAATCGGTCGAAATCGCGGACCCTGACAATACCACGGTCCTGCAACCCTCCGCGGAGCCCGCATTGACGCTAGTCACTTGCTACCCGTTCTCCTTTGTGGGTTCCGCTCCAAAACGTTTCATCGTTCATGCGCGAGCGGCTGAATAAGCCTCGCCCCAGCGGGAGCTGCGCGAACGACTGTCGGCGGTTACCTCATAGAAGAGATTTTCCCATTTCGGATAGCTTGCGAATCGAAATACCCATGCCATTTCCCC
>MEKX01000156.1 GCA_001767075.1 Acidobacteria bacterium RIFCSPLOWO2_12_FULL_54_10 | reverse complement strand
AAGGATGCAACTCTTACCAGGAAAGCAATACTCTCATCGCGTTTTCCAGGTCAGATGCTTGCGGCAAAATCGCTTTTTCAAGATTTGGGTGATAGCCGACAAACGTATCCAGCGCCCCCACGCGCTTCACCGGAGCGTCCAGGTGGTCGAACAATTCGTCTGCGATGCGCGCCGCAATCTCCGCGCCATACCCCCACGAAATGCAATCTTCATGCGCCACCAGCACCCGGTTGGTTTTGCTGACGGATTTTGCAATCGCATCCCAGTCGTAGGGACTCAGTGAGCGCAGGTCCAGAACCTCGACGCTCATGCCTTCCTCGGCCAGCTTTTGCGCCGCTTGCAACGTTTTTTGTACAACGGCTCCATACGTGATCACCGTCATGTCCCGGCCTTCTCGGGCTACGCTGGCTTTTCCAAACGGGATCATGTATTCCGGTCCTGGATACGGGCTGCGATTATAAGGCTGCCGGTATAGGTGCTTGTGTTCCAGAAACAGCACCGGGTCATCGCACCGGATGGCGGTTCGCAACAATCCATTGGCATCGAGGGCATTGGAAGGCATCACCACGCGCAGCCCTGGGATATGGGTGAAAATGCTTTCGCCGGACTGGCTGTGATAGATGCCGCCGCCGCGCAAATATCCACCAATGGCCACGCGGATCACCACCGGGGCTGAGAAATTGCCGTTCGACCGCCAGCGCAGCACGGCCAGCTCATCGCGAAGCTGCATCATGGCCGGCCAAATATAATCGAAGAACTGGATCTCCACCACAGGCTTCAGCCCCCGTATTCCAAAGCCGACCGCGCGGCCTACGATATTAGCTTCTGCGATGGGGGCATTGAACACGCGGCGGCTGCCGAACTCTCTCTGCAAGCCATGCGTCACTTTGAACACGCCGCCTTTTCCTTTTACATGCGCCAGATTTTTTTCGTGGCTGGCATCAGCCACATCCTGCCCGAAAATAATCATTCGCGGATCCCGGCGCATTTCGTCGTGCAAACAGGCGTTGATCAGAGCCACCATCGTTGCTGGTGCGCCGGAAAGCTGGGAATCGGACTGAAACGCAGCCGAGGTCGGATCGACTGCTTCTGAATAGACCCGCAGCGGAGCGGTTCGGCCATCCGGCGCCGGCGCTTGCAGAGCTTGCTCGGCGGCCTCCTCGATTACCTTTTTTACCTCTGCGTCAATGGCCTCCAGTTCTTGCTTCTTAGCAATTCCTTCTGCTTCCAGAAAGCTCGCCAACCGATGAATGGGGTCGCGGCTGCGCTCCGTTTCCAATTCTTCGGCTGTTTTGTAAACCTTCTGATCGTCAGAGAGCGAATGGGAATGCAATCGGACCACATGCGCATGAACCAGTGCCGGGCCTTGCCGCTCCCTGCAATAGGTGGCCGCGCTGCGCACGGCTTCCAAGCTCGCGAAGAAATCCGTGCCATCCACTTCGATGCGCAGCAAATTTGGGTATCCGCTCAACAAATGGGAAATATTGCCGCCCGGTGTCTGGCATTCCACCGGCACCGAAATCGCGTAACCATTGTCTTCAATCAGGTAAATAACCGGCAGGCGATAATTGCAGGCCGTGTTGAGCGATTCGTAGAATTCTCCCTCGCTGGTCGCCCCGTCGCCTCCGGTGACACAGACAATCTCATCCTTTTCAAAACGCCCGGCCCATTTCGATGGATCAGGAGCCGAATTGAAATAAATACCCGCCTCTGCGCATCCAACCGCATGCAGCCATTGCGTTCCTGTCGCGCTGGATCGCGAAGCGATATGCAATTCCTTGCTGCCCCAGTGGTTGGGCATTTGCCGGCCCCCGCTAAAGGGTGCTTGCCCGGAACCGAACGCTTCCAGCAGCATGTCGTAAGGTGATACTCCCAGGCCCACAGCCAGCGCGCGCGCCCTGTAGTAAGGGAAGAACCAATCCGATCCCGCCTTCAGAGTCATGCCCGCAGCCGTCTGTATCGCTTCATGGCCAGCCGTGCTGATCTCGAAAAATGTTCTCCCTTGCCGGTGCAGAGAAATTTCTTTTTCGTCCATACGGCGCGACAGAACCATGATTCTGTACGCTCGCATGAGTTGCTGCTGATCTAAACCACTGTGTTTCTGTTGTGAAACCGATGGAGATGTTCCGACTGGCATCCATCTCTCCCTTGCGATTAGATTTTATTGCAGGGTTGTGGCTTGTCCATGCATTCACCCTGGCAGACCCATTCAGCGTTTTTCTTGCAGTGTTATTGCTGGTAAGGCGTGAATTCCTCTCGCGTAAATGGCTACTCCGGCAATCGCGCCCGTCGATATCTAGTCTAGTTTGATCGGCCTGATTATGTCTTGGCGGTTTTGCGAAGTCAATCCATGATTGGCCGTAGTTTCCCCTTTGAAAACTCTGATTTTCCCATCTGTCGGCTAAGTAATTGTCAGGAAATGCAGTTATCCGGGCGCTTACAGACGTTGCCTTCTTTGTGCCTTGAGCGCCCTCAGGCGTCATTTGGCGGCAATTCTTTCTATGGGTTGCCTACGTAGTGGCTGAGCGGGAACGTGAAGATTTCCGGTCTTTCCCCGGCAGCCATGCCCGGAGGCCGGAAACTCAAGGTGATGGTAATCGGGAATTTGACAGGTCGGCCATAAGCAGCTTCCAAGCTTTGTCCGTCCGCCGATAATTTCAATGGCGTCTCCGGGGAGTTTTCTTCCTCACCCCAAATCACCGTCCCTCCGGCTCGTTTTACATCCTCGATTTTCAAAGGATGGGTATGTGAATCATATAAATACAGGCGAAATACGCCGGGTGGCACGAACAAGCCTTCCAAATGGTGAATGTTGTTCAATGCCATAAAGAAGGTTCCACCGTGTTTCGGATCATGGTCCAAGTGCGCGCCTTTCTGCGCGGCCGCGGCGGCAGCCGCCTCTTCCACAGACGTTGCATGGCCATGCTCTGGCGTTGTTGGTTCATCAGCCTGCGCTTGCTCTGCCGCAACAGGTGCAGGCTCACTCGCTTTTTCCACTGCTGGCGCAGGGGCAACTTCCGCTTGCTGCACTGGCTGCTGGCTGCAAGCTGTCAGATAAATGCCCAGGCCCGCGACGGAGAAAATGGTGAAGAAGATTTTTAATGATTTCATGATAACTGTCTCCAATCAATCGTATCAATGCATTCCTATGGCAATTATGGAATCGAATGAAGGAAAGTTCCAGGGAAAAATAACCTTGATATACAAGATGGGATATGTGAATTGAATTTGTTCTAATTTTCGCACCCGGCAGAATATATTTTTTCGGAACGTCAGCCCATCTTTTGGTGTCTAATGAAGTAAGCATCTCCGAAGATTGCCCGGAGAGAAGGGGTAGGCCCATTCTAAACCAATGCTGAGCCAGCACTCCAAAGAAAAGTCCAAAGTACATACGCCCGGTTTGCTCCGGCATATGTATCAGACTCTGCGGGGAAGGGAACAGGTTTTAGTGCGCCCGGCTGCCGACCTGCCATTGGTGCTGATTACTTATCCCAAAGGAGATGGCGTGGGGGCAGGGCATTTCCGCGAAATACTGGAGGATCATTGGCTGATGATTCCGGGTCAGTTTCGCGCCCGTTACCAACCCATTCTGGAGTCAGCTCCGCATCTGATGGTTGTCTTGATGCACCGGCATAACGTTTGCGATTGCCTGGGCCACCATCACCCACCAGGAACCGAAAGCCGCCTGACGCACAAACTGCGCAACCTGAGCGGCGTCCGCACTGGTGAAATGGATTTGGCCTACGAGGCGATTCGGCAATGGGAGCCGTTGCCGCTTTCCCATCTCGCGCTGCCCCCAGAAGCCGATTCCCAGGAATTTGCTTCCCTGCAATGGCAGCTCGCTCTGCTGGCGGTTTTCCTGCACGAAATTCACCACATGGTTCAACCGCAGGATTCCGAATTCGTTGTCCGCACGGTCAGCCAGAAGTTTTATACTGATTGCCTCAGCTATTTCGTTGCCCAGCAATTCGGCGTCGAATTCGGCCTGCGCCGCGCCGCGGGCGATTAGGTCGGCACATCGTCTTTAATGTGATAAAGGCGCTGGCCCTTCCGCTATGCGCCGTTCACCTCTGATGGTTTATTCGGCCAGTCAGTTCCTGGCTGGGTTTTCAGTCATCGCTAGTGCGGATTCTGATTATCGTCCGTACGTACCTGACCCCGGATTTCCCCTCCCGGGTGTTTATCCGTGTGGACATTCGCGTAAACATTGCCGCTTCGAATGGCTCTCAGAACTTCCGCGAATTCGCCTGCCGCGATCCCCTGACCAGCAGGGCCTATCACGTCGCTTGCCATTCTGGTGCCCGTTACCGTTCCTTCTTGCGGACACTCTGGTATAACTGCTCCCCCAGCAGGTGCTGGGTTTGCCGCTGTCTGGCACAGCCAGATGGTTATTCCTCCAGTCACTCCCCGCTGGCCCAAATGGATGTGCGCTTGTCGAACTGAGCCTTCCAATCCTGAATAAGACAATTGGAATTCAATCGATGCCTCATCCAGTCGTGCCCGAAACGCGCCCTTACCTGTGGAAGACACCGCTGCTACCTCTTGGTAACCAGTTAGTTGTGCATTGACCACTCGGCGCTTGTTTTGAGCCCAGGTCATATTTGTTGCCATAACCAATAAAACTACCGCTCCTATTCCCGCGATCTTAGGTCGTATTTTCATGCGCATCACCTCCTCATCCCTAAATCTGTTTAACTGCTCGCAGCCCGCCATTGAATCATTCTTTAACTGCTATTCCTAAAGGTAGACTTCAACTAGCATTTTGTCTGCCAATTCACATGCTTTTTCAAATGCCTAAGTCCGTTTAGTTTCAATGAAGTAACATCTTACGAACATTGTAGAGCCTCCGGGATGGCTAAACTTTACCAAATACAATATTTCATCTATTAAATATCAGAACAGCCTCGCCGGTCATATTCATGGTGTGGAAGTTTTGGACTGTTCCTAATGGCCTGTACGCTTTTCAACCACCCCCAAATGCTGGTATGCGCTTTGATAAAACAGCAGCGGCCTGCCCCCAATGGCTTCTGCCTCCAGCACCTCGCCGATCACAATTACATGATCGCCTTCCTGGTGCGTGGCCGTCTTGCGGCATTCGAGATGCCCTAAGCATCCGGCCAGCAGCGGCGTTCCATACTTCCCATCCGAATGATTGACGTCATTAAAGCGATCTGGCTGCCGCGATGCAAATCGCCGCGAAATCTCCTGCTGATCCTCGCTCAGGAAATTCACAGCAAAGTGCTCGCTTGCCACCATCACCCGATTGCTTTCCGTATTGTTTTCCACGCACACCAGGATTAACGGCGGCTCCAGACTCACGGACGTAAAGGCGTTCACGGTAAAGCCCCACGGTGCTCCCGACGATTGCCGCATGGTCACCACGGTGATGCCCGTCGCGAAATGTCCCAGCACTTTGCGAAACTTGTCTTTGGCAATGGCCATGTCAAGCCTTCCTCTTTTGCTTGATTTAGTTCCACAGAATAGCAAAAATACCCTTGCTACAGGGGGTTGACTGCGAAACATCCATGCGTGCCGTCATTCAACGCGTTTCCCGCGCCGCCGTGCGCGTCGATTCAAAATGCGTTGGCGAGATCGGCGCAGGCCTGCTGGTACTCTTAGGCGTGGCTGCAACCGATACCCAGCCATCCGCCGACTATCTTGCTGAAAAAATCGCGCACCTCAGAATTTTCCCCGACGCCGACAATAAAATGAATCTCTCCGTTCGCGACACCAACGGCGCGGTGCTGGTGGTTTCCCAATTTACTTTGCTCGGCGACGTTCGCAGCGGTCGCCGCCCCAGCTACGCTCAGGCCGCCCCGCCGCAACAAGCCAATGAATTATACGAGTATTTCCTCGCCGCCTTGCGTCGCTTGAACCTTTGCGTGGAGACCGGCGTTTTTCAAGCTATGATGCAGGTTGAACTGGTCAACGACGGCCCCGTCACCATCCTTCTCGATTCTGACCGCGCCTTCTAACTTGATTCCATGCGCGCAAACTTGGCAGAATTGCTGAAGGCCCAATTTTGAAGTTGTCGTTGGCCTGACCAGTTTCCATCTGCCTGATTGAATCTGGCTAGAAATGAGATGCAATGCCTGTTGTCACTTTGCCCGATGGCTCCACCCGCGTCTACGATCATCCTGTCCCAGCCAGTCAAGTGGCCTCTGATATCGGCCCGGGTCTGGCCAAGGCCAGTATTGGCGTGCGCTTGAATGGAGACCTGCGCGATCTGGCGACGGTCATTGATCGCGACTGCAAAATCCAGTTCGTTACCGATAAATCCAAAACCGGCGCGCCGGACCGCGACGCGCTCTTTCTTGTCCGTCACACAACTGCTCACGTCATGGCCGAGGCCATTCAGCAGCTTTACCCGAAGGCCGAGCTGGTCTACGGCCCTCCCACCGACGAGGGATTTTATTACGACATTTACTTTCCCGATGGCGAGACGCTCTCGTCGAAAGACTTCGCAGAGATCGAAAAGCGCATGGCCTTGATCGTCGCCGCCAACAAGCCCATGACGCGCTATGAAATGCCTGAAACGGAAGCTCTCGCCAAGCTCCAGGGCGAAGGCAACAAATATAAAGTCGATAACGCCATGCGCGCGCTCGAAGGCGCCGTGGCCAGCGGTCGCCAGAAGCCTCCCCTGTCTTTCTATTCCACGGGTCAGCCGGGAAAGGATTGGGAAGACCTGTGCATGGGTCCGCACGTGCCTTCCACCGGGCGCATCAAAGCTTTCAAGGTCATGTCGCTTGCCTCCAGTTACTGGCATGGCGATGAAACTTCCGACCGCCTGACGCGCGTTTACGGCACCGCCTTTTTCGATAAAGCCCATCTCGATCAGCACCTCCAGCGCCTCGAAGAGGCTCGCGAGCGCGACCACCGCGTCATCGGGAAAAAACTGCACCTCTTTGTGCTGGATGAAATGGTCGGCCAGGGCCTCATCCTCTGGACCCCGGCGGGCGCGGTCATCCGCCAGGAGTTGCAGAACTTCATTTCCGCGGAGCTGCGGAAACAAGGGTACTCTCAGGTCTTTACGCCGCACATCGGCAAACTCGAACTGTACCGTACCAGCGGCCATTTCCCTTACTACGCCGATTCCCAATACCCGCCCTTCGTGGAGCGCGATACCCTCGCCCGGCTTGCCGCCGAGCACGCCACCTGCGCCGATCTGGTCAACCATCTGTCCAAAGGCGACATTGAGGGTTACCTCCTCAAGCCTATGAACTGCCCGCATCACATCCGCATCTTCGCCAGCCAGCGCTATTCCTATCGCGATCTGCCCATCCGTCTGGCGGAGTTCGGCACCGTTTACCGCTGGGAGCAGTCCGGCGAGTTGAACGGCATGGTTCGCGTGCGCGGCTTCACTCAAGATGACGCTCATCTGTTCTGCACCGAGGAGCAGGTCAGCCAGGAACTGATGGGTTGCCTGGAACTGGTAAAAACGATTTTCAAAACGCTGAACATGACCGACTACCGCGTGCGCGTCGGCCTCCGCGATCCGGATTCCTCCAAATACGCCGGGCGTCCTGAATTTTGGGAGAAGGCCGAGCAGGCCTGCCGCCAGGCTGCTGCTTCACTCGGTATTCCGTTCACCGACGAGCCGGGCGAAGCCGCTTTTTACGGCCCCAAGATTGATTTCGTCGTCAAGGATGTTCTGGGCCGCGAGTGGCAGCTCGGTACCATTCAGGTGGATTACAACCTGCCGGAACGCTTCGATCTCGGCTATGTCGGCAGCGACAACCAACTGCACCGCCCGGTGATTATCCACCGCGCTCCTTTCGGCGCAATGGAGCGATTCTGCGGCGTGCTCATCGAGCACTTTGCCGGAGCCTTCCCGGCCTGGCTCTCGCCGGTCCAGGTCATGGTCCTGCCCATCGCCGAGCGACACCAGAATTACGCCCAGCAGTTGGCCTCGGCGTTGCGCCAGAATGATGTCCGCGTGACCGTAGATGCCCGCAACGAGAAAATCAACCTCAAAATCCGTGAAGCGCAATTGCAAAAGATTCCGTTCATGGCCGTGGTGGGCGACAAAGAAGTCGCGAGCGCTTCGGTCAGCCTCCGCACGCGCAAACACGGCGACCAGGGCAGCCTCAGCACAGACGCATTCCTCGAGCGCATCCTACACACCATCCGCACCCGCCAATTGGAGGAGTAACTCGGTTACTGCATATGATCCTTCATTGGTGCCATATCGAATGCAACAGCAGCGTTGGAAGCAGGAACCTCCAATCACATTTGTTCATTGGATGATTTCGCATTACTAATGTAAAATTTGGAGAATGACTATGCAGTTGCAACGCGCGGCGAACCAACAATTACTGCCTATAACGGGCAATGGTAATTCGACATACCAACCAATCAGCAGCGTTTGGGAGGGAAGTGATGGCGACCTGCTCGAAGCGATGTTCAAGTTCTACGCCACCGTTCCGCCTGAGCCGATTTTGGATGCGACTTACAACGCGGGGCGATTCTGGAAAGGCTCCACGCGGCGTGTTGTCTCGATGGATATCGATCCACAGTACAAGCCAGAAATTGTCGGGGATAATCGAAAAATGACCGGAATTCCGTCTGCAAAATTCGGAGTTGTTGTGTATGATCCGCCGCACGTCGGACCGCAAGGCCGAGATAAAAGCAGGAAGCGATTTGATGTGGACTTCGGTGCGACTGTAGAGTGCGGAAAGGAACATGACTGGAACCTGAGCTATCTTTATCCTCCTTTTTTGAAGCAGGCTAAACGGGTATTAAAGCCGGATGGCCTGTTACTTGCAAAAATCACGGACATGGTGAACAACCATAAGTCGAAATGGCCGCATTGTGACTTCATGCGCATGGCTGAAGAAGCAGGATTCACTGTATGCGACCTGATTATCAAAATTAGGAATGGACCGATGGTTTCCACAAAATGGAAAGAGGCTCACCATGCTCGGAAGCGACATTGCTTTTGGATCGTCTGCCGTAACAGTAATGACTGCGAGCGACAGTTACCTTTTCGGAAATAGCTCATTCCATCGGCTTACTTGATCCGTTCCAGGACGACCCACGCCCGGCTGCTTGCTGCCAAACCCGCTTTCGTTCCATTCCGGTCGATAATGAGTGATGAGCGCAAATTCAGCTGCGAACACCCACCATTCACTGGCAAACGTCAAATAGCGGCACTTCATGTCTGCCAACGTGATATTTTTTCTCCCGCTGATCTTGGTGACATGTTCATTAAGGCGCGCACGCAATGTTCGCTTGCTTTTAGTCGTGCCCTTCGACGCCTTGCCGATATAAGCGAGATGGTCTTTGAAGTAGAGGGCGTAGATTCCACTGGCCTGCGGTCCCACTTGTTTTTTCAAAGGCAGCAATGGACTCGTCTCTAATTTCTCAACGACTTGAACGCGGATACCTCGATCAAGGTCGAAATCGAAATGATGTGGATCGTCAACAGCAGTTGGCATAGTACGGTATCGTATCCGATGGGCATTTAACTAGGCAAATGAAATATTCAAGCTAAAGCCCTCCCCACCTTCCCTTGCCATCCTATTTTCCCTCTGTGCTATAATTTGACTTTGTTTTCCGGCGGGTTCTTTCGCAGCGTTGCGCCATCTTTGCACGCAGCTTTGCAATAATGAATGCCTGCCACGGGAGGAATGTATTTCAGTTCAGAATATTCGAATTAACGAGCGGATTCGCGCCAAGGAAATACGAGTCATCGGCGATGACGGTTCTCAGCTTGGAGTGATTACTCCGGCGGAAGCATTGAAAGCAGCTAAGGAACAGAATCTCGATCTCGTGGAAGTTTCGCCCACGGCAACCCCGCCTGTTTGCAAGATCATGGACTACGGCAAGTATGTCTATCAGATGAATAAACGGGCGCATGAAGCGAAAAAGAACCAGAAAAACATCATCATCAAGGAAGTGAAGTTTCGTCCCAACACGGACGACCACGATTACGAATTCAAGAAAAACAATATTTTGCGGTTTCTGAAGGAAGGCGACAAGGTCAAGGCGGTCATCACATTTCGCGGGCGGGAAATCTCTCACTCCGAGATCGGTCGGCGCCTCATGGATCGTTTGATGGTGGATGTCGCCGACACTGCCGCCATTGAGACGCGGCCCCGCATGGAAGGATTTTCCCTGACCGCCGTCCTGGCTCCCAAGAAATAATTTTTATTCTCGGTCGGGCCATTCGCCATTTTCATGTCAGGAAGACCAGGAAGGAACACTAGTGCCGAAAATTAAAACACACCGTGGCGCTGCCAAGCGTTTGAAAAAAACCGCAGGAGGCAAGTTCCTCCGCGGTCATGCGTATGCGCGCCACATATTGACTACAAAAACCACCAAGCGCAAACGCAAGCTCGATAAGTCCGAGGTGGTCTCCGCGGGAGACCAGAAGCGCTGCATGGCTTTATTGCCTTACGCTTAAACAGCGTCCGTCCGGCTGCTGCCGGTTTGCGGGAACAACGATATCCTTAGGAGAAATTGAACCGTGCCTAGAGTAAAAAGAGGAACCAAACGCCACGCCAAGCGCCTGAAGCTTTTGGATCGCGCCAAAGGTCATCGCATGACCAAAAGCAAGCTGTACCGCGCCGCCAGGGAGTCCGTGCAGCGCGCTTTGAAGTACAGCTTCCGCGACCGCCGCGCTCGCAAGCGGGATTTTCGCAGTCTGTGGATCATTCGCATCGGCGCCGCCACGCGCAAGTATGAACTTTCTTACAACCGCTTTATTCACGGCCTGAAGCTGGCTGCCATTGACCTGGACCGCAAGATTCTTGCCGACATCGCCGTGCGCGATGCCGCTGGCTTCGCCAGTTTAGTGGATCAGTCCAAGCAGGCCCTGGCTGCTAAGACTCTGGCTGCTAAGAAGACAGCTTAAGTCACATTGTTCCCCGATGGTGGGTCCAAGCGGATTGAGCGAGACAGTAAGCGGTCGGTTTCGCCTTTGATTTTCAGAGCCGCGACCGTCAGGGAGCGGGCAGGTTTTGATTTTAATCCGAGCCGCGATACTAAACGACATATTGATGTCGTTTAGGGAGCGGCCACCAAGCTGGCAAACAGGAGACACGTGACACAGCCGGTTGTCTCCGATTTTTATCTGAGCCGGTTTGGTAGCCACGGCACGAACTGTGTGCCGTGGGCATTTTAAACTGTCATTCCGATCCTGAGCTTGCCGAAGGAGAGGAATCTGCTTCTTCCCGAAATAGTTCATTCAACATGGAATGACATCTCTCTACAAATGATCCTCTCATGTGCCCTTCTAACCTTCCTCCCCTCGATGCCTTCGACGCCGCCCAGCACACCCTCGCCGAGTTGGGCATCGGCAATGCCGCAACTTTAACGGAGCTTTTCTCTCAATTCAGTAGCCAATTTATTAACGAGGCGAATGAACTTGCAAGATCAGGTCCTGTAGATCCAACTAAAATAGAGGAATTGCGGGTTCGGTGGTTGGGGCGCAAACAGGGAATCATCCGGTCTATTACCGATAACTGGCTTCGAAGCGCTCTACCAGAGTTAAAGCCAATTGTAGGGGCACAGCTCAATACTCTGCGGAAGCTAGCTGAAAACTATATTGAAATTGAACTGCCTAAGAGTATGGGTTTGCATCAGGTAGTCTCTTCGCTATCTCCCTCAACCGAGTCACTTCAAGGCATTCAAGTATCTGCGACGATTCCCCATGAAAGCGATCTCGACATCCCCCTCCCCGGCACCCGCCGCGCCGTCGGCGTTCGCCACATCCTGCACCGCGTCATGGACGACATTTCCGAAATCTTCTTTTCGCTCGGCTACTCTGTCGCCGAAGGCCCCGAAATCGAGACCGTCTATTACAATTTCGAAGCTTTGAACATCCCCGAAGACCACCCCTCGCGCGACGACCAGGACACTTTTTACTTGAATTCGCGCACCGTGCTGCGCACGCACACATCGCCCGTCCAGATTCGCACGATGGAAAAAGTGCAGCCGCCGGTCCGCATCATTGTTCCGGGCAAGGTTTATCGCCGCGACTCGCCCGACGCCACCCACTCGCCGATGTTCCATCAGGTCGAGGGGCTGGCCGTTGACGAGCACATCAGCTTCGCCGATTTGAAGGGCACCTTGGATCACTTCATGAAAGCGTTTTTCGGCCCGCAGGTGCGTACGCGCTTCCGTCCCAGTTTCTTCCCGTTCACCGAGCCAAGCGCCGAGGTGGACATTTCCTGCCTGTTTTGCGGCTCTCGCGGCTGCCGCATCTGCAAGCAGAGCGGTTGGATTGAGCTGATGGGTTGCGGCATGGTGGACCCGGCTTTGTATTCGTTTGTTAAGTACGACCCCGCGCGCTTCAGTGGATTTGCTTTCGGCATGGGCGTCGAGCGACTGGCCATGCTCAGGCACGGCGTGCAGGACATTCAGCTTTTTTATCAAAGCGATGTCCGCTTCCTGCGCCAATTCCGCTAGTATTGCTTGGGTAGCCACGGCACGCTCTTGTGCCGTGGGCTTGTTCTGCTTTTGGTTCTCGAAAAATGAAAATCCTTTTCTCTTGGCTCCAAGAATTTATTTCGCTCCCCAGCACCGACCCTCGGCGCTTGGCGGAAGACCTTGCCCGCCTGGGCTTTCCCGTTGACTCCGTCACCGAGGAACATGGCGACGCCGTCCTGGACGTGGATGTCACCACCAACCGCCCCGACTGCCTCAACCATTACGGCATCGCCCGCGAAATCGCGGCTCTCTACAATGTCCCGCTATCGCCCCTGGAAAAATCTGCTATCTCGGCCAGCAAAAAAGACCCCGTGGTACGCATCGTCGCCAAGGACCTCTGCCGCCGTTACTGCGCGCGCATCATTCGCGGCGTCAAGGTCGGCCCTTCTCCGGACTGGCTCGTGCGGCGACTGGAAGCCGTCGGCCAGCGCTCCATCAACAACGTTGCCGACGCCACCAATTATATCCTCGTGGCTTACGGTCATCCGCTGCACGCCTTCGACCTGGACCGCTTGAAAGGCGGCAAAATCATCGTTCGCCGCGCCAAGGAAAGTGAGATTTTCAAAACGCTCGACGGCGTCGACCGCCGCCTCTGCACGGACGACTTGGTCATCGCCGACGCGCGCCACCCCGTTGCGCTGGCAGGCATCATGGGCGGCATCGACTCGGAGATTTCTCCCGGCACGGAAAACGTATTGCTGGAAAGCGCCTGGTTCGATCCGGTCGCCATTCGTCGCACTGCTAAGCGTCAGGAAATGCACACCGAGGCTTCCCACCGCTTCGAGCGTGGTGCTGACATCGGCATCGCCATGGCCGCCGCCAACCATTGCTGCGACCTCATTTTGCAACTGGCCGGCGGCACTCTCGATCCCCATATCTCCGATGTTTATCCGAAACAGTTCTCCGCGCCTTCAGTGCTTTTGCGCCGCTCCGAACTGCAACGCCATCTGGGAATGGATATCCCTGCCTCGGAAGTCGAGCAGATTCTCCACCGCCTCGGTTTTTCTTTGCAGCCCAAGGGTCGCGCTGGTTGGAAGTGCGCCGTCCCTTCGCATCGCGTGGACATCTCGCGCGAAATCGACCTGATCGAAGAAGTGGCGCGCCTTTACGGTTATGACCGCTTTCCCCTGCGCCTGCCCGGGGGCACCGGCCAGATCACCTGCAAATCCCCTCGCGCCCTCAAAGAAGAACGCCTCCGCAATCTCCTCTTGTCCCTCGGTTATGACGAAGCCATCTCCTCGGTTCTTGTTGGCCGCGACATCGAGTCGTTCGGTGATCAACCCATGGTCGCGCTCTCCAATCCGCTCAGCGAAGAAGCTTCCGCTCTCCGCAACAGCCTCGTTCCGGGCCTCCTCGACGCCGTGCAATGGAATCTCAATCGTGGCCAGGACTCTTTCCGGCTGTTTGAATTCGGCAGCGTCTACCGCGATCTTGGCAATGCCTATTCCGAGCCGCAGGTGCTGGCGCTTGTCGCCACCGGCCAGCGGTCCGATACCAGTTGGAACCGCGAGCGCGTGAAACCATATGACATCAACTTCTTCGATCTCAAAGGGGATATTGAGCAACTGCTGGAAATCTCCAGTCACTCGCAGTTTGAAATCGACAATGCAAACCTTCCCGGTTATTACCAGCCCGGTGCGCGCCTCACAGCAGACAACGCCTCCATCGCCCGCTGGGGTGAGTTTTACCCTCTCTTCGCAACCCGCTGGAAATTCCGGCAGCCTGTATTCGTTGCCGAAATCTTTCTGGATACGATTTACCAGCGCGAGCTTGCTGCCCCGATGGCTCAACCCATTTCGCGTTTCCCGGCCGTCGATCGGGATTTTTCCGTGTGGTTGCCGAAAGATGTTACGTTCAATGCAGTGCAATCCGCGATTACTGCCTTGCAGATTCCGGGTCTGAGCGCCATCCGTCCGGTCGAGATATTCCGCGGCGGCAGCGTTCCCGCGGGCCGCTACAGTTTGCTCCTGCGCGTTTCGTTGCAGAGCCAGGAGGCGACACTCACCGACGCCGATTTGCAAGCCGCCAGCACGCGCATCATGGATTGCCTGGAGAAAATCTTAGGTGCGCATATCCGCCGCTAGGCCGGTTTCAAAGTAGGTATATAGCAATCCGCCGCCCGTAGCGCCAGCGTCCCGCTGGCCTATTGCGCCGCCAGGATGGCGGCGTTTCGTCAGGCGAACCTCTACACTTACTATGAAAATGCCCTAGTGGTTCAAAGTTCCTATATCATAAGATAGAAGGATCAAGAGTAACGAATGTCCGAATCATCAATTCACACGGACGGCCTGGAACAACTGGCCAGCCTGGAAGAAAAAATTACCGCAACGGCCTCCTTGCTGAAGTCGCTTCGATCTGAAAAAGAGGTTCTCCAGCAGGGAAATGCGAAACTCCAAGCCGAGCTGCAAGCCCAAAGCGCGCGCCTGCGCACTCTGGAAAAGAGCTTGGAGCGCCTGAAACTGGAGCGGGATGTAGTTCGCGTCCGCGTGCAAAAACTTCTCGATCAAGTGGATTCCTTGACAAACCCGCCTACCGCCACATAATGGAGAATAAACTTACCTTAAGGGGGGATTCGCTTGGCCTCTAAATCACCAGCCATTCAGGTCGAGATTTACGACCGGCCCTATACTCTCCGCACCGATGCCGGGCAGGACTATACCCGCAACCTGGCCCAGGCCGTGGATACCGTCATGCGTTCCATCGGCGAAAAGACCAACACCATCGACTCGCTTCGCCTCGCCGTTCTGGCCGCTCTGCATTTCGCTGATGAATGCGAGCGCATGCGCAAGCAATACCACGATCTGGAATCTGCGGTCACGGAAAAGACTGCTGCCTTCCACCAGGCCTTGGATCACATCGCCTCGGAGAATGAATAATCCCCTGCGCGGTTTCTCTGTCCTTTGCCATTTCCACGGTTCAGGTATAATAATTCCGGGGTCGGTACTGCAAAGCAGGTGCAGGCGCCTGGATTCTTGAGCTAATGACAAACGAAATGGAGGCCTGTTGACATTCTGGTGCGCAGTGCTCCCGAAGGCTTCGCGCCTTTGCCAGGAGATGCCTAATAGAACGCACGGGTTTCCGCCCATTTTTAATGGGTTCAAGAATCAGTTCCTCACGGCCAAGTGGTCCGCCCCATTATTTCTGCTTGGTAATCGTCTGGCGATTTCCTCATGAACATCCTTTTCGTTGGTGACATTTTCGGCAAAGCCGGTCGGGAAATTCTTGCCTCGCATCTTGCCGACATCGTCAAGCAGCGCTCCGTTGATCTAGTGATCGTCAATGGCGAGAATTCCGCCGCCGGCTTCGGCATCACCCCTTCTCACGTCAAGGAATTCCTTTCGCTCGGCGCCCATGTCATCACCAGCGGCAACCACATTTGGGACCGCAGGGAGATCATGGAATATTTTCCCACCGAGCCGCGCCTGCTGCGCCCAGCCAATTTCCCCGACGCGCCGGGCCAGGGGCTGTATGTCGGTACCACCGCATCGGGCATACCCTTCGCTGTCCTCAATCTCCAGGGCCGCGTTTTCATGGCTACCCTGGATTGTCCTTTTCGCGCAGCCGACCGCGAACTGGCGAAAGTCCCTGCCTCCTGCAAGATTCGCATCGTAGACATGCACGCCGAAGCCTCTTCAGAGAAAATAGGAATGGGCTGGTACCTCGATGGCCGCGTCACCGCCGTTCTGGGCACCCACACCCACGTTCCCACCGCCGACGAGCGTGTCCTGCCCAACGGCACCGCTTATATCACCGACGTCGGCATGACCGGCCCTGCCGATTCCATCATCGGCGTCGTAAAAGAAGGGATTCTCAAACGCTTTCTCACCCAGATGCCGGAACGCTTTGAAGCCGCCGAGGGCGACCCGCGCCTCATGGCCGTGCTCATTCGCGCCGATCCAGAAACCGGTCGCGCCACCAGCATCGAGCGCATTCACCTGCGCGGCGACTAGCTGCACGGTCGCGGGATCATCCAGGATTTGTTCTCCGTCATCTTATGCCCCACCCTGCCTTCGAGGTTCTAGAGCACACCGCCGATGTCGGCATCAAAGCCTATGGCGACACCTTGCCGCAGCTTTTCTCGAACGCCGCCCGCGGCTTGGTCTCCCTTGCTTTGGAATCCCCTCCTACCGCTTCTGCTCAGTCCCTTCCGCTCTCCGTTCGTGGCGACGACTACGAAGACCTGCTCGTCAACTGGCTCAGTGAAATTCTTTTTCGCATCGATGCCGAGGGCTGGGCTTTCGCCGATTTCACCATCCAGCGCCTGGAGGCTCATCTCGTCGAGGGCATCGCTCTCGGCGAGATAATCACGGACCTCGGCCAGCGTCCTCGCAGTCTGGTCAAAGCCGTCACTTACCATCAAGTCTCGGTTTCCCAAACCCCGCAAGGCTGGCAAGCCATCGTCTATTTCGATATCTAACCTTCTGCCGCTCTTGCTGGTCTCGTGAAAGTGACGACTACAGTTTACCGGAAGCCGAGCTAATCAGAGCCGCGACCGTAAGGGAGCGGGCAAGATTTTTCTGCGCTACGCGCGTCAGCAAGCGAGCAGGTTTGGTAGCCACGGCACGTCCTTTGTGCCGTGGGCTTTTTATCAGAGCCGCGACCGTCAGGGAGCGGGGGTTGGTATTCGGGGTTTAATCCGAGCCGCGTCAGCAAGCGGGCAGCTTTTGTAGGCCACGCCCCGATTTCTTTGCTTGCTTCGCCGCTTCCGCCGCAATACAATGAACTAATAGGCAGAGAGTGTGGCCTGCGATTTCGGTCCCCCTAGCGCGGTTGTTGATCCGCGCAGGAGTTCGCGGCTGCGGCAAGTTTCCTCTTTGCTCTATGACAGGCGGGATTAAAAATCTAAGAGACTCACAAGGAGCGTGTCGGATGCGTCGAACCTTTTTCTTGATTGCATGTCTGGTTGGTTTCAGTGTGGCGGCAGTTGCTCAAATGACTCCGGAAGAGAAGGAGTATCAAACCTGGATGAAGACGGCCAGCGCCATGGTCCGCGGCTTGCGCACAAACGTGGAAGGCAAAAACGCCGAGCCAGCCGCATCGGACACCCAAAAGCTGGTCGATTTATTCGCCAAGGTCAACGGATTCTGGGCGGCCAAAGACCCGAACGCCGCGCAAGTCGCCTTGGATGTTCAGGCTGGTTTCAAGGAAGTGGGCACTCTGGCCGCGGCGGGCAATTTCACGGAAGCTTCCGCCTCTATCGTCAAGACGCAGGAAAAGTGCTCCGGTTGCCACGACATCCATCGCGAGAAGTTGCCCGACGGCTCTTATAAGTTCAAATACTGATCGGTCGCATCCTTCGGCGGATCATCGAGTGCTTCTTTTTATCTGCGATGTTATGATGAAGTTGCATCGCTCAATCGCCGTGCGACTGCATGTTGGAAGGAGACATCCATGTTATCGAATATCATGATGGTACGGTCCATGCGTGAGGAGCTGACTCAGGGCGGCTTCAAAGAGCTGCTGACCCCCGCCGACGTTGATGCGTTCATGGCGGACAAGACTGGCACCGCTTTGCTTTTCATCAACTCCGTCTGCGGCTGCGCGGCAGGCAATGCGCGCCCAGGAGCTTTGATGGCTTTGCAGCACAGCCAGCGACCGGATCGGCTCGTCACTGTATTTGCCGGCCAGGACGTGGACGCCACCGCGCGCGCCCGTTCTTACATATCCCCCATCCCGCCCAGCAGCCCTTCCATCGCCTTATTCAAAGACGGCAACTTGGTTTACTTCATGCCCCGCCAGAACATTGAAGGCCGCGACGCCAACGCTGTCGCTAGCGATCTACAAGCCGCCTTCGCCGAGCACTGCGCGATGTCCAGCGTCTAACTCATCTGCATTCTCTTGCTGGGCCACGGCCTAATTGATCAACCCAATCGCCTACCGTTCCTTAGGAGTCAACATACTGAATTTCCAGTATTGACTCGCCCGTCCTCCGGGTGGTAGAAATGAATCAGTTATTCGGGAATCCGCTTTATAGATTTCCGGGTGGCTGATGGAACTCCGCGTAGAGCTGCAAAGCTCGGGAAGGAGGGCACCTATACCACCTGTTGAACATCAGTGGGCGGCTGTGGGCTTCCGGTTCTGACAAGCGGCGCTGTTCTCGTTCGTAGAATCAGCCATTGCGTTTCGTGGATGAAACTCCGCGAACCGATAAACCGCAGCAATCGAAGCCAATATAAAACGTTCAGCGATCCAATTCCTGAACAACGGGAAGATAAATCCCATCGGCCTCGAAAAGAAAGCGCCCAGCCCTTAGCCGCCTACAATAACTTTCTTACCCTCCCTGCTGTTCCTCCACTCACCAATTGCTTCTAGAAATTACTTCTCGTCGCGAATGTCCGAGCTTGTAGAAGTGTGGGCGTGTGCCCCTTCGCTGTCATCCCGAGTGAGCGAAGCGACGAGGGATATGCTGTTTCTGCATCGATTAATCCGAGCCGCGACTGGCCAGCCCCGCTTGCCGGGGCAAGGGAGCGGTTGCATTTGATCTGGATTTTCAGAGCCGCGCGCGCTGTAAGTCCTGAGCCTGTCGAAGGGTCAGCAAGCGGGCAGGTTTGGTAGCGCAAAGTTTGCCAGCCGCATACTCTGCGGTTTGTCTTCCTCTCCACGGCCAATTCCCGTGGTCATCCCGAGGCGCGCAGCGACGAGGGATCTGCTTTCCCTTTTCCGAGCCGCGCGCGTTGGCAAGCGGTCAGGTTTTCATCCGAGCCGCGACACTGAACGACATATAGATGTCGTTCAGGAGCGACCACCCACGGTTCGATATTTCTCATATTACATTCACACTCCTGACAGCTCCTCAACATGATCTTCCCGGCATGGGTAGCGCAGAGTTTGTTGTCCACAAACTCTGCGGCCTGTCTGTAGCCCCGGAGGGGCGCAAAATTCTAGACCATTTTTACAGATGGTGTATAGTAATGTCTGGCGATTCTCTGCGAACACAACCGGATGGCGAAAACGTATTCGAACGATCTGCGGCGGAAG
>MEKX01000155.1 GCA_001767075.1 Acidobacteria bacterium RIFCSPLOWO2_12_FULL_54_10 | reverse complement strand
GAACCGAGGCAAAGGCAATCCCCTCCTTGCGAGCCTTCTTCATGGCTCGATCTTTAAGCTTTTCGTCAATTTTGAAGATCACCTGGCGGGTCATAAAGACTAACTCCCTCCTTGTAATATCAACTGCTGTCCGTATATATAATATATAGTCTAAAGGTATAAGTCAAATGAACGGTGGTTGAAAAGAAAGTTGCAAACCGTTAGCTCGTACCGGGGTATAGCACCTGTTTACAGCCGATTGATAAGGGAGGCAAAGCACGCCGCCCCGAAGCCGTTGTCAATGTTGACCACGGCCACGTTGCTGGCGCAGCTATTGAGCATGGCCAGCAGCGCGGTCAGGCCGTGGAAACTCGCGCCGTATCCGACGCTGGTCGGAACCGCGATCACCACCACCCCCCATCAATCCCCTGCCACCTCGCTCGGCAAAGCTCCTTGGGCTAGTGGAGAAATGCCTTATAATCATTATTCTTTGGGTAGAGGACGGCAGAGATGTCTCTTCCACTTTCACAAAATAAACCAGCAACTGGGTGGCAGAGCTTACGAACCACCTTGGAGATGATCAAGTTTGAGCACTCGGTATTTGCTCTTCCGTTCGCTCTGATTGGCGCCCTGCTGGCCGCGCGGGGCTGGCCGAGCGGGCGGCAATTGTTCTGGATTGTGGTGGCGATGGTAGGGGCGCGTTCGGCGGCAATGAGCTTCAACCGGCTGATTGACCGCCACCTGGATGCTCAAAACCCGCGCACGGCGGACCGGGCATTGCCCACCGGCGCATTGAGAGTCCGCTTTGTCATTTGGTTTTCTCTGGTTGCGTCAGCGGTGTTGGTGTTCGCAGCCTACCAGTTAAACCCGCTGGCTTTTCGCCTCTCCCCGCTGGCTTTGGCGATTCTGTTTGTCTATTCCTACACGAAGCGGTTCACGATTCTCTCCCACATTGTCTTGGGTTTCTGCCTGGGAATTGCTCCGGCGGCTGCCTGGATCGCAGTGCGCGGCAACCTCTCGCCGAACATTCTTTTACTCACCGGCGCGGTTACGCTGTGGACGGCCGGCTTTGACATCCTCTACGCCTGTCAGGACGTGGACTTTGACCGCCGCATCGGCTTGCACAGCGTGCCGCAGCGTTGGGGCATCCGCCGCGCGTTGCAGGCTTCCGCTGCCCTGCACTTCCTCATGGTTCTTCTGCTGTTGTGGCTGGCCTGGGTAGAGCACATGGGCTGGATCACGCTGGCAGGCGTAGGCGTGGCCAGCCTCCTGCTCCTTTACGAACACTGCTTGGTGAAACCCACGGATCTTTCCCGTCTGAACGCTGCGTTTTTCAATACCAACGGCTGGATCGGAATCCTGCTGCTGCTCTTTTGGGGCGCGGACATCCTCCTCCACAGCGGCTGAGTCTCCCGCGAATCCATTGTGACGTTGCGGGGCGCTGGAGCAACGTTCCCTTTTCCCCGCGAGCGCATTTCCGAAAAGAGAGCCTTTCCTCTAGAATAGAGCCGGTTTTCCCGGCCCACAGCAGCGTATGGAAACGCGAAGTCAGCCCAGTTCGGCTTCTCCCGAGGCCCTCTCCGAAAAGGCTCGGAAGCGGAGTTTCTGGAGTCTCTTTGCCACGCAGTTCCAGGGCGCGTTCAGCGACAACGCGTTCAAAAACCTGGTGGTCTTCTTCATCTTGGGGATGGGGCTTTCGCAGACCACGCGCGACACTCTGATCCCAGTGGTCGGGGCACTCTTTGCTCTGCCCTTCATTCTTTTCTCCATGGCAGGCGGCTACCTGGCCGATCGCCACAGCAAGCGCGCCGTAACCGTCTGGACCAAGGTCGCTGAGGTGGCTGTCATGGCGCTCGGTCTGGTGGCCCTGGCGCTCGGCAACCTTTGGTTTCTTCTCGGCGTGGTGTTCCTCATGAGTGCGCAGAGCGCCTTCTTCGGCCCCTCCAAGTGGGGCTTGCTGCCGGAGCTGTTGCCGGAGAAGCGCCTTTCCTGGGGCAACGGCGTCCTAGATATGGGCACCTTCCTAGCTTCCATCGTGGGGACGGTGGCAGGCGCTGCCATGTCGGGGACCTTTCGAGGACAACAGGGATGGTCGGGAGCAATTTTCGTCGGGTTGGCCCTTGTAGGATTGATGACCAGCCTGGGGATTTACAGGCTGGCCGGCGCCGATCCAAACAAAAAGTTTCGCTTGAACTTCATCTCTGATCTTATTGACCAGACTCGACTAATTCGTTCGGACAGAACCCTGTTTCTGGCTGTGCTCGGCAACACGTACTTCTTGTTCCTAGCGTCGTTGTTGCAGGTCAACATCATCATTTACGGCAAGGACATTCTCCAGGTCAGCGACACGCAGAACGGGTATATGCAGGCGGCCATAGCGATCGGCATCGGCGTGGGGAGCCTCGCGGCCGGGTATCTGTCCGGCAACAAAATTGAATATGGTCTCGTTCCGCTCGGTTCTATCGGTCTTATCGGGCTGACGGCTGCTCTTTCCCAACCAGGACTTTCTTTGGGGGCCGTTCTGATCGAATTGGCGCTGCTTGGTTTTTTCGGCGGATTCTTTATCGTCCCCATTGCCGCGTTAATCCAGCACCGTCCGGCCAAGGAACACAAGGGCGGCGTGATTGCAGCCGCCAATCTGTTCTCGTGGGTCGGGTATTTCATCGCCACGGGCGTTTACTACCTGCTGACCGCACTGGGCGGTTTGACGCCGCCCCGCATCTTCCAGGTCGGCGCGGCCATCACGCTGGCGGGGACTGCCTACGTCATTTTTCTTCTACCGAATTCGCTCTTGCGCTTGCTGATGTGGATGCTGACGCATACGTTCTACCGCATCCGCATGGTTGGACGCGACTACATTCCGGAAAAAGGCGGAGCGCTGTTTGTCTCCAACCACCTCTCCTTCGTGGATGCCCTGCTGGTGATGGCTTCCACCGACCGCCCCATCCGCTTCCTGATGGACAAAGAGTATTACGAGCATCCCGCGATCAAGCCTTTTGCGCGGACTCTGGGGATCATTCCCGTTTCCTCGCGCCAGGAGCCGAGAGAACTGCTGCATTCGCTTCGAGCAGCAACCGAAGCGATCCAGAACGGGGATGTGGTGTGTATTTTTGCCGAGGGGCAAATCTCGCGGATCGGGGAATTGTTGCCGTTTCGGCGCGGCCTGGAACGCATTCTGAAAGGTGTGGACGCTCCGATCATTCCCGTCAACCTGGACCAGGTCTGGGGCAGCATCTTCAGCTTTGAGAAGGGCCGGTTCCTGTGGAAACTGCCGCGCCGCATTCCCTACCCGGTGACAGTCAGCTACGGGCCTCCGCTGCCGCCCACAGCCACGGCTGCGGAGGTGCGCCAGGCGGTCCAGGAGCTTCACAGCGAAGCCTTCCACCACCGCAAGGAGCAGATGCGCCCACTGCACCGCTCCTTCATCCGCACCGCGCGGCGGCACCCCTTCCGGTTCCTCATGGCCGATGGGCGCGTGCCCCGGCTCGGCTTCGGAGCGGCGTTGACGCGAACCGTCTTCCTGGCGCGGCGGCTGCGAAAGGTCTGGCAGGGGCAGAAGATGGTGGGCATCCTGCTGCCTCCCTCGGTCCCTGGGGCGTTGGTAAACTTTGCCGCGCTGCTGATGGGAAAAGTGCCGGTCAACCTGAACTACACCGCCTCCAACGAAACCATCGCTTCTTGCGCGCGGCAGTGCAATTTAGAAACGGTGATTACTGCTAAAGCATTCTTGGAAAAAGTTCCGATCCAGGTTCCAGGGCGCGCCGTGCTGCTGGAAGGATTGGCCGACAAACCGCGCCTGGGAGAAAAGTTGATCGCGTTGCTGCTGGCGTGGACGTTGCCAGCCCGATGGCTGGAGCGAGCCTGCGGTTGCAAAGAGGAAATCTGGCTGGATGATTTGGCGACGGTGATCTTTTCGAGCGGCAGCACCGGAGACCCTAAAGGCATCCTGCTGACCCACTACAACATCGCGGCCAACATTGCACAGATGACCCAGGCCATCCCGTTTGGTTTCAAGGACCGGATACTGGGAATCCTTCCGCTGTTTCACTCCTTCGGATTCACCGTCGGTCTCTCGTTGCCAATGACCCACGGCGCGGGCGTGATATACCATCCGAATCCATTGGATGCGAAGGGCATAGCGGAACTGGTGCGGAAGTACGGCGTGAACTTTCTCGTCGCCACACCCACGTTCCTCCAGACCTACATCCGCCGCTGCCCGCCGGAAGATTTCGGGAGCCTCGAATGGGTCATCACCGGAGCGGAAAAGCTGCCGGAGCGTGTGGCTGCGGCCTTTGAGGAAACGTTTGGCGTGCCGGTGCTGGAAGGCTATGGCTGCACGGAGTGCGCGCCGGCGGTCGCGGTGAACATACGCGACTTCCGCGCCCTGGGTTTTCATCAAGCGGGAGCCAAACGCGGCAAGGTGGGACGCCCGCTGCCGGGTGTCAGCGTGCGCATCGTGGACCCGGAAACGATGGCTCCGCTTCCCATAGGGCAAGCGGGCTTGCTGCTGGTGCGCGGGCCGAACGTGATGCAGGGGTATTTAGGACGACCAGATAAGACAGCGGAAGTGCTGCGCGACGGGTGGTATGTAACCGGCGACATCGCCATTCTGGATGAACATGGGTTTCTGGAGATCACCGACCGGCTCAGCCGCTTCAGCAAAATCGGCGGCGAAATGGTCCCGCACTTGAAAGTGGAGGAGACGCTCCAGGAACTGGCGGGCCTGACCGACCAGTGCTTTGCTATTACTGGAGTGCCGGACGGAAAACGCGGGGAGCGGCTGGTGGTGCTCCACACGCTGAGCGAGGAGAAGTTGAAAGAAGTTCTGGAAAAACTCGCCGATGCCGACCTGCCGAACCTATGGAAGCCGCGCCCGGACCAGTTCTTCCATGTGGAAACACTGCCCTACCTGGGCACCGGAAAACTGGACTTGCGCAAGATACGGGAGATGGCACTAAAGCACTCCACAGAATCCTAGCATCTCTCGATCAGGTATACTTGCCCCGGCGGTAGCAGTTTCATATTATGCCGCCCAACACGGATTTGATGTGGGTCATAATAATCAGGAGTTGGGCCGGTAAACAACCATGCTGAAACGCTACAAAAACGAATTCTTCAAAGCAATACAAGGTGCGGGATTAGAAGTGTCAGACTTTTCAGGGAAAGAGGAAATTGCCGCAGAACTCCCCGCGTTCACCATTCGCTACACGCCCGGCAAGATATTTTTCCTCGCTCGCCAAGCTGCTGTACTCCATAGCCAGCGCCCCGCCGAAGCCGTTAAGGATGGCACCGATCAGTTTGATTACCAGTATTCGCGGTTCACCGGCGCGGACCCTCCGCCGGTAAAAGGGCCAACCCATAGCTGGTGTGATTTTGCGGAAGTCATAAAGAAATTTCGACAGTGGTTAGACAGCGAGGTTAGGGCGGCGCGACAGTGGGTAGACAGCGAGGTTATGGTGGCGATGGAAGAGCAACTCATACCCGACCTCTGGTCACAAGCTACCTCCATCTCCATTGAAGCGCACCCAATCAATAGCCAAGGTGCATCCAACTTCACAGAGGAAGAGCGGCAGCAGATAAAGTTAGCGGTATCGAACTTTCGGCTTCTTGTTGTGGAGACCTTCGCCCCAACGGAAGATCAGCTAACAGTGGTCGCCGAGCAGTTAGCATATCTGACATCCGCTATTGACCGATTGAACCGCTTTGACTGGAAAGCGGTCGCTATATCAACACTCTTGGCTATTACAGTGGCTTTGAGTTTAGACACCGAGCGAGGACGCCAGCTATACGGTCTATTTCAGCAGGCTTTTAGCGGACTTTCTCATTTACTTAAGTAGGTGGCGGGCAGCCACGTCGAAGGGTCTATTTCGCCAGCCTGCGGCTCCGGCTTAGAGGTTGGTTCCACGGTTGGCATAGACCGTATGGGCGCGCGACCGTCAGGGCATGGCTTCAACGGGGACCCCAGCACGCCGCTTTCAGCGTGCTGGGGCGGGAGCCATGCCGCAAATCGTGGCTCTCCAATGCGGCTTCAGCCGCTGAGGTTTGTCTTGCAAAACTCACGGAAAACTCACCTCAGGCGCTGAAGCGCTCCGAAGCCGAACTCAGTCGGCACGACTAA
>MEKX01000154.1 GCA_001767075.1 Acidobacteria bacterium RIFCSPLOWO2_12_FULL_54_10 | reverse complement strand
GTGGCCGACCAGCCACACCCGCGCCTTTTCGAGCAACTGCCGTGCCCGTTCTGGCTGGAAGGAAGAGCCAAGCTCGCGGGTCACTTGCTGCAATACCAGCAGCAGGGGAAGAACAAAGATGACGATGGCGGCAAAGGTCAGCAATCCCGCACGCAGCGTCGCCGAAGAGATCGATCTCTGGAGGAGGCGATTTATCGGATGAGACAGGTAGGCCAGCAGAATGGCGACGACCACGTAGGGGAAGACCGGCCAGATCAGCAGGATCGTCAGCGAAAGGAATGCGACCAGGAAGAACAGAAAGTAGCCGATTCCGCCTCTGGGGGCCGATTCTCGAGTGTTGTTCTCCCTCTCCAGGATTCAACCCTCCTCAGCAGATTTCGTCTCCGCACGACGGTTCGCAAGGAACCACGCTGCAGACCGGTAGAGTGCAGTATCCAATTCTCGTGGATGCGCGAATCAAACGCAAGCGTTTCAAAAGGATTCGACAACTCATCCAAAGTTGACAGAACTAGAAGCCGCCCAGTAGAATTTTGCGTGTGGCCAGGTAGCTCAGTCGGTAGAGCGCAGCCCTGAAAAGGCTGGCGTCGGCGGTTCGATTCCGTCCCTGGCCACCATTCCTTCAACAACTTACAGCAGCGCAAAGATCAAACCTGTTCCATTCTGTTCCAAAATTCCGGCTCGCCGAAGTTTGTCTCAATCAAAAATCCGTCTGACTAAACCCATTCCAATAGGGCTGACACGGCTTTTGAAATGCCCAAGAAATCCAACACTGCCAATATGAAAGAACTAACTCGAGAACAACTGGAAAATCGGAAGGCCCAGGCCGTGAGGTTTACCCGCAATGTCTTGGATGACGATGACCGGGCCGACGAAATCGAAGATGAATCTTTAGAAGATTATGCCGAAAGGCGTCACATCACAATTACAAACCCGAAAGGAGTAATGAGAATGGCTACACCAACCCGACGCGAGTTGCTTGAACGAATCGAGGAATTGGAAAATGAGAATGCGGACCTGGAATCTCGTCTTGACGAAATCGCCGGTATTGTCGGCGAAGAAGATGATGATGAAGGAAGCGAAGAGGAGGAAGACGAACCATTGGGGGAAGAGTGACGCGTCCCCTGTGCGGCGCGTCGTGGAGGAAGCCCACCAGTTCAATTTCGGACAGGGCGAAGCGGTATAGAGCTAGCGGGCCAGAATGCCGCCCGCCCCTGCCCGCCAAGTGCGCGGTATGCGGATCGCGCCGCTTTCCCGTCGTTGACCACATTGACGGCGACGAGTCTAACGGCTCACCCGACAATTTGCGCTGGCTTTGCAAGAGCTGCAATGTCCGGCTTGGGATCGCCATGGCGCGTATAGGTCATGGTAGGCGCACACGCCAGTACAACCCCGGTGCTCGGACTCTGGCGGCGTATGTCCAGGCTGCCCTTGAACACCGGCGAGGTGAGCACGACGCTGGCGGAAAAATCATCCACCAGACGCCTAAGGAAAAACGGCAGGACTACGCTGCGGAAATATGGCGACGGCGGCGTGACCACGGTACTGACCGGAGGGACTGGTAAGCCCACATTCAGAAACCAACCACTTGCAAAAACCGGTAAAAATCGGAAAAAGCCGCGACTGAAGCACTCTACTGATATGACAGTGACCATCAAAATCCGCTAGAAATGTGCCAGAAAAATCATGAAAAATAACGGTAAAAATCAATCAGGAGATGACTCCTGCTCAGTAAGTGAAGCCGCCAGTCTTTTGGGTGTCTCAATTCCAACCTTGAAGCGAATGGTGGCAGACGGGCAAATCGAAGGTTTCCGCACCCCAGGAGGGCATCTTCGCATTCTGTCCGAGAGCATCCAGGAGTTGCGCGAAGGGCGAAAGGCGCAGGCTTCTCCGATCCGGGAACCCTCTTCTGTTCTGCGAGACCGCCGCGAACGGCTGGAGGAACTTGTTCTGGAATCCCAGGAACTAAGGGCAAGGCGCGAGGTTGAGAAGTTGCGCCGCGAAGAGGACGATGAGGCGGAAAGACGCGAATCCGAGGCTCAGGCTCGTGAACGAGGAGCCGCCGAGCGGGAAGCGACCTTGGAACTGGAGCGGGAGCGGCTTGAACGAGAACAGGAGGAAGAGCGCCGAAGGCGGGAGTCAAAACGACGGCTTTCGGATTTTCACCACCGATGGTTGGAGAAGGCGGCTGAGGTTCTGGCCGCAAGAGAACTCAACTGGCTCTCGGCTGTCCAGCACAAGGAAGTGCTGGACACTCTTGACATCGAAATCAAGAGCCGCCAGCTCCAAGACGAGCCACGAATGAGGCAGGTTCTAATCCATACGATAGCGGCAGTGATTGAACCGTGGCTGGTGAGCCGTGAAGCCCGCAAGGAGCGAGAGCGGCTATTGGAGAATGCCGTTAGGAGTTTGCCCTTTGGAGCAACAGATAGGGACAAAGCACACGCGGCAGCAGCCGTCCGGGAGGCGCTTTCGACCTTACGGTCCGACGCCGCAGACTTCGAGGTACAGGCAGGTATTCAGGCCGCCATTGATCCGATCCGGGCGTCAGTGGAATGGCGGAGGATGACCGAGAGACTCACGAGTTGGGCGGTCGGGCAATTGCCGTGGGGCAGCACCGACCAGGATGAGGCAAGGCTCCACCGGAAGTGTGAACAGATATTGTCCGAGCTTCCAGAAAACGTTTCGGAGATCGAAGCACGTGAGGCACTCCATCAAGCCGTCCGAGAGGCGCGGGAGTGTGTCGAGGACCGCAAGGAACTGAACCGCAGACAGGAGCAGAAGGCGCGGCTTGTCCAACATGGTGTAACGGAAGTGTCCTACTACCTTCTCAAACTTAACCGAGCGGGCGAAATTTCAAACGAGGAATACAGGGATTCAGAATTTACCGCCAGTTTGAAGGAGGCCGTCAAGGAGGAATTGGAAAGCGAGCTCTCCGGCGATGAGGAAATCAACGAAGTCAAGGAGTTGGTACGGGAGATTATTGACGACGAACTGAGTTGATACCCTTGTGGCACGACACCGACCGGCGAATGTGAACCGTCAATCGAGCCCTAAAAAGATTCCTGAAATGCTGTTGCTTGCCTCCTACCCCTGGTAGATAGTTTTCACGTCATACATATTGAAATCAATGGGTTACCACTATCTTTCCAAAAACGCTTCAAACAGGAAAGGGATGCTACAATCCGTACCGGAGAGAACGGACGAAACGAGGTTGCAGCGGCAGCTTTACGAAGCCGCGAAGCACACGGCGAGAGCGAAGCCAAACTGGTGGACCTTCGTAGACGATTTCAGAACTCTCACGATGGGCCTGCTATCTAAGGCTCATGCAAATTACCAACTGTGAGTGGCTAATAGAGACCTCAACGCGCGAGGACCACAACAAGAGACCGGACAGTTTGCCGTCTGGTAAGCGACTCCTAGCGGTGCAATGGTCTCCCCCCATTTCCTAACAAGAATTTCACAGAAAAACATCTTGACAAGCGGGCGGGTTAGGGTGAAAATCCGGTGCAAGGTTCATCGGCGGGATGGACTTCTAGCAGCTTAAGGAGGTCCCCCCGATGTCGCTACGAACTGGTATTCTCCTTCTATCGTTCCTCACTCTCCATAGTCTTCCCAGCATCGCTCAGGCCCCCGCCTCGGATGCGAAGGCAGTGGTCTTACTCAACCAATCGCTGACCGCCTCGGGCGCGGGCAATGTCGGGGGATTTACTGCCAGCGGCAGTATCACCTACTTTTGGGCGGGACAAGCGATCCAGAGCAACGCAACAATCCGCGCCAAGGGCGGAAACCAATTTCGACTGGATGCGGATGTTCCGGGAGGAACGAGGTCCGTGGCATTGAGCCGTCGCTCGGGCAAACGCAAGGATGCGGATGGCAAGCTGACGGAGATTCCGGCACACAACACGACGAGCCTGGGAGGCACGTCCTTCCCATACTTGTCCATCGCCGCTGTGCTGAACGATCCCGCTTATTCTATTGCCTATGTTGGACTGGCCGACGTGGGCGTCAGGCAGGCGCATCAGGTGCGGGTTACGAAAATATTTCCCAAAGACACAGACCCCGATGGGGTGTTGGCTAAACTTTCTCAAACGGATTACTTTATTGATCCGCAAAGTTCGCTGGTCGTAAAGACTGCGGACTTCACACACCCCATTGAAAACCTCAACGAAAACTACCTCCGGGAAATGGAACTGGACAGTTACACCGCTATGAAGGGGGTAGCCGTGCCGACCATCGTCCGGGAAAAAATCGCGGGGCAGACGACTTGGGAATTCCGCCTGTCCACAATCACTTTTAACACTACTCTTACGGACGCGGATTTTGTGATTCAGTAATTGTTGCACCGGCAGCCGCGCAGAGACTTGGCGCGGCTACATGCGCTTGGCCTTTCAACACGCTCGAACGGAATCGCAGGGGGGAGTCATGCGCAACACTTGCACGTGCTATTTCAGGATGCTGCTGGCATCGGTTTTGATCGCAATCTTCACTCCGGGAGCCTACGCGCAATACTTGCTGGAGACCGGCTCGCCGACCTTCACCACGGCGGAGGCGGTTCCCATGGGTTATGTGAATGTGGCCAACGGCAACCTGCACATCGAGATTCCCATCGCGGGCTACTCCCAGCGCGGCGGGCAGGCTTTTGTCGCCAAGATGGTCTACGACAGCCGCATCTGGAAGATTGTGGACACCGGCGGCAGCCTGAGCTGGCAGCCCACCAACGTGCCGGATTATAACCTCTTCGCAAATTCGCCCACCTACCCAGCGGGCTGGAGATTGCTTTTCACCGAGGGCACCACCGTTGCCTACGATCAGATCGCCAATACCTGCTATTCTGGCGGAAACCCGTATCCGTGGTACCAGTGGCAGAATTATCGCTTTTATGACGTAGACGGAACGGTGCGCCGCTTTCCGCTTTACTATGAGAACAGCAACGTGTGCCACACCGGGGGAACGGCCACGTCTTCGGGTCCATCGCTCGACGCGACAGGTCACCGAGCAAGCTGGACCAACGCGCCCTTTGTAGACAGCGTGCTCACGCCTAATGGGACGAACATCTATGCAGCGAAGGACCCAAATGGAAATTATTTGACCAAGGATGGCAACGGGACTGTGACTGACACGCTAAACCGCGTCGTATGGCAGAAGACGCTGGACCAGTATTACTTCAATGGCCATGAAATTGATTACACGGTGCCAACTTCGCAAGGCACCTCCACCTACAAACTTTGGTTCGGCTACGGCGGTTTGCAGGTGAACACGAATTTTGGGGTCCCAGGAGTAACGGAGTATAGCGGATTTCTGTCGGCATCTGCACTGGTGTGGATCGAACTGCCGAACGGTTCCCGCTACCAGTTCACCTACGAAAATACGGGTACTTACTACTATGGCTTGCTGAAATCGATGACACTGCCCTCTGGCGCAGTGGTCAACTTCACGCACACCAACGTGACCGATGTTCAGAACAACACCAACCGCTGGCTGGATACCGTCACTGCCAACGGCGGGACCACTACCTACACCAAGGAATTTTGTTCACCCAACTGCAACAAGGTGCGCGTCACGCGACCGAGCGGGGATGAGACGGTTTACAACTTCACTCTGAACACGGCCGGGGCTTGGAACACGGAAACCAAGTCCTATACTGGCACGGCGGCCACGGGCACTCTGATGCTGACGGCAGCGCGCACCTACGACACCAGCCTAATTAACCCTGTCACCGGCGGCATTGGCTTCGTGCGACCTAGCAGCGCAACCACAACCATTCCGGGACCAGCGGGCAATCTAGTCAGCAAGAGTGAGGCCACGTTTGACACCTTCACGTACAGCTACCGGGGTACCAATTACACCGGAAGCCGGG
>MEKX01000153.1:19659-23220 GCA_001767075.1 Acidobacteria bacterium RIFCSPLOWO2_12_FULL_54_10 | reverse complement strand
GGACCACCAAGACTTCAAGAGCGTTCTTTGCGTTCAAGAGGAAAGCCCTGGTCGCTCTACTAAAGTGACCAGGGCTAGACCGCAGAGCGAACCGGAGTCCGACGCGGCCTTGTGCTTACAGCGAAGGCTTAGAGCATACCAATTTCGGACTCTCCAATTCAACAAAATAGAAAGTGAGGTCTGTTTATGAAAACAGAACATCGGCCTGCGCCTGCGGGCTTCCGGTGGATATTCACTCCCTACTTTTGGCACTGGAGAGCAAAGCGTTATCTCTATGCTGCCGATTATGGGCGTGTTTCGTGGTGTTTCTTGGTGCGCCGTAGGTAGCGCACTTAACTATTAACCATTAACCTTGCGGCGATTCGGTTGCGCCACAGCCGAACGCCGCTTCTTTGTTTTTGATTCATGTTTCTTGATTGCGGTTGCAAGTTCTGATTTCGGCACGGCCAGCAGCGCACGCATGGACTTAGTAAATTTTCCGAATGGCGATTGCGGATCAATATTTAGAGCTGGCTTCATCCTGCAATCAGTGTACTACTCATAGCTAAATAAATTCAATGATGCGATATAATGATCCTATGAAACAGATCGAATTGGTTCCGGGCCTATTTCTCTGGCGATGCGAAGATTGCGGATGGGAGTCTACGGAGACTAGAGCTAAAACCGTAGCTCCGCCGCTCCATGAATGCAAGAGACATCCGAAACCTGCTTTCAATTCGCATTAAACGCAGCCTGTCACGCTGGCCCAATTTTAGCTTGGCGCGTCATGGTGAGTCAACTATATTATTACCCTGTTTAGTTACCTGCCAGAGCTTAGATTTCTGATCCAGCAATTCGTAAGATAATCACTTATTGAAAAGGGAATCCCACTTTTTCCGCGCCTGGTCGTCGTCGCCGCCTGGCTTGCGAACTAAGTCGATGCGCGTGCAGGCTTCGAAATAATCACAATAATTGGTTTTGTCTTTACGACTGACCCACTCGGCTTGCGTTTCCTGGCATTGGTTATGCACGGAGGGGTCGAAGAAACGGCAATTGCGGCAGCAGTGGAGGTCGGCACTGCACTTAGTGCAAGTATCGGACTTGAGCACTTTCTGACCGGAAAGCAGGCGAACGCTCTGTCCGCATTGGAAGCACGAGAAAGTGATGTCGGGCATGGGAAAAGTCTAGCATGAAATGTTTTCACGAAAGAGCCGCGAAAATGAAGCGGAGCAAAGCTCACTCATGGCGCATGGGCGCCTCGTGATATATTGCGAGCGATGCTGAATTTGTCCACAGCGGTACGCTTCATCCGGGGAGTCGGCGAGGCGCGGGCAAAAATTCTGGAGAACCGCGGCATTCTCACCGCCGAGGACCTGCTCTATTATTTGCCGTACCGGTACGAGGACCGCACAAGGCTGCGGGGTCCGGAAGATGTTCGCGCTGGAGAGCAGGCCACCGTCATCGCGCCGGTATTGAGGGCGGGGATGCTATCGATGCGCCGGGGCGGGATGAAAATTTTCCGCGCCGAATTAGGCGATACGAAGCACTGGCTGAATTGCAAATGGTTTCATGGCGGGTATCTCGAACGCATCATCAAGCCGGGACAAATCCTGGCGGTGCACGGCAACGTGGAATTGGACCTCTACGAAGGCGGGTTTCAGATGGTCCAGCCGCAATACGAGATTCTGCCCGAAGCCCCCACGGGAGAACACGACGCCGCGCAATCGCTGGAGGTGGGGCGCATCGTGCCGGTTTATGAGCACGTGGGAGGTGGCAAGCTGACTTCCCGGTTCTTCCGCAAGGTCATTCACACAATACTGGAAAGTTTGGGAGGAATGGATGACCCGCTGCCGTGTGCCGTACGGCAACAGCTAGCATTGATTTCGCGGTGGGAGGCGATCCGCCATGCGCATTTTCCGTTGCCGGGGACGCGGCTCACGGACCTGGATCAGTTTCGCAGTCCGGCGCAAGTGCGGTTGATCTTTGAGGAATTTTTCTTTCTCGAAACCGGATTGGCGCTCAAGAAAAAAAAGGCGAGAGAAATCGAAGGCATCGCCTACAGAGCAGATGCCCAGATCCGCGAGTGCCTGAAGAAAATCCTGCCGTTCCATCCCACGAAAGCGCAAAAGAATGCGTTGGCGGAAATCGTTCAGGACATGCGGTCGCCGCATCCAATGCACCGGCTGCTGCAAGGAGACGTCGGCAGCGGGAAAACGATTGTGGCGTTGCAGGCAGCCGTGATCGCCATCGAGAATGGATATCAGGTGGCGGTGATGGCGCCGACCGAGATTCTGGCTCAGCAACAATTCTTTTATTTCCGCCGCCTTCTGGCGAGGTCCGGCTACCATATTGCGCTGCTGAGCGGCAGCGCCACGGCGGGCGAGAAAAAAGCCGTCAAAAAACTGATCAAGGAAGGGCTGGCACAAGTAGCAATCGGAACGCACGCACTGGTGGAAGGCAATGTGGAGTTCAAGGCGCTGGGTCTGGTCATTATTGACGAGCAGCACCGCTTCGGCGTGATGCAGCGGCTAAGGCTGATGCAAAAAGGAAAATATCCTGACACGCTGGTGATGACCGCCACGCCGATCCCTCGAACATTGGCTTTGACGATGTACGGAGATTTGGATGTTTCCTTGATGGATGAGCTGCCGCCGAACCGTTTGCCGATTGTGACCCGGCAGGCGCCCGAGGAAGCTATTTCCCAAGCCAACGAATTTATCCGCGCGGAAGTGAAATCCGGGGCACAGGCCTACGTGGTTTGTCCGGTGATCGAGGATGGATCGGAAGCAAAAAGTTCAACAATTCTCGGAAAAGCGTTTGCGGCGGAACTTAAGTCGGCGGTGAAGACTTACGAATCGCTAGCTAACGAAGTGTTTCCCGAATTCCGAGTGGGGCTACTGCATGGCAAATTGCCCGCGGAAGAAAAAGAGCGAACCATGCAGCAGTTCCAGACGGGGGAGATACAAATCCTGGTGGGAACAACAGTGGTTGAAGTGGGCGTGGACGTTCCCAACGCGACCGTCATGATGATTCTGCAAGCGGAGCGCTTCGGGTTATCGCAACTGCATCAATTGAGGGGCCGCGTGGGGCGAGGGAAGAGGCAATCGCATTGTTTGCTGATCACATCCCGGCAGCAGACCGAAGTGGGGCGGCAGAGGCTGGCAACGCTGGAGCGGACGAACAATGGATTTGAGATCGCGGAGATGGACTTGAAGTTGCGCGGGCCGGGCGAGTTCATGGGCGTGCGTCAGTCGGGGCTGCCGACGTTCCGCGTGGCGAATCTGCTGCGGGATCAGGAAATGCTGGAGTGGGCGCGGCGGCTGGCGCAGGAGTTTGTGGATACGGGTGAGCGGGGCGAAGTTGCCAAGCTGGTGCAATACTTGAAAGAGAATTGGAACCGGCGATACGGGTTGGTGGCGGTGGGGTAGAAGCAGGGAGTGGGGAGTAGGCAGTAGGGAGTGGAGGAAGGAAGTTAGAAGTTAGGAGACAGGAGACAGAATGAACGAGCGCCGCTGCGGGCTGGCCTCCGCTCCAGCCTTCGGCAGCGAGGAAGGCCACTCAAGTGGCGGCCATGTGCTCGGC
>MEKX01000153.1:1011-19636 GCA_001767075.1 Acidobacteria bacterium RIFCSPLOWO2_12_FULL_54_10 | reverse complement strand
GTGCTCGGCTCCCGATGGTCGCCTCGCGGGGAACGCATGATTCGGCATGGATGAATCCGTGCCCTGACAAAACCTGCCCGCTTGCTGACGCGTGCGGCTCAGAATTAATCACGAAATATCAAAGCAACGGCCCACCGCGAGGAAAGCGCGCTTCGGCAAGCTCAGGGCAGGCAGATTTCGCAGATGAGATGTATAAGTGCCGATCCCTCGTCGCTTCGCTCGCTCGGGATGACGACTAAAAGAAAAAGCCCACCCCTCGGCAGGCTCGGGACTTTGCGGCACAAAATTCGTGCCGTGGCTATCCGCTCTAAGGTCGCAAATTGCGACCTTGAATGCCTTGACCCTCGATATGCAACTGTTATTCTGTCTCTTAAATAATCGATAACTCATACAGTGCCTAAAAAACTTTTACCATCAACCGAATCCGTTGTGCCCATCGAAATCATTGAGCGGAAAATCTATCTCGTTCGCGGACAAAAGGTGATGCTGGACGCCGACCTGGCCAAGCTGTACCAGGTCCCGACAAAAGTCTTCAACCAAGCCGTACGCCGCAATCTCAGCCGCTTTCCCCAGGACTTCATGCTCCAACTGAGCAGAGAAGAGGCCACTTCTCTAAGGTCACAAATTGTGACCTTAGAGAAAGGACGCGGGCGCCATCCCAAATACCGTCCGCTGGCTTTTACCGAGTAGGGAGTGGCCATGCTGTCTTCGGTGCTGCATAGCGACCGGGCGGCGCAGATGAATATCCTGATCATCCGGGCGTTCATCGCGCTGCGGAATATGCTGGCGACCCACAAGGATTTAGCCCGCAAGATGGAAAATCTGGAACGCCAACAAGCGGAACACGGCGAGCAACTTGCCGCAGTGTACTTCATCGTCAAACAGCTCATCAATCCGCCGGGAAAATCTAAAAAACGCATCGGCTTCGCTCTTGCTGACAAAGCAGAAACTAAGTAAAAGATTTCCCGAAGAGAAAAATGGTGGGAAATGTCCCGTCTGTCCCCGTGTTCCTCATAGCACGGTTTCGATGACGAAACGTTGACCAGTTGGGACCTTCATTGTTGGGTTGTCTGCGACCGTTCTTTCAGGCCATCTCGATTTTCTTCTAATAGCGCCGCAACTTTCCGTGTGTTCTGTTCAGTGTCAACAGCCACGAGGGTTCTTTGAGCATCTAAGACCATTCTAAGGCCACTGTCAAAACACCATTGATAGATTGCCGCGCCTAGAATCAGACCGACAACCAAGCCGATAACCAAACCCTCTTCTTGACCCAAAACCAAAGTGACGCCGATGACGGGTAATATTCCAATGACCACCGCGTAAATCGGTGCGGTCCTCATTCTGCTTCGGCCTTTTTGCTCTTGCTTTGCTGTCCATAAATTTCCGAATATCGTCTGGTGGTTTCCACGGTTTTTCCCTCGATTTTTTACGAAGTAATTTTCAACTCGCTTATAGGCACGGGTTAGTGACTAACTTGCCGAGGAGATGTTGCTTGTCCGAGCGGTGAATCTTGTGCAGACAAGTTCTTCTTCATGCCTTCGCGGATGGACACGAGCGTGTTTTGGAGCGATTCGCGGGGGATGGATTCGACATAGCCTTTGATGATCCATCCGAAGCCGAAGGGGATGCCGCGGCTGAGGCTCACGGATTCGCACTCGACGAACACGCCGCCATCCACCTGCTGAAAGCGCCAATAACTGTTCAACCGCCACAAAAAACCGCTATCATCGCCCACCGGTTTTTCGCGCTCCCCGGGAGTGCCCGGATCGTCGAGCTGCGCGATGCGGGTGGTGAAACTGCGGCTGGAGGCGTGGGCCGGATCGCGCTGGCGGTAGATGGCGGTGTGCTCGGTGTTGTAGCGCACGTCAATGATTTTTTTGCGGTGGAGGCGGAAAAAAATGCGGAACTCAGGGCCATTTTTAGAAAGCAGGCGGGAGGCCTCCACCTCCCGGAAATAAAGATGGTGCTGATCGTAGTTCTGCAACCAGCGCAATAACTCATCCAACTTCACATTCGGGACAAAAATGCCCCCGAGCCAGTGGTGAATCATGCCGTCATCGACTTCCATGCTGCCACCGTTGCCGTCGGAAGTTTTCATCCTCTGAATATGAATCTGCCCACTGCGCAGAAGATTGCGGATCTGGTGGGAGTCAGCGGAGCCAAGAAAATCGGAGGCCAGGTATTTCCCTTTCTGATTCAGCTCGGAATTGATTCTTTCTTCCGTAAGCCGGATGTAATGCTCCCATGCGGAAACGGTCTTGGTCTGCAACGAAGAGGCATGTGCATGGGAAGCGAGCAAGAACAATGTGGAGAGGAAAAAGAGGCGGAAGGCGAATCTCATTGACATGGCGGATACCCGGTAACGATCAGGCCTTTGCCAGGGTTGCAGGATAAATGTTCAAAACCAGCGTGCGCTGAGAAAAAGGCAAATAAGCCAGCGCGGCAACACAGCCAAGCGCCAAGCCAATACCCATCAATCGAGCGAGCAACAGCGGCGACAAAGCCCAGAAGAGATCGAGCAGAAACAGAGGAATAAACAATTTGCGGAAATTATAGCCCGCCGCCGGATGATCGAGCGCCACCGAGGAAAGCAGATAGAAGCGCAACGCGATGCCGCACATGGCGGCGACGATAGCGACCGGCATGAAAATGCCGCTGGGAATCATCAAAATGCGGTCGAAAGCCCGCTCCATGTCGTCGGAATAATACAAGGCAGAAATATACAAGACGAGATAGCCGATCTGGATCAGCAGGAAAAAGAATCGGGCTGTTGCGCGGGGAATGATGGTGTGGTGGTGCGCAGAAGTAGATTCCAATTCGCGAGGCGGAATAACTATTTCTGCATATGGCAGGGGGTTGTTGTTTTCCGCTGAAGGAACTGGTTGGCTCGGAGGGTCGGGCGAAGATGCGACCGGCTGCAAGTGCGGGTGGCTGTTCAGCCTTTCGACCGGCGCAATAAACCTGTATCCCTTGCGCGGCAGTGTCTCAACGAAGCGCGGTTTTTCCGGATCATCCCCCAAAGCCTCGCGAATTTTCTTCACGGCGGTGTTGATGCTGTGCTCGAATTCGACGAATTCGTCGTCGGACCACAATGACTTTTCAATTTCTTCGCGGGTCACCAACTCTCCAGGACGGGCAGCGAGCAGGGCCAGCAGCTTGGCGGGTTGGTCCTGAAGCTTGATGAGACGGCCGTCCTGGCGAAGCTCGCGGACGCGCAGGTCCAGCTCGAAGGACGCAAAGCGTAGTTTCAACGATTCATCTTGTTCTGCCATAACGATCTGCCGTTTCTCTGCGGAGACTCGTTCGGGGTGAATTATAGCACTTTGGCAGGGTGTCACCTATCGATGAATCAGCATCGTTTATGACGCGAGAATTCCGCGTACGGATAGATTTCAGCCACAGTTCATAAACAGTTCAGAACGCAGAGCCTGCCCGTATCCATAACAATATAAAGTAGTTATTTATCCACAAACAATTCATTGAGGATTTAGCCAGGGCTTACCTCGGGTGCATTGAGCGCGTTCCCGAAGCGGAGCAATATGGCGCCGTACCGCGAACTGCGAGGGGAGGCAAAAGGAAATGGAAAACAGAAACGATGTCCAGAAGGCCGACGCGGCAGGGAGCGGCGCAAATTCCAAAATCAAGGAGGTAACCAATGAAACGATTGTTAGGTTTTGCATTGCTGGCTGCGCTGATTCCGGCTACGGGCCAGGCGCAGGAATATCAACCCCCGAAAGCCATGGTTCATTTGAACTACGGCATCGGGACAGCGAGGGCCGAAGGGGAGGGCGCCCGCATCCAGTTTCTGGGCGGCGGGGGCCAGGGGCTCCTCTACAAGGGCTTCGGAGCCGGTGCCGACGTTGGGTATCTGTTCCCGAAGGAGAGCTTCGGGGAAGGCTTCGGGCTGCTCTCGACGAACGGCAGTTATCACTTCTTCACGGGCCGAGAGGAACAGAAGGTGGTTCCGTTCGTGACGGCGGGACATTCCCTAGCGTTCCGCGAAGGCACAGCGAACCTGTTCAACTTCGGCGGGGGCGTGGACTTCTGGATGACACAGAAGGCCGCGCTACGGCTGGAGATGCGCGATCACGTGTGGCCGGGAGGGGACGATTGCTGCAATCCCACGGCTCATTTGATCTTGTTCAAGGTTGGAATCGTGGGGCGATGAGCGCTCAGAACAACCCTGAACCAATCATGCCTGGAGGCAATGCCAGCAGCACGGCCTCCAGGCAAATAAAAATGCAAAGGAGGCAAGACCATGATTACCAGAATGTGTCCGTGGTGCAAAACGCTGCTCAAGAAACGCTCGTGGCTGCAGCCTTGGAAATGCGAGTGCTGCGGATGGCAATAAACAACTGGGACCGGGATGTGGCAAGGCCCGCATTCCGGTTCAATAAAAAAGGAGGAATTATGAAAAGCACGGCAATGATGATGATCGCAGTGGTGATGGCATGTTCGGGAATGGCAAGAGCGCAGACACAACAGCAGACTAGCGAGGGAATTGTGCAAGAGGACTGGAGCAACCTGACGAAAGAGCTGCGAGCGGGACAAAGCATCAGAGTAGCCATATATAGAGATGGCATCGTGGACGGAAAATTCGCAGGCGTGTCGTCAGAAGGGATTTTTGTGAAGGTGGGCGGAAAGAAGAATCAGCAAATAAAGGTTCCCCGAGTGAAGGTGTACAAAGTCACTTCTCGAAAGAGCAAACGATTGATGAATGCCCTCAAGGGCTTGGGCATGGGAACCGTTATGGGCGGTTTAATGGTGGAGGAGATTAATTCCAGTGAAGCTGGTGCAGCCGCAGCCGTCGTGTTAATAGCCAGCCCAGTGATTGGAGTGATAGCCGGTGCGCTGGACTCTGATTCATCCGAAGAAATAATGCTCTACCGCAATCCTAATCGGCAAAATGTGATAAGCGAAGTTACCAGTGAGACGCCGAAATCAATAGAACCATTACAGCCTCAAATACAGGTAAAAACGCAGGCAGATCAGACCGCTGACAAGGTCGCTGTCTGGTTATCGAAGCAACAGCCCAAGATGTCGGCTGCAACTAGAAACTACCCATTCTGAAGTCAAAAGGAGGAGTTATGAAACGCACAGTATTGATGATCGCGATGGTAATGGCACTGACGACAATCGCAAAGGCGCAGGAACAAGCGGCGGATCGGTCACCGATCCGGGCGTATTTGATGTACGGAAACGGCACGAAGGGAATTCCCGGTTTTACGAACAAGCACAACGCCGTGGTGGGCGGAGGGGAGCTTCTTTTGAACAACGGCTTTGGAGTGGGTATGGATTTCGGAGGCCGGGGGAAACTCTCCTGCGAAAAATGTGAAGCACAAACGAACGTCGCTCTCTTCGGTTCCTATAATCTGCCGCTCACAGGGAGTCTGTCGCGGCTAGAACCTTTTATCAACGGCGGTTACTCGTTCGTTTCGCCGAAGGGCTGGAACATCAGCGACCACATGGTCACGTTCGGCGGAGGCGCGAATTATTGGTTAGGGCATGGGTTCGGGGTGCGCGTGGAGGCTCGGGACAATCTGTCATTCAAAAACGGAACAGCGCACTACCCGGAGTACCGGGTCGGCGTGATCGCGGAATTTTGAAGGAACGCGGGTAAGCGAGAGAAGAGCGGATGGGAGTGAGAAATGTTTACGAATTCAAGAACTATGGATCACAATGTAGCCAATTTATCTTCAATTCACAGGAGGGATAACATGCGTCGATTAATGCAAATCACACTGAGCGTTTTGCTATTGGCGACTGCTGCTGGAGCACAGACAACGGAGCAGTCCTGGGACAACCTGAAAACTTTGCGCGAGGGAGAAAAAATACAGGTGGTGGACCAGAAACTCAAATCACAGAACGGAACCTTCGTTAGCGCCACGGACCAAGAGATTTCCTTCCAAGCGGACCAGGATACGGTGACGATCCAGCGCGGGGATGTGTTGCGAGTCAGTTCACGCGAACATCACAAACGCCTACGCAACACGCTGATCGGTTTGGTGGTAGGAGCAGGTGCAGGTGCTGCAATGGGAGCATCGGAGGCGGAAAGCCACAACAGAAGAGAAGTCGCGGCTTATATGGTGCCGACTCTCGGCGGCATTGGAGCCGGTATTGGCGCGGCAATGCCTGCGGGCCATCCCACGATCTACCGCGCTGAACGGCGGAAGGACCAAAGCGCACCGTAGCTCGGGGATGGGAGCATTGGCAATTCGACTTTGTCTTTAATTAAAAGGAGGAATAACATGCGTCGTTTACTACTAAGCACACTGAGCGTTTTGATGCTGGCGAGCTTTGCTGGAGCACAGACACCGGAGCAGTCCTGGGACAACCTGAAAACATTACGCGAGGGAGAAAAGATTCAGGTGGTAGACCAGAAACTTAAATCACAGAACGGAACCTTCGTCAGCGTGTCGGACGAAGACATTACCATCCAGTCGGACCAGGATGCGGTGACGATCCAGCGCGGGGATGTGTTTCGCGTCAGTTCAAAGGAGCGTGGACGCAGTCGCGGACAAAATGCATTGAGGGGCCTGATGGTGGGAGCGGGTGTGGGGGTGGGTCTTGGCGGTGCAATGTATGCAAGCGGCGGGCTGGATGTGTCACAAGGCGAAGCATTGGCTGCTGCGTTTGTTGCGGTGCCCTTATGGATCGGCGGCATTGGAGCCGGTATTGGCGCGGCAATGCCTGCGGGCCATCCCACGATCTACCGCGCTGAACGGCGGAAGGATCAGACCGCACCATAACCGGGGTGCAATAACTGATGGAGGTGACAATGCAATGAAAATCTTTCGACAGATCGCTCGACATCTGGCAACGGCAACCGCCGGACGAGATAAGTGGTTTATCTATGGAGCAATGCTGCTCCTGAATAGTTTGACTCTGGGACCGTCCGTGCAGGGTTCTTCAATGCTGGCTCCCGAGCAGGTCATCACGCGCATGGAGCAGCAGTTGGTGCGGCAGATGGAGACGCTCGGGAATTACGAGGCGCGGCGGCGGTATGCGGTGGCGAGCGGCGCGGTCGGAGACCGGAATTACCTGGTGGTAAAGGAACAATACACCGCGCGTGAGGGAAAGCAATTTCAGGTCCTGGAGCGCGGCGGCTCCAAACAGGTGGAGAAGCGCGTGTTTACAAAGCTGATGGAGGCGGAACAGGAGAATGCGTGCGGGAAAGCGCGCGAAGAAGTTTCGATGAACCGCCACAATTACAAGTTCACGTTTAGCCGTTACGACACGCAAGAGCATGCCTACGTCTTCGCCGTGGAACCGCGAACGGAGAACCGCTACCTGCTGCGCGGGACGATTTGGGTGGACGACAAGGATTTTGGAGTGCGGCGCATTGAAGGCGAGCCGGCAGTGAAGCCGTCTGTGTTTGTCCGCAAGACGCATTTCATCCATGAATTTGCCAAGTTCGGAGATTACTGGCTGCCGGTGCGGCATCGCAGCGAGACCGATGTGGCGCTGATCGGGAGATCGACGCTGGAGATTGATTATTTTGATTACGAAATGGAAAACCACAAGGAGGAACGACCATGAGCACGCAAACCATTGCTCCATCACGAACGGAATTCCGGATTGCGAAACGACAACAAGAGAGCCTGCTGGCAGGCGTCGAAAAGCGCTGCCTGCTGTGGCTGGCGCAGCGCATGCCCGAGCGGGTGAACTCCGACCACCTGACACTGCTCGGCCTGGCGGCCATGCTGCTGGCTGGGACGAGTTACGCACTGTCAGCGCGGTGGCCGTGGCTGCTGCTGGCGGTGAACGTGTGGCTGGCGGTGAACTGGTTTGGCGACAGCCTGGACGGCACGCTGGCGAGATACCGCAATCAACAAAGGCCGCGCTACGGATTCTATGTGGATCACATCGTGGATTCCATCAGCGCCCTGTTCCTGATCGGGGGGCTGGCGATCTCCGGGCAGATGAGCGCGTGGCCGGCGATGGGTATACTGGTGAGTTTTTATCTGCTGTCGATTGATTCCTACCTGGCGACGTATACGATTGGGACTTTCCGGCTTTCGTTTTGGAAATTCAGCCCGACGGAACTGCGAATTCTGCTGGCCGTGGGCAACGCGGCTGCATTGCTCTATCCGACGACTCATGTTTTCGGACAGACATTTAAGTTTTTTGACCTTGCGGGAGGCATTGGGGCAGCGGCGATGATGGTCGTAGTAATCATTTCTGTCCTGCGGAATACGCGAACGCTATACAGGGAAGAGAGAATCTGATGAGGATGATAAAGTTCTATACAGTGGGACTGCTCGGCTTCCTGGTGCAACTGGGCGCTCTGGGTTTGCTCGTACACGTGATGAGCCTGCACTACCTGGCTGCTACAGCGCTGGCGGTGGAAGCCGCGATACTCCATAATTTTTTCTGGCACCGAAGATGGACATGGAGGGACAGAAAAGAAAATGGCGGCAGTTTTTGGAGTTCCTTGATACGATTTCATATCGCTAATGGTCTGGTTTCGATGGCGGGAAATCTGATTATCATGCTGGCGCTCACGGGAGAGCTAGGGGTCAGGCCGCTGTTGGCAAACGTATGCTCGGTGATATTGTGTGCTGTGCTGAATTATTTTCTGGCCGACCGGATGGTTTTTCTGAAGGGTGAGGATGGCGAGAGGAAGCCCAGCGGGGATGGAGCGATAAAAACGGACTTGCGTTTTGAGACGGAGGAAAGTATCAATTGAATGGAAGCATTAGAACAGGGAAATAGTTCGCGTGTGCGGAGCACGAGAGGAAGGGCCAAGTTGTTGTCGTTGACCACCAAAGCAAAGAAACAACCGGTTGCGATGAGGCTGCGGATGGCTTGCGTCGTTATAGCCGTTGCCATTGCAGCGTGGCCGTCTGCGTGGGGGCAGGCGCCATCGTTAACGGCGAGTCCGAACGAATTGGCATTCCAGATATTGTTTGGGACACCGACGAGCAGCCAGCAGTTTGCACTGTCGAGCACGGGTGCGAATTTGAACTTTACGGCATCTGCGTCGGTCGTAACGCCAGCGGGGATCAATTGGCTTTCCGTCAGCCCGCTGAGCGGCACAACGCCAGCTACGCTGACAGTGACGGTGATTGCGGAAGGTTTGGCGCCAGGATATTACAGCGGGAGCGTAAGGGTCACGGCAACAGGTGCAGCGAACAGCCCGCTGGTGGTTCCGGTGGGCGTTACGGTATTTGGCGACCGGCAGATCACGCTGAACAATAATGTGCTGCAATTCACTGCGCCGGTGAACGGACCGGCAGCACCACAAAGCATAAATGTATTCGCCCTGGGCATCCACGCAGGGGAACTGGAATTCAACACAGCGATTACACCGGACGCGAGCAAAAACTGGTTGGCAGTAACTCCGAGCAAGAGCATCACGCCGAGGGTACTGACGGTCACGGCCAATGGGTCCGGGATGACGCCGGGGACTTTCCTGGGAACGATTGCGGTATCCGACACGGCGGGGCTTACGCGGTTGGTGCAGGTGCTGATGACGGTGAGCAATGGCGCGTTTATTTCTCCGAATCCTGACAAGGTGAATCTTTTCACACAGGCTGGAAGCGATCCTGAGGCGCAGACAGTGCAATTGAGCAACGCGGGAAATGGAACATTGGGCTGGAGCGCGACGGCGACGACGACATCAGGCGGGAGCTGGCTTTCGGTCAGCCCAACGATCGGCAACGCGCCGACCGCGATCACGATTAGCGCGAATGCCGCCAGCTTGCCGAAAGGAACTTATAACGGAACGGTGAGGATCACGGCAGCGGCGGGCGTGAATGCACTCAACAGCCCGCGAGATATTCCTGTCACGCTGAAGGTGGGTGTGCCGTCGGTGGGGGCCGGAGGGGTGATCAACAATGCCAGCTATATCTCGGCGGGCACCAGCGTGGCGCCTGGTTCCATCGCAGCCGTCTTCGGAACGAATCTGACGGATGGGAGGACGTGCCTTGCCTTTGAGGGATGCAATCCGACGCTCGAAAGCGACGGCAAGCTGAGCACAACGATGGCGGGAACGCAGGTGAAAATCAACGGGACGCCGGTGCCGATATTTTATGCTGTTCCGCTACAGCTTGGAGTGCAAATGCCCGCGAACCTGGCAGGGACTACTGCGATCATCGAAGTGTCTGCAGGAGGGCAGACGAGCGCGCTGGAGACAGTTTTTGTGAGTTCGATCGCGCCGGGCATCTTCTCCATGAGCTCGGATGGGCAGGGGCAGGGGGCGATTATTCACGCCACGGGCACGCTCGTCAGCCCGTCGCAGCCAGCCCAGCGAAATGAGATTGTCATTATTTTCGCCACTGGCCTGGGAGCGGTGACGCCGCCGCTGGCGACGGGCGTGATTCCGGGCAACTCCGGCGCGGGGCCGCATCGCGCAGTTGCGCCAGTGACCGTGAAAATTGACGGCATTGAAGTTGAGCCGGAGTTTGCGGGGCTGGCGGGATGCTGCGCCGGGTTGAATCAGATCAACGTGAGGATTCCGCAAAATGCGCGCACGGGGAATGACATTGCGGTGCAAGTCATCGTCGGTGGCATGCAGAGCAATCCGGTGACGATTGGGGTACGGTGAGCGTCAGGGCACGAGGCGGAGGGAGTCGGAGCCGCGGATCAGTTGGCCGGAGAAGGTTTCGCCTTTGAGGACGGCCTCAGTGGCGGCGGGTGCGAGTTGCAGGTCTTGGGTGCGGAATTGGAGCAGGAGGTCGAGGCGATACGGCGCGGCAGTCTGAACACGGTGTACAAGGACCGAACTCCTCAAGTTATGATTGGTAGGAAAAACGGGGAGTGCAAGTTTCCCCAGGCCCACCATTCCTTTGTTTCGGCTGCTTTCAAGATGAGGCCAAAGGGCTTTCTGTAGGTAGGATAAAGATTTCCGTCGTCTAATGCGCAGTTCGAAAGCACGATTTTGAGCAGCTTGGCTTGTTCCTCAGGATTCTGCATAACGTAAAGAAAATAGGCCTTAATATGTAACGAACGTGCAAAACGAGCCGCGCAGCACCGTGGCGGCGGAAGATGCAATCTCGGTTCTTAACCGGATAGCCATGGTTCCGGTGCTTGACCCGTTTTCAAGAGTTCCGGAGATTCTGACCGGCCGCGCCGTAGCACCGCCTCCGGTTGCCGGATTTGTAACCGTGTCGTAAGCCGTCTGAGATGCCGAGTGCATTGCCGTTGCAGTGGTGGATGTGAGGACGGAATAGCGCATGGCCGTTGGCGAAACTGGGCCATTGATGGAAAGCTGTAAGGCCGTCGTGGTTGCCACTGTGGTGTAGGACATCTCACAAAAAAATGAATAACTGGTATTCGCCGCAACCGCGAACACCAGACCGGTGACATCAGCAAAATTGACATTATCCGTGGAGCTTACGTTTGCTGTGGTCCGGGTAAAAGTACCGGGGCCAGGAGCCCCTTGGGGTCCTGCCGGTCCGATTGGTCCGAGCGGTCCAACTGGACCCACTGCGCCATCTACTCCTGCAGGTCCAACCGGTCCGACTGGTCCGACCGCTCCCGCTGGCCCGAGCGGTCCAACTGGACCCACTGCGCCATCTACTCCTGCAGGTCCAACCGGTCCGACTGGTCCAGACGCACCGTCTACCCTGTCCGTTGCTGGTCCTACGATCGGCGCACGGAGCAAGGGCGCGAGGAACGAGACATCAAAGGTCGGTCTCCACAAGTCTTCCGGAACCACCGCATTAATTTGGTAGACGCCCACGTAGCCAGGAGCCAACCCGGCGAAATCCACTCTGGCAACCCGGCCTCCCACGTTCACCAGAGGTGTTCTGTTTACCGAGACCAGCGGGAAGGCTGGACCCGGTTGCCCAGAAGGCACCGAAGGTGTCACCGATCCCAGTCCCGTAGCCCAAATTATAATGGCGTCTCCCGGAAAGATGAGATTCGAGGCGTTAACCGGCAATCCCTGCTTAGAAACGAAGAAAATCGCTGGGTCCTGGGGCAGTAGGGCCACCTCCACAGGAGTGCTGTCCCCATACTCGTTCCGCACTACCACATCCGCTGAAACGCCATCCGGAAGCTCGAAGGGAACCTGCGCGTTGATCTGGGTCGGAGAGACATAAAACAGAGGAGCCGCGATGCCGCCAAACAGCACCTGTGTTGCTGTGCCCGGCAGCTGTGAGGGGAGAGGCAAACGATCAGCCGAAACCGTGATACTCGAAAAGTTGTTTCCGTAAATTGAGACGATAGAACCTCGGACTGCTATCAGAGCGCTGGAGGAATCCCCGCTATTTGCCGCATTCACCACGCCGTAGGGATTCATAACGGGCGTTTGCGCCTGCGCCCGCAAGCATGGGAGCAAGAATGACAAAGCGATTGCTAATCGGATGAGTCTCATTAGTCGCATACTTGCCCTTATCTCTCTTTACATCATACCCGCATCCGCTTCCTATACGAAGCAGAATCAATAAACAGTATTTAGGATTCTCATGCCCCGCAACCTAGGATTCTTTGCATGATTCTTCCCAATTGAGAACCAATTGGAAATTTACAACTTTTGATAAATCAAATCAATAGCCCAAGTATCCTCAAATAGGAACATGACGTTTGTACCATATTGGGAATCGGCTGGCGCTTAGTATGGTGCGCAACTTTTTGACACAAGCACGGGTAATGTGCAATTTCATCCTATAATCTTCAATATTTTGCCGGAAGAAATAGCCTTTGCAGTAATGAAGTTAGGTATAATAAGAATAAGCCTTTTTGTTTGTTTGAGATAGACAAACCTTAACAACAATTGATTGCGGAAGCATCGTGTTGTTCGTGTCTATTGCAAGACTTGGGGCTGCGGCTGGTGTGGTCCCAGGAAAGCAAAGCGACTAAAAAACGCAATTCGTGTTACTGGGAATGGAAGCTTCACTCCGCTAGTCGCTGCGTTCCGGCCCTTCGACGTTGCTCAGGACAAGCCTACGGCAGTGAGGAAGAAATCTTTGGAGCATTTTTTCGGCACGGATGAATCCGTGCCCTGACGAAAAACAGGAGGTACTCGCACAGGCTCGGATGAAGTACATGAGTAAAACCGAAAAGCAGATCCCTCGTCGCTGCGCTCACTCGGGATGACAACAACAAGAGAAAAGCCCACGGCACAAAGTGCGTGCCGTGGCTACCAGACCTGCCCGCTTGCTTACGCGCGCGGCTCTGATTCGCTCGACACCAATTCTGAAAACGGTCTAGAACCCAAGGCGCAACATCAGTTGCAACTGGCGGGCGGTTTCAACGAACGGCGCGGAGGCCGGGAAGCCGGAGCTGCGTCCGAGGCGGCCGTAGCTGGCCACGCCGAAGGTTTGCGAAGTCAGCAAGGAATCCGGGTTATTCAGGTTGGCGTGGTTGAGGACGTTGAAGGCGTCCAGGCGGATAGTGAGCGAGCAGGCCTCGCCGAGCCGTCGCAGCAGAGGCAGCGAGGAAAGAGCGAACGAGCGGCTGAGAGAAAGGTCGATATTGTAAATGCCGGGACCACGAAACGAGTTGCGGCCCAGGTTGCCGACGGCGCCGACGGTGGGTTCGCGGAAGGCAGTGCGATCCAGGAGTAGTTCGCCTCCGGCGACGGGCGATCTTGCAGGAGCGGCGGCAGAGGGATTGAGCAGGTCGGCGCGGTTGTTGACGAGATAAGGCTGGTTGAAGGCAACGCGGGTGGGCACCAGGACGGAGTAAGGGAAGCCGGAGCGAAAAGCCGCCAGTTGCGAGACGCTCCAATTACGGAAGAGGACCCCGGCGCGCGTTTCAGAGAACAGCGACGGGAGCTGCCACAGGGAGTAAAAAACCAGATTGTGGCGCTGGTCGAAATCGGAACTGGCGCGGTCGGAGCGGCTGTCGAACTGGCGGGTAAAGGAAGCTCTGGTGGCGGAGCCGCTGCCCGCGCTGATGCGCGTGAAACTGAGATCGAAGAAATCACCCGCCAAGGGATCGCTTTGATTGTCGATCGAGTGACCCCAAGTATAGGAGAGATGGAATTGGCCGCGCGGATTGCGGTAACGAGCCGCGAAGGTCAGCGCGCGGTAGTCGGAGATGCCTTGATTGCCCCGGTAGGAAACATCCGGCAGAATGCCCGTAAAACGACCGAACGGATTGGAGGCAAAGGAAGTCGCAGTGATCTGGGTACTGAAGGGACGGTTGACGAAATCGGAGGTAAGCAGCTTTTTGCCGATGGAACCCAGCGTACTCATTTCCAGCAGAAGCGAGTCGGTCAACTGATGCTGCAGGCCTAAAAAATAGCTATGGACGTAAGCGTCGCGAACGTCCGATTGGTACATGGTGACATTAGGAAAGTCCTGGGCGAACGTCCTGCCCTGAAAAGCGGGCAGGAGATTGGCAACCGGCTGCAAATAGTCGGTGCGGCTGGCCTGGATGGAAAACTTGGAAAGAAGGATGTTATTGCTGCGCAGGTTCTGCCACAGGTTGTCAAACGGGCGGTCGTAGAAAATTCCATAACCAGCGCGCAAGATGGCGCTGCCGGACTCGGATAATTTCACGGACATTCCGAAGCGGGCGGCCCAGTTGTTGCGGTCGGCGTCGTAGAGCGTTTGATCGTCACCGCTTGGGAAAACCATGCGGGAAGCGGCGAGGCGCGCGGCAAGGCTGTCGCCGCTGCCGAGGTTCACGAGGCCATCTTTCACCGCACTGGTATTTGAAGGAGCGCCGAAACTTTCGTAGCGCAATCCGAGGTTTAGTCCGATTCTGGAAGCCAGCTTGATGCTGTCCTGAACGAAGAAATAAAACTGACGGTTGCGATACTCGCGGTCGTAATCGGGCGTAAACAGAGATGGGAATTTTTCCCGCGAGATGGAAGCGGCCAACAGATTGGGGCGGTCGAGAGCGAAGTCGATACTATCGCGGAACGTGAACAAGGGATCGCGTCCGGCGGTGAGATGACCATCGAGATTGCGGAACAGCACGCCAGCACCGGCTTTCCAGATGTGGCGTCCCTGAGCCCACAGCAGGTTTTCCACCAACTCCAAATTTTTGCCGCGATTGCGGTACTCGTAAAACAGAGAGCTGCCGGGCAGCAAAACGCCGTCGCCGGAAGAAAGCGCGGGGACGTCCGGGTGAGGGCGGTCCCAATGCAGGTCGTCGGAACTCCAGCCGATTCTCGCTTCATTGATGAGGCTTGGAGTGAGCTGGGAGACGGCGCGCAGGGCCAGCCCCAGCGTGTTCTGCTCGAGCGGCACAATGAAGTCTTTGTACGGGCTCCAGACAAAATCCGGGCGTTCCAGACGGGCGATGACCAGCCGGGCCATCCATTGATGCCTGCTGCCCGGGGGCTGAATATCCAGGCGAGGCACGGCCAGCAAGCGATTTACGGAGACGGTGGGAGAAACCGTGGTCTCCGCCGTCAGACGGTTTTCCTCGGTGGTCAGTGGCGTGGGATAGGTTTCCAGCAATCGGCGGGAGAGACTTCCGGGTTGCGTGAGGGCCGAAATAAAGCGAGTGGTAGGAAGAATAATCTTTTCCGAATCGCCGCGACCCCGGCTGCGCAGAGACTCGAATGCCGCTGACCAAAAAGTTACCCCGGAGCGTAACGGACCGCCGAGAGAAAAACCAAGCTGCGATTCCTTGAACGGCGAGCGCGGAATATTTTCCGAGTTGCGCTGAAAATCATTGGCGTTGAGATCCTCGTTCTTCCAATAAAAATATCCGAGACCATGCAACTGGCTGCCGCCGGAGCGCGTGACGGCGTTGGCGAGGAAGCCGGAAGTGCGGCCGTACTCGGCGGTGAAATTGCTGGTGGAAACGCGATACTCCTGAATGGCCTCGGGAGCCACGGCCATGAGCGGGCCGGTAACGAGATAATTGTTATTCTCCAAACCGTCGAGCAGGAAGTTGGAGGCGGAAGGACGCTGGCCGTTGATGGCAAGCCCTAAACCTCTGGCCGTGGCGGAATCGGCGGTCACGCCCGGCTGAGTGACCAGCAAGGTGTAAACATCGCGGCCTGCCAGAGGCAACTCCCGGACCTGGGCAGCATCAATGACTTGAGAAACCGAGGACTCCAGGCCGCCGCCCGCGATGCGATTGGATTCCAGCCAACTGGAATGAGACGTGTCCACGTCGGGACCGAAAAAGGTGAGGATCGTTCTTGTGCCCGGCAGGAAAACGCTGCGGAATTGCCCTTGCTCCCAGACATCGCCCAAAGGACGCAGGCGGAAATTGATGTCGAGAAATGCGGCGACGGCAAGTTCCAGTTCTTGCAATTCCTGGGCTTGGTAACCGGATGCGGTGACTCGGATGCGGTAAGTACCAGGAGAAAGCAAGGGAAGAATATAAAATCCGAGCGGGCCGGCGCGAACCGAGGAGGAAGAATCCGCGGCAAGATTTTGGTAGACGACATCAGCGGCGGCGATGGGTGCGCCGGTTTCCAGATCAATCACCTGGCCGGAAATTAATCCCTGGGTGCTCTGCGCCTGGGCAAAGGAAACCCCGAAAATGCACGATAAGATGAAAATTCTGAATGAAGTGGAAATACACATACGCAAGGGTAGTTTAGTCATGCTGCGGAAAAAATCAAAGCACAGAATGCGGATTGCGGAATCATAAGCGAGAATCGAGCTTGATAGGGCTTCAGTACTGGCAAAGAATTGTGGGAGTTTGAGGTAGAATAAAGCCGTATGTGGCTGCAAGTCATCATCGCGGCGCTGGCCGGTGTACTTTCGCTGAACGCACAGCAAAAAGAACAGCCGGTAGGTATCGTGCTGTCTGCGCAAGGCGCGCGGGTGCTGCGGGCTGGCAATGAGCTGCCGCTGAAAGCGCAAGCCGGGGATATGCTATTTACCGGTGATTCCCTGCAAAGCGACGAAGGCAGCGTATTCTTTTTATTCTGCCCGGACAATTCGTCGCAAACGCTGGCAACAGGCGGCAGGGTGGTGCTGGAGAGCGCGCAACTGCGCGTGCTGCAAGGAACATTTCAGAACCAAACCAAAGTAAAATATTGCCTGCTACCGCAGTTGGAACGGAGTCCGTCGGCGAGCCAGTATCATTTCGGGGACACGTTAACGCGCGCGCTAGCGCCTTCCGCAACCGAGGAGGGATCGTTCGAGACGCGGGTGAATTCCCTGCCCGAGGACCAGCGACGGGCGCTGCGCGAGGAGCTGGGGCCGATCGATCAGGCGCTGGCCATCAATTCTCAGGACCCGGCAACGCGGCTGGCGCGGGCGACGGTATTGCAAAAGTACAATTTACTCACCGACGCGGCAATGGAGTTTGAACAAGCGACCGAAGCGTGGCAAGGCAAGGAATGGGTTCGGCAATTGGTGCACGAAGCTGCGCCCGACGAACCGCCAGCGCAAGCAGAAGGACCCGGGCAAACCTACGCCTTGCTGGTCGGCATATCGAAATATCAAAAACTTTCCGATGACCAGCAATTGCAATTCGCCCATGCCGACGCCCAGACTTTTGACCAACACCTGAAAAGCCCGCGCGGGGGAAGCATCCCGCCGCAAAACATCACGTTGCTCACCAATGAACAGGCGACGACAGCAGCGATCCGCACGGGCATTGAAAGCTTCCTGAAAGCCCGCGCAGGCAAGAACGATACGGTGATCGTGTTTATCGCCGCGCATGGAACGGTGGCGGAAACGGCGGACGGACCCGGAGCCTTCATCGTCACCCATGACAGCGATCCGCAAGACCTGGCCAGCACCGGGCTGCCGATGGCGGACATTCAAAATCTGATGCGGGAACAGTTGAGCAAAGTCGGACGGGTGATGATTTATATCGACGTTTGCCGGGCCGGAATTATCGGGACGATCAAGAATAATGCGGTGAACCGGAATGTCGAGGCGCTGTTCGAGGAGGAGGGAGAGCTGTTCGGATTCCTGGCGAGCCGCCCGAAAGAATTCTCGTTGGAAGGAGCGCGCTTCGGAGGCGGGCACGGAGCGTTCACCTATTTCCTGCTGCGAGGACTAAACGGAGACGCTGATTTGCATGACACGGCAAATAAGGACGGGATTGTGTCCGTGAACGAAGTGATCGAATACGTCCGCGACGAGGTGCGGGATGCGACGCGAAATCAGCAACACCCTGTCGAAAGAGTGAACTTTGCGGGCGACCCGCAGCTGGCCCGCGTGGCGGACGAAGGCATCCTGATGGCGGAAATGCTGACGCCGGCAAGCGAAACGGCGATTACTCGCGCCGTGCAAGGCGCGGGGCCGCAGGATGCAACGACAACGTCAGAGGACAGCGACGAAGAGTTATATGAGAATGCGCTGGCGGCAGGGCGACTGTTGCCCGATGAGCCGGACAATGCTTTCGAGGCTTTGCGCAGATTGAAGCAGAGGCGGACGCCAGAAGAATATCTGCAAATGGAAAACCGTTTGCGCGTGGCGCTGGAGGACAGGGGGCAGCAGGTCCTGTTGCGGTATCTCGAAGGAGACCAGGTTCCCCAAACACGCGCGGACTTTATAACCGGAGCGCTGCATTTTCGGGGCGCTCAGGAACTAACTCCAGGATCGATGCTGCTGGGAGGACGGGAACTATTCTGCGAAGGCAGGTCGCTGATCTTTGACAAAAGGTATGCGGAAGCGACGGACAGGCTGGAACGCGCCGTGCGATTGGACCCGGATGGCGCATACTCCTACAACGCGCTGGGCATCGCCTATTTGGAACAGTCCGATTATGCCATGGCGATTCTGGCGTTCCGGGATGCGGTGCG
>MEKX01000153.1:0-1004 GCA_001767075.1 Acidobacteria bacterium RIFCSPLOWO2_12_FULL_54_10 | reverse complement strand
CCCTACTGGGCGTATCCACTGCACAACCTGGCGCTGGCCTACACGGAAGCCGGAGACTATCGGAATGCCATACAGTCTTATGAGACGGCGATCAAACTGGCTCCGCAGTTTTCGTATTTGCCCTATAACCTTGGGCTGGTGTATCAGCGGTTGAATCGCAGGAGAGATGCGGAAAGAGCATACCGGAAAGCCGTCGAATTGACCCCAGGCATGGCGGAGCCGCACAACGCACTGGGGGTTTTATACGCTGCGGCCGGGAAGGAAGAGCAAGCAGAACAGCAATACCGGCTGGCAATGGGGAAAAATCCGGAGTTGCTGGCGGCGCGGCACAATTTGGCGTTGCTGCTGGCGGAGGAAACGGGCCGCGCGGCGGAGGCCATCGCGCTGCTGAGAGAAAATATCACTAAATCACCGGATTATGTGGCATCCCGGCTGGTGCTGGCAGAAACACTGAGCGCACAAGGCGCCAGCGCGGAGGCCATGCAGGAATACCGGACTGTTCTGGAGGCGAAACCCGACTACGTTGCGGCGCGAATCGCGCTGGCAGATTTGCTGGCGCAGACCGGCGATGCCGATGGCGCAGTGGAGCAATTGCAGGAGACATTGCAACGGCAACCGCGGAACGCGCTAGCCTACGAAAAGGTTGGCGATATAGAGAAAGCGCGCGGAAACAGCAGCGGGGCGGCGGAAGCGTACGGGAAAGCGATAGAATACGCGCCGGATCAAAAAACCCGCAAGGCAATCCAAAAGAAAATGCGCTGAAACTGCTTTGGGACAATTAGAGCGGTTTTTAGGAAGGTGTATCCCGTCCGAGACGCTTGGATAAACTCTGACGGATTCTATCGCCCCTGCCGGGGCTTTCTATATACCAGACTCAGTTCCCACGGCTTACGCCGTGGGCTATACCATTTTCACAGATGATGTATAGCGCCAAGGAACAACATCCCCGGAGGGGATGAATAGGAATAGCCGGGGGCAACGCCCCCGGAAACCGTACCCCAAAA
>MEKX01000152.1:261-13824 GCA_001767075.1 Acidobacteria bacterium RIFCSPLOWO2_12_FULL_54_10 | reverse complement strand
CCTCCAGCATATCGGCACCAAATTGCAAGAAATTCCTTTTGAGGATACCGGGAGAACCGATGGAACCGCATTAACCGAGGGAATCGCTGGAACCGAGAGAACCGAAGGAGCCGATGGGAAATTGGCGGCGGTCGTGGTCCAATCGCCTAACTTTTTTGGCGTCGTAGAGGACGTCGCCGCCATTGCCGCACAGGCTCACGCCGCCGGTGCCTTGCTCATCGTGATGATCACCGAACCTCTCTCGCTGGGCATTCTCCGCCCACCTTTGGAAGCCGATATCGTGGCTGGTGAAGCGCAATCGTTCGGCGTTCCGCCCAGCTTCGGCGGCCCTTACGTTGGGTTCCTCGCCACGCGCGAAAAATTTCTGCGCACCATGCCCGGCCGCTTGGTGGGACAAACCGTGGACCGCAATGGCGACCGTGGTTTTTGCCTGACTCTCTCCACACGCGAGCAACATATCCGCCGTGAAAAGGCGACCTCGAACATTTGCACCAATCAATCGCTGTGCGCGTTGATGGTGACTATTTTTCTTTCCGTTTATGGCAAGCAAGGCTTGCGCGAACTGGCAATTCACAATCTTTCAAAAGCCCGCTATGCCGCGCGCAAATTTGTTGAAGCAGACATTCCACTGCGGTTTACCGGCCCATACTTCAATGAATTTGTCATCCAGAGTGACGCTGGGAAAGAGACTCAGTCACGTCTCCGCGATACGGGGATCATCGGCGGCTTGGACCTGGGGCGTTATTATCCGGAATTAGCTGGCGCAACGCTTTGCTGCGTAACGGAAACTGCCACTCGAAAGAAAATTGACACGTTGGTGCAAGTCACTGCGGAGCAGGCGGAAGCGGTTTCAGCACACGCGGGGCAAGGGAAAGGCTAGTCAATCGGCATGTCTGATCGTGATATCAAAAAAGCAAAACGCCATTTAGTTCAGGAGGAAGGGCTGCTCTTTGAACGCAGCTCGCCGGGCAAATCCGCTTACCAGTTGCCTCCGCTGGATGTGCCCAGTGCTAATCCCTCCGATGCGTTCGGTGCGTCTCTGTTGCGCAACGAGATTGAGGGTTTCCCTGAAGTCAGCGAAGTTGAGGTGGTCCGCCATTTCACGCGCCTCTCCACGTGGAACTATGGAGTGGACACAGGCGCCTATCTTCTCGGCTCCTGCACTATGAAGTACAACCCGAAGATCAATGAGGTGGTCGCTCGATTGGAGGGATTAGGGGATGTGCATCCTTACCAGCCGGAAGCTTTTTCGCAGGGATGCCTGAAGATCATGAAATTGCTTTCTGACATCCTGCTGGAGGTTGTTGGCATGGATGCCATCACGTTGCAGCCCGCTGCCGGGGCGCATGGCGAGATGACCGGACTATTTCTAATTCGCGCCTATCATGTGTCTCGCGGCAATCCTCGCAGCAAGGTGCTGGTTCCCGACTCGGCGCACGGAACCAATCCAGCATCGGCCTCTATCGCCGGTTATCAAACACAAAACATCCCTTCAAACGCTAAAGGCACCGTGGACCTGGCCTGTCTTGAGCGCGCCATGAATGAGGAAGTGGCTGCATTGATGCTCACCAATCCCAACACACTCGGCATTTTTGAGGATCAGATTGTTGAGATTGCCCGCATCGTGCATGCACGTGGCGGCCTGCTCTATATGGACGGAGCGAATCTCAACGCTTTGCTCGGAGTCAGCAGGCCTGGCGATTTCGGAGTCGATGTACTGCACCTCAATTTGCACAAAACATTTTCAACTCCGCATGGCGGTGGAGGCCCAGGCGCTGGACCAGTAGCAGTGAAGCACATTTTAGAACCCTTCCTGCCCGTGCCTGTCCTGGTGCAGAAGTCGGATGGAACATTTATTTTGGAAAGCAACCGGCTAAAGTCCATCGGACGCGTGCGGGCATTTTACGGAAACTTCGGAATGTTAATCCGCGCTTTGGCGTATGCCCTGGCTAATGGCTCCGATGGGTTGAAGCAGGTGACAGAAGACGCCGTGTTGAATTCTGCCTATGTTCGCAAGCACCTTGAGGGAACCTATGATCTGCCTTACCCGGCGCCGAGTTTGCACGAGTGCGTCTTCAGTGATCGCAAGCAAGCGGCGAAAGGCGTGCGCACGGGCGACATCGCCAAACGACTGATTGACTATGGCTTTCATCCCTATACGGTCAGTTTCCCTCTCATCGTCTCCGGCGCTCTAATGATTGAACCAACGGAAAGCGAGAGCAAGCAGGAACTCGACCTTCTGATTGATGCTTTGAAATCGATCGCGCGCGAAGTGGAGCAGGAACCGGAAACTGTGTTGCAAGCGCCGCACACGACGCGTATCCGTCGACTGGACGAAGTTCAAGCTGCACGCCGCCCCATTCTCCGCTGGCGGCCTGCCTAGCTGAAACAATCAATCAGGCGTCTCGATCCTGTAAATTGATTTACAACTATTGCGAAGGTTCGGTCGGCAGGTTGGGACCAATAAAATCGGTCGTGATGAGACTCCAATAATCGGGAAAGCGATTCGCGTCATAGTCCTTGAGGAAAATGTTCATTCGCTGCAAGAGCGGCGTCATGCGATGGCCGGGAATATAAGCGGGATGCGGTTCCCAACCCGTGCGAGCCATGCGAAGAAACATGCTGTTGGGAGAGATCGGCAGCTTCCGTATATTGTCGACAAAATTATTGAAGATTCCGTCCGCATATAAATACTGCTCAACGTTCGAAGTGTAGAAAGCCGTCACCGTGTAACCTTTTTCCTGCAGGTATCCGCCGACTGTTGCAAGAGCCTTCTTTCCTCCAAAATCTCCGTTGATTGGGATGATGCGGTTTTCTAGTTGCAGCTTCCTAAGAAAGCGATAATCCTCCTCCGTAGCAAGGAAACTCCTTTCCCTTCCAGAAGCATCTTTCGCCAGCAGCAAACTGTAAAGAGTTGGGAACCGACCCCAGCGGCTCGTTGGAAATCCTGCAAAGCCCATCTGGAAAGTAATCCTCAAATTAGCCATCCAAAATGCTTGATAAACATATTCGAGCGACTTAATGTCTTCCGGCGTCATGGGAAAGCGATATTCTTTTTCAATGGTTTTCCGAATAGTTATCAAGTTCTGTTCAAAAGCCTCTCGCGTGGTTGCCGCATCCACGAAATAATCCAGAATATCAGCGAGAGTGGCATTTTCCCCCGGTACTTTGTTGTCGGTAACTGGCTTGCAAAATAGCCAGGATAGGAACTCCATTCGGTTTTTGGCATACTGAAAAATTGCTTTGTACATCAAGTGCTGGATCACCGCTTGTTTGCGAATATCAACGATGAAGGCGATCTGCGGACGAATGTGCGCGATGTAGGAAAAATTCTGTTCCGGCCCGACTCCAATATAAGCGCCGCCCTTCATTCCTAATTCATCGAATTTCCCGAAAATGAACGGATAGGCTGTCTCGTTGGAGATGAAATTGTCAGAAAAGAAGTAGCCGTCCTCTTCAGAAAAAGTATGGACGATTCTTGAAAACTCCTCCGCGGAAATTTTCCCGGTGGTTTTCCGGCTCTCTGTACTGTTAGATGACTTCTGTGGATTCTGCGCCAGAGATGCACTGCTGAGCAGCAGGCACAGGCACATGACCTTGGTTAGAAAATGCAGCCAGCTCTTTCGGATTCCTGATCTCATCGAGTTTGGCCCTTCTCTCTTAGCGGTGGAAGCCAAACAAGCGGCATTGAGCCGCCCGCCATGAACAATCGTTTTGCTGGTAGCATACTGCCTCAGCGAAAGCGTTTCGGTCAACCAGAATTATGTGGGGTGAAAAACTAGATATCCGGCTCCGCCTTGGGCGGTTCCGGAAGTTTGATTTCCGGGTGGAGATAATGCTTTGTTAAACCATCCTGGAGAATTCGGAACGCAGTCTCTGGATCATCGGCAAACTGGAAAAGATCGAGGTCTTCTCTGCTGATGGTTTCATGTCGTACCAGCGATTCAAAATCGATCACATCGTTCCAGAACTTAGAGCCATAAAGCACGATAATAATTTTTTTATTCAACTTCTTTGTCTGCACCAGCGTCAAAACTTCCATTAGCTCGTCCATGGTGCCGAATCCGCCAGGGAAGAAGACCATTGCTTTGGCAAGGTAGGCAAACCAGAATTTACGCATGAAGAAATAATGGAATTCAAAAGAAAGCTCCGGCGTAATATACGGATTTGGCCACTGTTCAAGAGTCAATCCGATATTCAATCCGATGGTTTTGCCGTTGGCCTCCAACGCTCCCCGATTTGCCGCCTCCATGATGCCCGGTCCGCCTCCGGTGCAAACAACAAACCGTCTGCCCACCGCCGGGAGTTGCTCGGACCATGCGGTGAGCTGGGTGGCCAGGGTCTGGGCATCGTTGTAATATTTTCCCAAGCGGTTCCCTTCCTCCGCCCGGGCAGAGCCGAAAAACACGATCGTGTCGCGCACGCCTTCGCGTCTGAAATGAGACAATGGCTCCAAATACTCAGATAATATCCTCAATGGTCTGGCATCAGAGCTATCCAGAAAACGATCATTGCGATAGGCCACAGGACGGCGCGGATTGTTGGGATGTTTGCTCATGGTGTTGTGCCGTTTTAATTTGCTATGAGAAACGCCTCAGTTTCTATTTTGCAGCAACTGCATCCAGCATCTGATTCCACTGCCGAGCTTCCCGATTCTTCCAGTTGCCTTTATGATAGGCATAACCAACGATTAAAGGAACAGCGATCGTAGCTTCGCTGTACACCATCTGCTCAAATGCAATGTCCACTTTGCCCCAGCTATGCGCTTCTTTAAGAGTGCTGCCGGAAAGCGCTCCGTCGCGGGCGTCGGCGACGGTGATTTGCACGGCATACTTATGAATCTTCATCCCGTGCCCTAAGATATCGGCGGCCACAGCGACATCTTGCGCAAAGTTCTTCGGCACGCCGCCACCAATCATGAATAGCCCGGTTTCGTTGTTGCGGATTCTCCATTGCGTCAGCTCCAGAAAATCTTTGACGCTGTCGATGGAGACCTTAGGTCCATCCCCCTTGGCGGCCTGGTGAGCGATCAGACCGAACCCGGCAGAACAATCACTGAACGCCGGACAAAAAATGGGAATCTGATGCCGGTAGGCTTCCAGCACAATGGAATCAGTTGTCTTGCACCCGTTCCGTTCCAGGTATGCCCCCATTTCCACGATGAATTCGCGCGAGGAATACGGACGCGGCGGCATTGCGTCCGCAATTTGCCGGATGGTATCGTCGCAAATTCGCAACTCTTCTTCATCAATCAATGTATCGTAAATACGGTCAATTTCGAGCCTCAGGAGTTCGGAATCTTCCGTGCCCGATTTTAGCCGGTCTTCCCCAATGTAATGCCGGAATCCAAGAGCCTCCAGGAAATCCTGATCCACGATATTTGCGCCCGTGCTAACGACTGCATCCACCATGTGGCAACGGATCATATCCACAAACACTTTTTTTAATCCAGCGTTGATCAGCGAACCAGCAAGGCACAGGATGATCCCGCATTCTTTGTCTTGAATCATGCGGTCTAGAATTTCCGCCGCCCGGGATAAATCCCTCGCGCTGTACGACATTTTCCGCATGGCCTCGACGAGCGGCACTACATTATGTTGCGCAATGTCGATGTGCTCGATCGGGGTAGCAAGATAATCCCGCTTGGTTTTTTCTGTCATGACTGCTCCCTCAATTTACAGATGCCACCATTACTGCGACATCTGCGAAACATTCATTTACCCATTCAAAAGGGCCTCTGTCAAGAAGCGATTATTAAGTTTCAACTCGTTTGGCTGACAAGTGCTTGCGGTCATGTTTAACTGCACTTAACAGGGTCGAATTATTAGTGTGCAATCCGGAGATTAAAATGCCCCGAGTAGGTCATCATTAATAATGTTATATAACCAGTGAGTGCTCGACTGACGATCCTAATTCTGTGATATTTCAGATTGACATTTTGAGCCGCAATTAGTGGTATACTCACAACCATCGCAAGGCCAGCAACGTATCATCAGTCAAAAGGAGAAAGTGATGCTTAAACGGCGGACAGTAGGCATGGTTTTACTGGTAATGCTCATGGGTGCAAGCTGGAGTATTGCTCAGCAAGCTCCTGACACGATTTTTTACAATGGCAAAGTAGTCACCGTTGACAACGATGAAATCAACGGAAATCTAGGCACGGTAGCTCAGGCAATCGCAATTCGGGATGGCAGAATCGTAGCTGTCGGAAGCAATGACCAAATCCGTCGGCTGGCTGGACCTAATACAAAGTCCTTGGATCTCAAGGGCAGGATGCTGTCGCCAGGTTTCGGGGCCACGCACGATCACCCTCAGGACTGGAATCCTCTCAATCCAACGGTCATGAAAAAAGTGGTCAGTGATGACATGCACATTGAGCGATTTATCAATGTGCCTCCAGATCAATTGATGCAGCAATTCCCGGGAGTATTGAATGAAGCGGTGCAGAAAGCAAAACCCGGGCAATGGATTCGAATCAGTGTCCTGTATGGTCCCGACTACCGCTGGGGCGATCAGATTTCCCCTATGCTGGGGAGGCAGATCAACAAACAGATGTTGAACTTGGCGGCTCCCAACAATCCCATGATCGTCCGTGGCGGGTTTACGAACATGGTGATCAACCAAAAGGGGATTGACGCCGTAAAAAAGGGATACGGCGACCAATGGGACAAATTCGTGTTTAACCCGCTGGATTCCTACACAGGTAACCCGCCGGGACAGAGTGGAGAAGAGACGGGCAATTGCGGCGTGTGCTACCGCGAAGTGGAACAGGATATTATTTATCCAGCCTCGGAGCTTCGTGAAATCTACCGGCTCGGATTGTCCTGGACTTCAGCTATTGGGGTTACACTCAACGCTACTTCGATATATACCGGTGGCGCGATGCGGGCTTTTAATAGTTTGGACAGGGCAGGACAGATGGCGATGCGGTTGGGTTGGGGATTTTTTTGGCCGGAGCGCAACGACATTTTCCAGGACCCCTATTTTTCACAGTCCAGCGCAGCAATACTGGGCCGTGGCTCCGATTACCTTTGGAACACAGGGATGACCGCCCACCAAGGGGGTACGTGCACCAAGTTGGAGGGCCTTACCCCGGAAGTGGTAGAACGCAACAAGAGGAATTGCGCGAATCCCGGTTATGCTCAGGAAACCATTTCCCGGGCTCTTTATGAATACCTGAAAGCCGGGGGACGCATAGCCGGCGACCATATGATGGGCGATGTGGAAATCGACATGGTGTTGGACATTATTGAAAAAGCCGGAAGAGATGCTGGCATGACCAAGGACGAGATTCGCGCCAAGCGCCATGTCACGGAACACATGACGATGTATCCCCGCCCCGATCAAATTCCCCGCTTCAAGGACCTGGGAATGATGACCAGCGGTTGGGACATTGTCGTCTGGCAAGGCACCGCGACTCAGGCATTGAAGGATTTCGGAGAACGGGGCGCTATGAACATGGTTCCCCGCAAGTCGCTGTATGACGCCGGAATTCGGAACAGCGTGGAAATTGACCGGCCACTCAGCGAATACACCAATTTAACCTATATGCACGTTCTCTATTCCGCCATTTCGCGCAAGGATTGGGATGGCAATGTGGTAGCTCCCATGCAGGCTATCACTCGCGAGATGATGCTCAAGTCGGCAACTCTTTTTGCAGCTTATGGAACTCTCAAAGAAGATGTTCTCGGTTCCCTGAAGCCGGGCAAATTTGCGGATATGGTGGTATTGGACAGCGATTATCTTACCGTTCCTGTGGATGACATCCTGAAAATTAAGGTGTTGATGACCATGGTGGGCGGCAAGACGCAGCACATGGCTCCTTCTTTGGCACGCGAATGGGGAATGCAACCCGTCGGTGCCCAGATCGAGCTTGGCGGCCCAGCCTCCAAGTGGTAATGGATTAATTTACCAGTAAAACATTCAGCCGGCGGTTTCCTGTTTGAGACTGCCGGCTGCTTTTTTTGACAACTCGGTTTCGGAATTTACCGAACTTTATTCATGCCCGCAGGCATCAATCCACATCGCAGATCCGGCAAAATGGCAATTCATCTTAAATTCATCTCCATCCCCTAATTTAGAATAAATCAGCTATTCTATTAAGTCAGTTTGTGGCATTTGTGAAAAATTCAACATCCATCGAATCGGATTTTCTGATCCTGGGCAGTGGTCTGGCTGGTTTGTTTGCAGCGCTTTGTGCATCACGTCACGGGACGGTTACGGTTCTTTCTAAATCAGGTTTACCAGAGAGCAGTTCTTCCTGGGCGCAAGGCGGAATTGCCGCAGCCATCGCTGCAGACGATTCCCCAGCTCTTCATTTAGAGGATACCCTGCGCGCCGGTCGAGGCCTTTGCAACCGTCAGGCTGTTGAAATCCTCACGCAGGAAGCGCCGCTTGCCATTCAGAGTTTGCAATCTCTGGGAGTCGTGTTCGACCAAAACGCCGCCGGTGAAATCGACTTTGGCCGGGAAGGCGGGCATTCACGGAGACGCGTCCTGCATTCCGGCGGCAGCGCTACAGGAGAATCTTTTATCTCTGTCTTAATCCGCCGCGTACGCGAAAACCCACAAATTCAAGTCCTGGAAAACACTGGAGCCGTGGATTTGATGAGCGATTCTACGCGATGTTTTGGAACCATCGCCACACATGCTGAAACAAAAAAAAACCTGCTCTTGCGCAGCCCCAGAACGATTCTGGCTACCGGTGGGGCTGCCGGACTCTTCGAAAGAACTACCAATCCTCCTACTTCCACGGGAGAGGGCATCGCTTTGGCTTACCGCGCCGGGGCTGAAGTGATGGACATGGAATTCATGCAGTTCCATCCCACTGCGCTGCACATCAAAAACGGAAAAACATTCCTGATTAGTGAAGCCATCCGTGGCGAAGGCGCTTATCTATTGAATGCCAAAGGTTGTCGCTTCATGCCGGACTACCATGAATTGGCGGAATTAGCGCCCCGCGATATTGTAGCCTCTGCGATTTATAAGGAAATGACAACGGCTGGCTCTGATTGCGTCTATTTAAGCCTTTTGCATTTGGATGCCAATTTCATTCGGCGACGCTTTACAAACATCTATGAATCATGCCTTGCTCAGGGTATCGACATAACGAGTCAGCCCATTCCCGTCGCCCCTGCCGCGCACTATATGATTGGCGGCGTAAGAACCGACCTGCAAGCCAAGACCAGCCTGGAGGGTCTATGGGCGTGCGGCGAAGTAGCCTGTACCGGGGCTCACGGCGCCAATCGCTTGGCTAGCAATTCCTTGCTGGAATGCCTCGTTTTTGCCCGCCGCGCAGTCGAAAGCGCTTCCGAATATTTATTGAAACAGGATTTCACTGCTTCGTCGGATCAACCACTCAACATTTTGAATGAAAGCCACTTGATTCATACTCCCGATTTAGGAAAATTACTCAATGAATACGTGGGGATCGTACGTTCGCACTCAGGATTAATCGAGGCTAGACAACGATTATTGGCAATCATGAAAGCCAATCACAAATCATCATCCGAAATGGGTAATCATCAGTTGGTGGCATCCATGATGATTGAAGCAGCGCTTTTGAGGCAGGAGAGCCGGGGCGTCCATCTGCGATCCGATTTCCCTGCGGAGAATCCGGACTGGCAGAAGCACATCGCCTTTCAAAAAGGGAAAGAACCGAGGTTCCTGTGCATCTAGACCCGGAAACCGTTCAAAAGATTATTAAAGGCGCTTTGGAAGAAGACATCGGTACAGGCGATCTTACTTCACAAGCACTTATTCCAGAGAATGCAACAGGCAATGGGGAGATACTAGCTAAGCAAGCCGGTATCCTAGCTGGCTTGTCCGTTGCTGAATTGGTTTTCCGGGAACTTGATCCCCAAATAAAATGGCATCCACTCAAACAGGATGGCGAATCGATACTAGCAGGGGACGTTGTGGTCAAATTTCAGGGAAACCTGCGCGCCATATTGGCAGCGGAACGCACCGCGCTGAATCTCCTGCAACGCATGAGTGGAATTGCAAGCCTGACGAGACAATTTGTAGATGCTGTGCAAGGCTGCTCAGTAAAAATATTGGATACTCGCAAGACCGCTCCCGGCCTCCGAATGCTGGACAAATATGCCGTGCGCATGGGTGGCGGTACCAACCATAGAATGGGATTACACGATGCCATTCTTGTGAAAGAAAACCACATCCGGGCTGCCGGGGGTATCCAGAAGGCCGTAAAATCGCTGTTGCAACAATTGCCATCCAGCGTTCGCATTGAAGTGGAAGTTTGCAATCAGAATGAGGTGGATGAAGCACTCGCGGCTGGAGCCAATGTACTGCTGCTCGATAATATGTCTATCCAGGACATGAAAGAAGCCGTTCGGAAGATCCATCCCAATGCCCTTGTGGAGGCCTCCGGTGGTGTTCGTCTCGAAAACGTGCGGGATGTCGCTGCCACGGGGGTTGACTTCATCTCAGTTGGCGCGTTGACTCACTCCGTCCAAGCCCTGGACTTCAGCCTTGAAATAACCGCATAATGAAGTAGAGGGTTTATGGCAACCGCTGTCTCATCGGCTCAGTCCTTGACTGCGGAAAAGATCCTGCAGCTCAAGCGGCAGAAAAACGCGGTCATTTTAGCTCACAACTACCAACTTCCTGAAGTCCAAGAGATTGCGGACTTCGTGGGGGACTCTCTGGGCCTTTCCCAAGAGGCCGCCCGGACACAGTGCGAGCGAATCGTTTTCTGCGGCGTGCACTTCATGGCGGAAACTGCTTCCATCCTTTGCCCGCAGAAAAAAGTTTTGCTCCCCGACTTGGAAGCCGGTTGCTCGTTGGCTGATACAGTAAACGCAGAGCAATTGCGCGCATGGAAGGCTAAAAATCCGGGCGCAGTAGTCGTTACTTATGTCAACACCACCGCGGAGGTCAAGGCGGAATCCGATTATTGCTGCACATCCAGCAACGCGGTCAAAGTCGTTAATGCTGTTCCTGCTGACAAGGAAATTTTATTTTTACCGGATATGTACCTGGGGGCCTATGTGCAGGAAATAACGGGCCGAAAGTTGAACCTGTGGATGGGTGAATGCCACGTGCACGCCGGTATCCGGCCTAATCAAATTGCCGATATGCAGCGGCAGCATCCGAAATCTGAGCTTCTTGTGCATCCTGAATGCGGCTGCACCACGTCGTTCCTTTATTACCACGCAGCGGGTGATGTTCCCGGCACCATGCACTTCTGTTCGACGGAAGGTATGGTTCGTTACGCCAAGCAGTCCCCCGCCAATGAATTTATAGTGGCGACTGAAACCGGCATTCTGGATCGGATGAGGAAACAGGCTCCGGAAAAGAAGTTCTACCCTGCCAGTGAAGATGCGGTGTGCCGCTTCATGAAAAAAATCACCATAGAAAAAGTTTTGCACTCTCTCGAAGAAGACGTCTACGAAATTAAGGTTTCACCGGAAATAGCCGCCAAGGCACGTCTCGCCATCGAGCGCATGCTCCAACTCGCCTAGTTCAAAGCGCCCGCTTCGCTGTTATCCAACCGGGGATTTTGAAAAAGACTTCACCCATTCCGCCAGCCAGTCCAGCGCGGTTTCATCCGACGTATCAAAGCGAAGCGGGGTTATGGAAGCATGACCAGCGCGCACCGCAGCATGATCGGAATCGGACGGGAACTTTGACTCATCCAAATGCTCGCGAATCCAGTAGGTGTCCTCATCAGGCGAACCGTTTCTTTCGATGACAAGCTGCCGGGCATGGCGAGGGCTGCGTTGGGTTACTCTAACTCCATTATGCCAATTCGGAGGCACGTTGACGTTCAGCGTCACACCTCCGGGCAAACCCTCTTTCAATACTCCCGCAGCTAATTGCGCAGCGAAAGCGGCGACTCGTTCAAACGGAAAGCTATTTTTGGAGCAAATGGAGACGGCCATCGAGGGGATTCCATGCAGTGTTCCTTCGACTGCCGCAGCCACCGTCCCGGAATAAAATACATTCAATCCAAGATTATTTCCCTTGTTGATGCCGGAAATTACCAGCGCGGGTTTCTCCTCCAACAAGTGGCTGATCGCAACAATCACGGCATCCACTGGTGTTCCATGGATCGCGTAACGGTCAGGCCCCACTTGCTTGTAACTCAACGGGCGAAAGAGCGAGATGGAGTGGCTGCTCGCGCTCTTTTCTTCACTCGGCGCAGCAATCGTAACTCTTCCAACCGCCGACAAAGCCTCGGCTAGAATATGGATGCCTTCAGACTCTATTCCATCGTCATTGGTTACAAGAATTCTGGGGAGAGACTCGCTCATGGTTTTTGAACGTAAGGTTCGCCCGACAAGTTTACTTGAAGCCATGCTTGTCCTTCAAATAGTCGAATGCTTGGATGATCTCTTTGGTCCTGGAAGAGGCAAGCTCATGGAATTCGTCACCGAGGTGGGTCACCTTATCGGGATGGTATTTCCCTAGCTGAGATCGGTACGCCGCCCTGATTTCTTGCTCTCCATCTGCTTCCGAAACCCCCAGTACATCACGGTAATACCTTTCAGACTCCTCAGCCTTCGGTTCTGCTTTACGGCGAGCAGAACGTGAGTTGTTAGAATTGCGGCGCTTGGCGTCTGGAAACGCTTGGTTCTTGAACAGGCCGCTGACGATCCGCAATACAATGACAAAGCAGGCCACGACCACAAACAGGAGTAAAAGCCTAACCATTGATAAAACCTTCGCTTTAGCGAGGTGCGTCAAAATGCTGCAAAACGCCCTCGCGGGTACCCACACGAGTCACACGGATCATTGGCCGGAACTGTTTCTCCTCGGCCACAATTGCGTTTCACTTCCAGCAAGCCAAGCTCATCCCGATGGGGGCCGGATGAGCAGTCCTTGCTTTACCGCCGTGGGGCAAACACATCCAACATGGGCACCGGTCCTCCGCTGGTGACCACGGTGGGCATCACTCCATTCCATTTATCCACAGCGGCTCTCTGCACCTCGATTTGCCGCAACTCCAGCAACTGCGCCGTTATCTGCGCTTTTTGGAGCTCCAGTCCCCTGGCTTCGGCTGTGGCCCGAGTAATTTGCTGTTGCGCTTCAAACTCTACGCGCCTCAAGGCGTTCTCTGCCTCCAGGGCTTGTTGGACCGCTCTCACCTTCGCTTCGATGGAGTCTTGGAAGACTTGTGTGAACTGAAAGTCGGTGATGGAGAGTTCTATAACTCCGATACCCAGTGGAGCTAATCTTTCCGTTATCAAATTTTGAAGTTCCGTTTTCACCTGCGGCCTTCGCGTGATCAACTGCTCGGCGTCGAAGTTGGCCGTGGTAGATTTGATCGCTTCCTGGATAAACGGCTGGATGACCCGGTCTTGATAATCCAGTCGCATCGTGCGATAAATTTCCCCCACGCTGGCGGCATTCAACTGATAGTTCAAGGTGACTTCTGTGGTGACCACTTGCAGGTCCTTGCTGGAAGAGCCGGCAGGAGCGGTGTATTTCTGAATCTGGGTTGACATCAGAACGACCTGCTCAGCGAAAGGAACCTTGAAATAGAGACCTTCTTCTTTGACCGTCCCGGTCACGGCCCCAAAGCGCAGCAAGACGCCTCGTT
>MEKX01000152.1:0-154 GCA_001767075.1 Acidobacteria bacterium RIFCSPLOWO2_12_FULL_54_10 | reverse complement strand
CTGAATTCCTGAGCAGAGTACTCTGGCATCGCTACCTCCCTTCACTTCTTACTCAAGCCTATCCAGCGCCAGAGGGCAAACCAATACCTCCCATAGGGTAGGCCGGACTGGAAAAGGCAGGATAAGTCAGGTGATTGGAACCTCTGCATCCGTT
>MEKX01000151.1 GCA_001767075.1 Acidobacteria bacterium RIFCSPLOWO2_12_FULL_54_10 | reverse complement strand
TATCGCCAGTCTCTCGTGGGCTTCTACGGCCAGGACACTTTCTCCGTCCGTCCGGGTCTTTCGCTCGACCTCGGCCTGCGCTATGAATTTACTACGCTGGTGCACGACGAAATGAACCGCGATGTTTATCTCCCCAATCCCATGCGCGATTCCGTCCTGCAAACCGGGCGTTTCCTGGAATCCAATCCGTCGCTCAAGAATTTTTCTCCGCGTCTGGGCCTGTCGTGGTCTCCGTTCGGCCCCCGCGGCATGGTCATCCGCGCTGGCGCTGGCATTTACTACGACCAGCTTCTGGAATATATCGTCGACAAGCGCAAAAACTCCGCTCCTTTCTACCAGCGCGCCGTCCGCACGAATTTCAACGCGCAGCCTTATCCATTGAAGGATGCCGTCCGTGCCGTCCTGGAAGCGAATATTCCTTTCCACGTTGAAGTGTTGGATTACAAAACCGATTCGACCCCTGTGGTCTTGCGCTATGACTTTTCATTGCAGCAGGATCTTCCGGGTGGCTTGAACGCCAGCTTCGCCTATGTCGGCGCGCGTGGCAATCATCTCTACCGAAGCTTTGAGGCCAACGAGTTGCCGCTGCCTGATGTCCGCGCCGATGGTTCTCTATTCTTTCCGGCGCAATGCAGCCAATTGCCCGCCAATGCCAGCGCATCGGATCGCCAGACTTGCCGTGCCTATGCCGGACCTATCAATCCGGCGTTCTCCACCATCAGCTACACCACGGCAGACGCGCAATCCTTCTACAATTCCCTGCGCATTTCATTGAGCAAGCGCCTCGGCCAGGCGGCATCCATCCAAGGCAGCTATACGTTCAGCAAGTCGATTGATGACTCCTCGTCTGATTCTTTCGAAGCCGGGCAATACGGCTGGGATCGCACGGAAAACCGTGGCCTTTCCGATTTCGATGTTCGCCATCGCATCGTGTTCAATTATTTTTATAACCTCCCCTTCGGCGCGGGACACTCCTGGCTAAACTCCGGCATCGCTTCCACCATCCTTGGCGGCTGGCGCATCGGCGGCATCGTCAACTGGCGCACCGGCGTTCCCTACAGCGCCACCGTCAGCATGCGCTCTCAGGGGTATCTCTTCGCGCCCAGCCGCCCCAGCTTGAAAGCTGGTTCCAGCAACAACCCCACCGAAGGCACCACGGCAGGATGCGGACCGATTCCTGCTGGACAGCAGCTTGGCACACGCGACCGTTACTATGATCCCTGCGCCTTTGCCCCCCCCGCCGCAGGTACTGTAGGCAACCTCGCCAGAAACTCCATCATCGCCCCCAGCGTTTTCAATATGGATATGTCTTTGCAAAAAGATTTCTCCATCGATTCCAAACGCCAATTGCAGTTCCGCGCTGAGGTTTTCAACCTCCCCAATCACACCAACTTCAACATGAACCAGGGCGGCTCCACCATCGTCTTCCGCGGCTCCGGCTCCATCAACCCCACCTCTGGTAGGCTCGGCAGCACGGCCACCACTGCCCGTCAGATTCAGTTAGCCCTGCGCCTTTCTTTTTGACGGCACGTGGATGAACCTCAGCAACCCGTCTCTATTCACCGTTGATTTATTAAGTTTGGTAGCCACGGCTCGCATTTGTGCCGCAGCGTCCTGAGCTTGTCGAAGGGTGGGCTTTTATCCGAGCCGCGATACTGAACGACATATAGATGTCGTTCAGGGAGCGTCCACCCAACTTCGGAAGCATCCCGCGCGCTGTAAACTGATTATCGCTGTCATCCCGATCTTGCCGAGGGATTTGCTTCTGCTCTTGACTTTCAGAGCCGCGACCATCAGGGAGCGGGCTGGTTTTCGACTTGGTTTTTCCCGTACCACGCGCCAGCAAGAGGGCAGGTTTTTGTTTTGTGTTTTGATTTTGATTATCAGAGCCGCGACCGGCCAGCCCCGGCGCTGGGACTCTGCGCGGTAGCGCAATCGATTTAAGTAGGGACAGGTCTCAAGACCTGTCCTCCGTAGGGCAGGCTGAAATGCCTGCCCCACCAAGCAACGAGGCTTGACCGCAGCGGCGTTATTACCGAGTCGCACCCGCCGTCCCTCTTTGCCAGCGACCCTACCCTACGGAATATTCGCCACCGTCGGACTCCCCAATTCCACCTGCGGCCCGGCGGGTTGCATTCCCAAGTCTCGCGCAAGTGACGGCACCAAGTGTACCGTCTTGCCTCCGACCACCGTCATCAGCACATTCACATCGTCCAATTGATCTTCGGGAATCGTCAGATAGTCCTTGTCGATGACGATAAAGTCCGCGAATTTCCCTGGCTCCAGCGACCCCATGTCTTTTTCTTTGAGCGTATAGTAGGCTCCCCAGATCGTTCCCGTCTTGAGCGCTTCCACGCGGTTCAGTGCCTGATTGACCCCATACCGTTTGCCGTCCCAGGATTCTCTCGTCACCGCGCGGATCATCACGTCAAACACGTTCCAGTTCGAGGTCGCCAGCGGGCGGTCAATCTCCATGGAGTTCATCAGCTTGGCGTTCACCGCCGTTTTTCGCGGCACAATTTGGTTCAATGCAGCTTCGCCAAAATGTTTGAACCACAGCGGCGGCCGTTCCAGGATCGACATATTCGTCATGCCCATCACCATTCCCAGCCGCGCCATGCGCTGCGCCTGATCGGGCCGCGGCGAGCCATACCCGTGGTCAATTCCGTGCCGCTTCGCCCGAATATCCTCTTCGCTCAACCCTCCGTCGCGGCTGGCTTTCTCAATCAACTCCAGCGTGTTGTCCACGTCCGCATCGCCCATCGTGTGGAATCCGGTCAGCCGTCCGCCTGCTTTCAGCACCTGATAAGTCGATTCATACACATCCGATCCCGGCAGCACGGAGCAGTTCCTCAGCATATTTTTCCCTTCTTCGGTCAGCGGCACCAGTGTGGAACACTCGCTCCCCAGCCCCCAGGCCTCGCCCAGCCCGCCGAACCAGAAGGTGTCCGATCCTTCACCCACACGCGTCGCCATGTCGGCCACCACAAACTCATTCTTGTAATCGAACCACCAGCCCCACAGCCACGAGAAGCGCACCGCCATCAACCCCGCGCGGTCCAGTGCTTTGTAGGCTTTCAGAAAATTCGGGGAGTACACCGACGAATTCCACGTCGTGATTCCATACCCAGCAAGCCACGGGATACCCACTTTTTCCATCTCGTAGATCAAATCCGGCCTATTGCGAAGAATGACTTCCGGCTCAATCAAACGATAGTCAGTCCCGCTGCCGGTTCCGTCCGGGTTGAACCTCGGCGTGAACCGCCCCGCCGGCGGATTCGAAGCCAGGACCGTTTCCATGGCTTTGGTGTTGTATCCCGTCCCCGTGAACTGGTTGCGGATCATCACCGGATTGTTCGGTGCCAGCTTGTCCAGGTTATCCTTCAGCACACGCGGGTCTCGAGGCGTGTTCAGCAGTCCGTGCCCGCCGCCGAACATGTTGGCGCGGACTTCGTTGTAGTACTCGAAATTCTTGCCGAAGGATGTCACCACGCGAATCCATTGCCCGGGCTTGGCTCGCTTCACCGCGTCGCGGATGCCTTGCTCCATCTGCTGAATCTGCTGCTCCACCGGCCCATCGGTGAAAACGTGAATGGCCACATCTTCCGGGATCACCTTCTTGACGATCCACGGATTCGTCGTGTCCCAGTCGCTGGGGTGCTCGTGCGTTATGACCACGCCGGGAAGCACCATCTTCCCTTTCATGTCGAGCACGCGCGTGCTCCCGCTGGCCATCGCCCGGATTTGCGCCGTGCTGCCCACCGCGGTGATCCTGCCGCCCCGGATCGCCATCGCTTCGGCGATGGTTCCAGGGCTTGTCGTAAATCCTTCATCATCCATCGTCACCAGCTTGGCGTTCACCACCACCATGTCCGGCGCTTGGGCAAAGCTCAAATTGCATACTCCGCTCACCATCACCAGGCTCAACAATAAAAACAGGGCATTCCTAAAATATTTCGCAGGCATTTCCGATTCCTCCTTCGAGACAGCTATATTTCTATTTATTTCCAATTTGCTCTTGGCTGCCTCGCCTCGGCAGGACAACCAGTGTACTGAAAGTCTATCTCAGCATCAGCATCCAGGACATAATTTATTTACCCAAACAATGAATCGATTTATTCGTGCATGATGTACGTAACTGCATGCTTGATGAAAGGTTTCTGAAGATAAACATTCGCTGAGTGTAAAGACGGTTTTTCTCAAGATGGTTGACCAATCGGTTTTGTTTGGTACACTCTGACTATGCGGACCATAACCATTCCGAGAACATTGGCGCGGGAAGGCGATCTTGTCATTATCCCTCGCAAAGAGTATGAAGCTCTGCTCCGATTAAAAAAAGTCCGGGAGTTTGTGCCTACTTCGGAGCACAAAAGAGCTTTAGCTCGAGGCCAGCGCAATCTTAAAAAGGGCAGGTCCCTCTCCTACGATGCCTTCGCACAAGCCTTGGGCATTGAAAATTGATCCCAGTGTTTTGAAGTCAATGCAGGGCATTCCAAAGTCTGATGCTGTCCGCATTGCCGATGCCATCAAGCTCCTGCCTCTAAACCCATTTTTTGTGACATCCAGAAGATGAAGGGAAAAGAGAACTCTTGGCGGCGCCGCATTGGTTCCTTTCGTTTCCTCTATAAACTTATTACGGAATCGAAAATCATCCTGGTTTTTCATCTTGAAAGGCGTTCGTCCACAACATATTAATGGGCTTTTTCAAAAACGGCATTGTCCAATTTTCAGCAACCTCAAGTTAGTTGAATCGGTGTATAATCGGCACACCGGATAATCTCTGGCGGTCTAAGCTATATCGTCGCTGTTAGGAGAGCCATTATGTATTCCAAGCTTCATGCTGTGGGGAAAATTATAACTTTTAATCGGCGTTTGCTGCGCCGCGCAGCATTATACCTCGCCTTCATGACTTGTGCTGCTCTCCCTCTTACCTCGCAGAGCCAGCCCGCTGCGCCCCCTGCCAGCGCTCAAAACGCGCAAGGCAGCGCAGGCGGCTCGGAGCTGGGCTCCAGCCAGGACAATCGCAACAGCCAGGGCAGCCAGATCAGTGAGAGCCAGCTCATCGGCCTGCCGCTCAACGGTCGCAGCTACAGCCAGTTGGCCACCCTGCAAGGCGGCATCAGCGACACCTCCGGCGCTTCGGCCTCGCGTGGAACCGGCGGTGGCAGCTTGAATGTCGTCGGCGGTCGCTCCACCTCCAACAGCTTTTTGCTCGATGGCACCAATATCATGAACTCGGAAAATCGCGTTCCGCGCAGCTCGGCAGGCGTGCAGCTCGGCGCGGACACCGTTCTCCAGGTTCAGGTGCTCAGCGCCTACTATGGCGCTGACAACGGCAGAGGCAGCGGCGGCGTGCTCAACTCCATCACCCGCTCCGGCTCCCCGGAGTTTCACGGCAGCCTGTTCGAGTATTTCCGCAACAGCAAGCTCGATGCCCGCAATTTTTTCGACGGCGACGAGAAGCCCCCCTTCAAGCGCAACCAGTTTGGTTTCACCCTCACTGGACCGATCATCCAGGACCGCACCTTCTTCATGGCCGGTTTTGAGGCCATGCGCGACCGCTTGAGCGAGGCCAATATCGACTATTACCCCGACGCCAATGCCCGCCTCGGCATCATCACCGATTCCAACGGCAATCTTCCCCGCGACCAGAACGGCAATCTCATTCGCGTTCCCGTCAGCGACAAAGTTGCCGGTTTGCTCAAAGTCATTCCCATCCCGCAGTTGTTAGTCGTTGGCCGGGGCATGGCCGAATATCAGGGAGTTCGCTTTCTACCCACCGACGAGGATTTCTTAACCTTTCGCGTCGACCACAAAATCTCCGACCGCGACAGCCTCTTCGCTCGCTACACCTTCGATGACGCCGCCAGCGTCTCCGCCGGGGGTCCGGTCGATTTCACCACGCTGAACAACAGCCGTCAGCAGTACATCACCCTGGTCGAATCGCATATTTTCAGCACCAGCCTGCTGACTTCCTTGCGCGCCAGCTACACGCGCCCGGTTATCAACTCGGAAAACCTCTCTCCGCTCAATATTCCGCCCAGCGTTTATTTCGTACCCGGCGCCATCAAGTTCGGCAATGTTCGTGTTCCCGGCATGACCGGCTTCGGTCCCAATCAGGTCGCCCCGGAACAGAACGTCGGCAACACTTTCCAGATTTCCGGAGACATTCTCCTGGAGCAAGGTCGCCATTCCCTCAAGACCGGCGTCGAAGTCCACCGCTACCGCTGGGAAACCGAATCCAGTTGGAACAAGGGCGGCTCGTGGTCCTTCAGCAGTTTGGAGAATTTCCTCGCTGGCGGTGGAGTCGGCACCAATCTGACCGTGGCCCTGCCCGGTTCCGACAACCGCCGCTCGTTCCGCCAGACCCTCACCGGCTTGTACCTTCAGGATAGTTATCGCCTCCGCCCTGATCTCCAGGCCAACTTCGGCCTGCGCTACGAATTCGCCACCTTGATCAACGACACTCACGGCCTCACCGGCGCTTTGCCCGATCCCTTCCGGGATTCTCAAGTGTTGGAAGGCCCGTATCTCGATCACAATCCCTCTGCTGGCTCCTTCGCGCCCCGCTTTGGCATCACCTGGGCGCCGGGTGCGCTGAGCAACACGGTCATCAGCGCCGGATTCGGCATTTACTATGACCATCTGCTCGAATATGTCATTGATGCCAGGAAAAATACCGCTCCTTTTTTCAACGTAGCCGTCCGCCAGAATTTCGATTCCCGCGATTCCTTCCCCAACGCTGTCATCGCTGCCCAGAGTGCTACAAACTCTCGTTTGGTGCAGGTGCTGGATTATTCCAACCTCACCAACCCCAGAGTCATGCGCTATAACTTCTCCTTACAAAACCAATTCGCCGGCAGCTGGCGCGCCCAGGCTTCTTACGTCGGCGCGCGCGGCAATCATCTGTTTCGCTCGTTCGAGATGAATCTCTCTCCTGCTCCCATCGTCCGCGCCGATGGCTCCCTGTTTTTCCCCGCCTATTGCGGTGAAGGGAATCTCCCTGCTTGCGCTCCTGGCCTTCCCGACAACCGCCGCAACCCGGCCTTCGGCGCCATCTCCATGCTCAGGAGCGACGCCCAGTCCTTTTACAATTCCATGCAGCTTTCCTTGAACAAGCGCACCAGCCGCGGCGACTCCATCCAGGTCAGCTACACCTTCAGCAAGTCCATCGACGACGCTTCCTCCGAAGGTGCCGGGGCCATCCAGGCCTCCAGTTCCAGCCAGTACGGTCTCATGCGCACCCTCGACCGCGGCCTTTCCGATTTCGACCTGCGCCATCGTATTGTCACCAGCTATTTCTATAACCTCCCGTTCGGAGCGGGACGCTCCTGGCTGACTTCCGGTCCTGTCTCTGCCATCCTCGGCGGCTGGCGGCTGGGTGGAATTCTTTCTTATCGCACTGGCGCCCCGCACAGTGTTGAAGTGAATCTTCAGGACCCCGGCTACCTGTTTTCCGCTACGCGCCCCAACCTCAAACCCGGCTACAGCAATAACCCCTATGTCGGCGACCGCTTCAAATATTTCGATACCGCCGCCTTCAGCGCACCTCCCAAAGGAACGCTCGGCAACCTCGGCCGGAACACCGTCGTCGGACCGGGCCAGGTCACCATGGACATCTCTCTGCAAAAGGAATTTTCATTGGGCGGCGACCGCAACCTGGAATTCCGCGCCGAAATTTTCAACCTGCCCAACCACACCAATTTCAACCGCACCACGTCCAGCACCGTCGTCATCTTCACCGGCGACCCCGACACTCCCCGCTCCAGCCCCAACGCGGGCCGCCTGGATCAAACCGCCACCACCGCGCGCCAGGTGCAATTCGCCCTGCGGTTGTCCTTCTGAAACTCTGTTACTCTTGTCGTCCAAGCAGCATCGTATAATTGCAAGTTCTCTACGGTGAAAGGATGACGCAATGACCGAAACACGTGAAGTTGCCGTCCTCGGCGGAGGCTGTTTCTGGTGCACGGACGCTGTGTTCGAAAACCTCAATGGAGTTCTTGCTGTCGCGCCGGGTTACGCTGGCGGGCACACCTCGAACCCCACCTATCGCGATGTTTGCGGCGGCAGAACCGGCCACGCCGAATGCACGCGCATCGAATTCGATCCCTCTAAGATTTCTTATCACGATCTCCTGGCCATCTTTTTTTCTACGCACGATCCCACCACCCTTAACCGCCAGGGCAATGATTCCGGCACGCAGTACCGCTCGGTCGTTTTCTATACCGGCGACTCGCAAAGAGAGCAGGCCGAAAGCCTCATCCGTGAGCTGAACCAGACCGGCGAGTTCGCCTCGCCCATCGTCACCGAAGTCAAACCGCTCGATCATTTCTATCAGGCCGAGGCTTATCACCACCACTATTACAGCCAAAACCCGCTCCAGCCGTACTGTCAAATCGTCATCCATCCCAAGCTCGGCAAACTCAAAAAACGTTTCCAGGAAATCCTCAAGGCCTAGCGAGTCTCCTTTCCAATAAGTCCCAAACTCTGTGTCTTATTGCCTTGGGTGTGGTTGCGGAACAAATTGCCTTCTGTAAACGCAGAACAGCAAGAACGATAAATTGGCGGCAGTGATCGTAATTAAATACGTCGTCGTCAGCAAATTGTATTCGCCCAATGCCCATATCGTAAAAACGTTCGCTACGCAAAAAGCAATCCAGGTAACCAAATATTCACTCCACGGCTCTTGATAGGATTTTCTGAAACTCGGGACATAACCAATCACATCAATCGCTGAAATCATGATCACGGCAATGAGCGGTTGATCCAGTTGCCACCAGACGACAATTGCTATTAAGGCCGCAATCAAAATAACTGTGTCGCTTTTAGTAATATTTCTTGTTCCATATTTTAGGGAAACCAAAAATACGATGATGACAAAAACAGTTCCGACCATCAGGTTCAAAGCCCCCCAGCCGCCTCCTCCGTGCCAGATTCCGGCAACTGCTGTTCCTTGCGTAATCCCCCAAATCAGCCATGTATAGGGATGCGGTTTGGTTCTGCGGGAGAAAGTATCTCTTAAGTACGGAAAGAAAGCGGCAACACCGATAGCCGTAGCAATGATGCTAAATAATAATTTCAAATCCATGGTGGCAGTGCCGCGCTGTGATAAAATCGCAACTGCTTGAGAAATTCACTGCAACAAATATATCGCAAGGGTCTGTAGCTCAGACTGGTTAGAGCGCCTGCTTGACACGCAGGAGGTCTGCGGTTCGAGTCCGCACAGACCCACCAACATTCTATCGGGCGGCGAGAAATAGCAGGTGAGCGAATGAACCGACCTGCGCGATTCCCGATCCCCTACGCGCCCATCTTCAACCTCTCCACCGCCGCCCCAGCCGCCACCGCCGCCGACTGCACGCAATCCGGTATTCCGATGCCGCGATAGCCATTGCCGGCCAAATATAGTCCCGGCAATTCAGCCAGCAGGGAAGTGATCTCTTCCAGGCGCTTCAAATGCCCCGTATCGTATTGCGCCATGCAGTTTTTCCAGCGGAAAATCCTTACGTAATTCGGCTTTACCCGCAGCCCAATCATTTCCTTGAGGTCGCCGAGCGTCAGTTCCAAAATACGCTCATCCGATTCGTCCATCACGGCAGGTTGCCTAGCCCCGCCCAGGAAGCACCGCAGCAGCACATGCCCGGGCGTGGCGCGATGCGAAAACTTCGTGCTCATGCGCGTGCACGCGATCACGGTTTTCCCCTCGCCTCGCGGCACAAGGAATCCGAATCCCTTGAGGCCCCTGGCCGCTTCTGCATCTTCAAACCCCAGTGAAACAATTAGAGACGAATGGTAGGGTATCTCACCGAGCTTCCCAGCCAGCGGCCCGCTCACCGTTCGCAGCAATTGCGATGCGGCGTACGCTGGCAATGCCAATATCAGCGCGTCGGCTTTCATTTCGCCGCTCGGCCATTGCAATTGATAGTTCCCATCGCCGTCTCTCAAAATCTTTTGTATCGCCGTGCCGCGCAGAATTTCCGTGCTGATTAATTTTTTTTCGAGCGCTCCGGTCAGTTCCCCCAACCCCTTGCGCAGCGTCATGAACAAGCTCTGTTTATTTTGCGGATTGCTCTGCCTTGGTTGTCTGCGGCTTTGCTGAATGCCTTTCCACAAGCTCCCGTATTTTTCTTCCAGAGCAACCAACTGCGGCAATGTTGCCTTTGCGCTCATCCGCTCCACGTCTCCGCCATAGACCGCCGACAGCAGCGGTTCGGCGAGCCGCTCCAGCACTTCCTGCCCCAGCCGCTCTCGAATGAAATCGGCTACCGTCACACCTTCCCCTCGGTTTGACGGTGGTGGAATCAACGGTGAACAAGCCAATCGGATTTTTCCTGCGAGTGAAAATAGATCGCTACGGAATACGGGCCAGATTTTTGATGGCACTACGAACTGCAATCCATCCGGCAATTCGCGGAGCCGCCCCCCAAGCCAAATGTAAGTTTTTCGTTGCTGGTCGTTGCTGGGCAGTAGTTGGTCCGCCAGCCCCAATTCGCGGCACAATTCCAGCGCCGCAGGTTTTTGCGTCAGAAATGAATCCGGCCCGCCGTCGATCAGGTAATGCTCCGTCTGTTCGGTCTGGATCACCCCGCCCAGTCGGTCCTGCCGTTCGATCAGCCGGATGTGCACATCCAGCCCTGCTTGCGCTGCGATTTTCTCCGCGTAGTAAGCAGCGGACAGTCCTGTGATCCCCGCTCCCACGATGGCGATTTGCGGCATTTTTCCCTTAAGGGTTTCTTGCGATATGTCTTGCAAACTGCAAATTAGCTTTTAGCAGCGGAAAATTCGCGCACCATGTCCACGACTGCTTTCACGTTTTCCACCGGCGTGTGTTGCAGAATTCCGTGGCCTAAATTGAAAATATGTCCAGGCCGGCCTTGCACGGAAATCAGAATGTCCTTCACGCGCTCCCGCAGATTATCGAGCGGCCCCATCAGCAGCACGGGGTCGAGATTCCCTTGCACGGCCACGTCAGGCCCAACCCGGTCCCATCCTTCGGCCAACTCAATCCGCCAGTCGATGCCCATGACATCGCCTCCCGCTATGCGCATCCATTCGAGCAGCGTCGCCGTGCCCGTCCCAAAATGGATCACCGGCACCCTTCTCGATCTCACGCTGGCGATCAGCGTGCTGGAGTGAGGCAGCACATACTTGCGGTAGTCTTCAGGGCACAGGCACCCCACCCAGCTATCGAAAATCTGCACCGCATCCGCGCCAGCCTCAATCTGGCTTCTCAAGAATTCGCTCAGGATGCGGACCAGTTTCTCCATCAACTCTTTCCACGTCTCCGGCTCGCGGTACATCATCAGCTTAGTCTTCAAAAAATTCCGGCTGCTGCCGCCTTCGATCATGTAGCTTGCCAGCGTGAACGGTCCTCCGCAAAATCCAATCAACGGAACCTTGCCGCTGAGTTCTCTCTGGACCAGCTTGATTGCTTCGCCCACGTAAGCGAGTTCCCCATCCACTGGTTCCCGCAGTTTGCGGACTGCGGCGATGGAATCCACCACGGGAGTAAGCTGCGGCCCTTCTCCTTCTGCAAATTCCAGATTCATGCCCATCGCTTGCGCGGGCAGCAGCAGGTCGGCAAATATGATCGCCGCATCCACGCCCAAGTGATTCACGGGTTGCAGAGTTACCTGCGCGGCCAGTTCCGGCGTGTGGCACATTTCCAGCAGTGAATGCCGGGCGCGCAGCTCCCGGTATTCCTTCATGTAGCGGCCCGCCTGACGCATGAACCACACCGGCGTCCGCTCCGTTGGTTCCCTCCGGCAAGCCTTTAGAAATATGCTGGACGAGTCTCTTTTCATTCGTTTTGCTCCAAAAGGTTATTGAAACATCCTAGCACGGTTCCCCGTGCACACCGCACCGCGCAGCGCCAGCGGACCAATCCGACCCGCGCGCGCCAGTAAGCGGTCGTTTTTTTGTTATGCAGAGCCGCGCGCATCAGCAAGCGGGCCGGTTCTGGCGGTCATCCTGAGCGTCGCGAAGGACCTGCTTCTATTCCTTGATTTTTGGTAGCCGCGATGAGCGTCCCGCTCGCCACGGGCATTTTTTCTGCGGCCTGTTCAGGTAGCGACAGGCATTCCTGCCTGTCGGCATTGCGCTTGGGTAGCCACGGCACATACTTCGTGCCGTGGGTAGTTGGCTGTGGTAGCCGCGATGAGCTTGTCCTGAGCCTGCCGAAGGGCGCTTTCCTCGTCGCGGGCAGTTGGTCGCGGTAGCTCAGAGTTTGCCTCCTGCAAACTCTGCGGCTTGTCTGCTCTTAAAGCCCCGGACGGGGCGGCAGAATCGGTTTACCTTGCAGGAGAAACCCGCTGCCGTTTTCGCCGCCCTTGCGGCACGGCGGGCAGCAGCGGCGCGGTCAGCTTTTCATAAAGGGAAAAAAGATGCTCCACGCGTTGGCGGTCGTTCTCGAAAGGCTGCGATCGGTAGCAGCGGTCCACGGCGCGGTCGAGCGCGGCGTGGGCCTTGGCGAGGGCGGGAGGCATCGTCAGCGGATCGTAGAGGTCGGCCAGCGTCGCGTCGGGAAATTGCTTGCGCGCGTCCAGCACCGCTTGCGCAGCGGCTTCCACAGCGGCACGTTGTTGCTCGCTCGGCGCTTCGGGGAATGGAAAATTGTTGTAGACGATCTTCCCTGAATATTGGAATCGCGACTCGAGTCGTCCTGAAACTTGCCGCACCCAAGCCATGTGCATCGCAGAAGAAAGTATACCGAACGTGAAAAGATCGGCTTGAGAAATCGTGTAGAGCTTGTTGCTGGCAATAATTTCTGCGCTCAGGAACGCAACCGGAATGTAAAGTCGACGTTCCGATGACACTTCTGGAATGGCGAGATAGCTCCGCTTGGGCTGCCGAATTTCACCGAAAAGTGTTGGCACTTTCGCCAATCCGCGCGTTGCCTCTCTACTGCTTGCCAGTCGCTGCTGGCGCACTGCGTCAACTCTCTTCATCACCTCCGGCATTGCCCGTAACGTTTGTGG
>MEKX01000150.1:1061-5657 GCA_001767075.1 Acidobacteria bacterium RIFCSPLOWO2_12_FULL_54_10 | reverse complement strand
GAGCATACCCGAGCTCGATGAAGCAGTTCGGGCGCTCACCCGTAACATCCACAACGGCGACTGTTGAATGATGCAATCGCCTGAAGATCTCCGCATTGATGAAGCCCGATTCCACTTCATCCTTCCCGAGATCGACTCGCGTCAAGCCAAGCTCCTCCAGTATGGGATCAACGACCGTGCGGAAGAACCTCTCGACGCGTTCGTAGGCTTCGTGGTCGCGGTTCAGCAAACGGACAAAGAAGGCCGTGGGTGGTGCAAGGTTCACGATTATGTCGAGAACTCCCTCTCCCACCAAGCTGACCGCGGCTTTGCCTCCATCGCAAGCGATTCTGGCGAGCCTTGCACCTTCTCTTCCTGCCTCACCTTTCTGGAGTCGTATGAAAGTCGTAGGATTCGCTCTGGATTCACGGGCAAGGCGTTCCGCACCGCCCGTGCCATCTTCCCTGCTAGCGCCCAAGGGAAGGTCGAGAGGAATGACCGGCTTACACGCCCCCATGTACTCCTCCGCCAGATGCTCCACGCCAGTTCCGCCGCCCAGGATGAAGAGGGCATCTCCGTACGCGACCTGCTGCTGTCGGATCATTGTCGCAGAACGCGCTCCAGGCATGATTCTCCTGACCTCGACCTTTCCACTTCCCAACAGTTCGGTCCACAGCGCCTTTCTGGCTTCGGGGATCTCGCTCTCTCCCTTCTCGGACACGACGATGACGACCGGACAACGTTCCCCGATAGGCTGCGGGCACCTTCCATCCCGGATAGCTTCGGCGACGACCTCTAAAACTGACCAATTAAAGACCTGCGCTGCGCCGCCTTCCAGTGTTGGCTCCTTGCCGGCGCCTGTTACGATTCCTCCCCCTGCGTCGATGACCCCTCGAAGAACTCGTCGCACGATGTCATGACCATATGCAGCAATGTCACTGGTGGTCTTTGGGCTGATGCTGCCCGCGACGTGAACGCGTTTCCCAGTTAGCGGCAACGCACCTGTCATCGCGCACTCTCCCCGGGGGTGAACACAGCGACGTAGTCCGAGAATAGCGTCGCGTACCGCCAAAGAACGATATCCACTACCTGAACAGGCTCCCCGACACACTCCGATATCAACTCGCACAGCTCTCGAGGAGAACCGAAGCCTGCAGCTTTCGCAATCCTCTGCAGGTGGCGATCTGGCTTGACGACCGGCAGACCGAGGTTCTTGGCGAGATGGAAGGCCGTGATCGATCCGATGTAGGGTAGGGTCTGGAGAAAACGAACGTCCTCTTCCTGTATGCGGCGCCGAATCACTTCGAAGCCCGAGTCGGCCACTACGCACGCGATGTCAACAATGGCGTCGATCTTTCGATGGTTGTTGAAAACCCGGAGGGCCGCCCTTCGGCAGCCGACACGGTTAGCCTGAATCACAGCCGCCGACTTCAACCCTAGGAAGGCGTCGCATATAGGCGGAAACAGCCTCCGGACTACGGTCTCCCTAAACCCTGCAGACAACACCGTCCACGCGGACTCACGCAGGAATTCTGACTCATCAATTCGATCGAGACGTCTCTCCGCCTGCCAGTCGATTTCCCAGGCGAAACCTCGGGCAACCACGGCCTCCTTTGCGGTGAGGTACACGTCCAACAGAGCCGCAGGGGCTCCGTTGCTGGCAGCGTTTGCGGTCATGCGCACGCTACGCACCTCCTACCAAGTCGGCCCACGCGTCCACGCTCTTTGATGCATCCGCGTTCTGTAGTTTCCGCTGTACCCTTTGGAGCGCCTGCGATACAACTCGTCGCTCCTGACTGTTGGCTCCACCGAGGTACTCATCCACGTACACAGACTGGCCGCTTCGATCCACTATCGGTGCCTTCACCAATTCTGCTGCCCGGTCAAAGAAATGGGCGACCATGGCCTTGTAGGTTCGCTGCCCTTCGTAGTTCTTGAAGGCTTCGATTGCGAGAGACTCAACGTGGTAACCGGTGAGTTGTTGTTGCTTTGGAAGCGTGGCGATGATGGCCTTCGTGACCTTGATCGCGGGGATGAGCTTTCCGTCTTGCGCCTTGTTCGCTTGCGTCAGCTTCTCCGCGAATGCGCGCGGGTTAATCTTCGACCATGATCGTCCATCAGGCGCGGCTATCCGATACCCCTCGCCGTCCCGCATGACGGGCAGGAGTTGGACGTCCTTGCCACGTACGGTCACGGTGACAGCAAGGTCGCCGACCTTCACATTGTCGTTCCCGAAGAGCTCTCTGAGCCGTTGGGCAAAGCGGTCTTTCAACCGCTCCGGTGATTTGTGCCCGACGTCGTCCGGTTCGATGATCACCAAGGCATCCGTGTCGCTCAGACCCTCCAAGTAAGTATGGCGGGAAACCGATCCACCGTACACCAAGTCAACAGTTCCACCGATCTCGTCGGCCAACTCCTTCTTAACATCATCCAGGACTTCTCTCGTACCTGCCGCATCTCTGCTGTTGAAGTCCTTCAGGAACTCGCCAAGTTGCTGGTTTACGCCTGTCTCATAGCCTTCATCCCGGGCCTCAGCCTCCGTGTCTCGGAGTCTTCGAGCGAGATCCCCCCGGTCCCCGCCGCCTCTGAAGTAGCCGCCGCCTGAACCTCCCATCAGTGGCTCCTTTCTAGCTGGGACCGCAATTGGTCCACGGCTCCCTGAACGAGATCCCGGCTCTCCGCCAATTGATTCCAATCGCGCGTTTCTGAGAACAACCGGAGTGAGCGTTCCAACTGATCCAAGTGGCGGAGGTTGTCTTTGATCGTGCGCACGCGGGCCTCATCGTCGTCTACGTCGATTCCGTAAGCCATCGCAGCGCTGTTATGGACATAGATGCACTGGCCTGAGCGGTATGCGTACCGTGACCACGTGAGGCCATCGAACACCTCAGCGCCAGCGACGAAGTAGAGACAGACTGAAAGAGGATCGAGCGCACCGAACACGTGGATGGGGATGGACAGAGCGGCGGCGTCGAGTGCTTGCCGAAGCCTGGCGATACGGACCATCCGCTCCAGTGGGGAGTTGCCAAGCTCCTTCTCTGTCACTCCAAGGAGTTGAAACCCTGCGAGTTCTCCAACCTGACCACCGAGCGCCCGAAGTGCAGAGTCCAGACTGCGCTCCTCCTTGGCCTGCGGCTTTAGCAGAAACGAATGTAGATGACTGGGCCTTGCCAGCATGGCATCCTTGGCATCCCGCAACTGCTCGGTCACCGACCTCCTGTGGTTGGAGTGATCATAACTGACCAACACCGCCGGGAGGCCCGCTGGCCATCGGTCCCAGATCGCCTGAAGCTTCGCAGCATCCCAATCCCCTGGTCGATGAACGGGCTTCTCAACTGCAGACAAGTCACGGTCGTCAGACACCTCATAACCACCGCTGTCCAAGAACATGAGGTCCACAGTGATCGAGAGATCCTGTGGCTCGGGAATGTACGCGTAGTGGACGTCGTAGGCGCTCACCAGGCACGTCCTCGTGATGAACTCCTGGGCCACCTCAAGGACCTGAAGGACTTCCGACTTGCCATCGCGGCCAAATCCGAATGCCTTGCTGGAAAACGAGGGGACGAGTAACGGTGTCTCCAACGAAGCACCCGAAGCCGGGTGAATCAGCTTGGACGTTCTACAAAGCACTGAGGGCCTCCCGATCCTTGCAGGAGAGGCATCTGCCGCACGGACGGACGCCGCCCTTCTCGCAGCTGTATGTCGAGTCGACAGGTACTCCGACCTTCTTGCAGAACTCCCAGATGGTCTGCTTACCCCAATTGAGGACTGGAGCAGCGACCTTGATTCGGCCCGCCGCGTAGCCATCAACGACCGTCTGAATGCTCTTGAGGAAACCCTCAGTGCAATCGTAGTACGGAGGTCCTTCATGGATGCCTATGGCAATGATTCCAGGTTCCTCGCCGCACACCAGAACAGCTGCGAACACGAGGAATGCGTTGCGCCCAGGGATTTCCCCCGCCGAGAAAACCGACTCAGACTTCACGGTCATGATCGTGAGCCGTACGTCGTAATGCTTGCAGACGGCTCTCGCAGCGCGTGACTCCTGCTTGGCGGCAGGTTGACCGAAATCCACGAACAGCGCCCGGACATTGAACCGTTGGCCTAGATAGAATGCCAGCAACGCGGCAGAGTCGATGCCTCCGCTGACGAGGACTTCCACGGAGTTCTTGGGTCGGCGTGCAGTTGACATTCGTTTTTCGCGTTGCATGGAAGGCGTCATGGGTTCACAAGCTCCTCGACTACCTCGGCGATGATATGAAACCCGTTCACTGGACGGCCCAACTATAATTAGGCACCCTAAAAGCTCTTTGACAGCCCGGCTTTTTGGGTGTGTAAAAAACCAAGTTGTCCTGAAAACAACAAGTTGGTTCGAAATAGGGGAGCCTAAAAGGAAACACGAACAACGCCCTGTGGCGGAATAGAGTAGCGATATTTATTATTCCCATAATTAAAGAAATCCCCTGAGTTGTGGGATTCTACCCCCGATATACTGTGTTTTACATACTCTGTTTTGAGTAGGCCTGCTCGTTCCCATGCTCCCGCGTGGGAACGCATTTGAGGTGGTCTGACTGGATGCCGGTTCGTTGACCGGCATGACGAAGTTTATTTCTCTGC
>MEKX01000150.1:756-989 GCA_001767075.1 Acidobacteria bacterium RIFCSPLOWO2_12_FULL_54_10 | reverse complement strand
GGGGCGGGTGAGATCCATGACCTGCATGAAGCCCACCTTGTACGGCAGGGACCAGTAGCGCTCATCGGTACGCGGTAGCACGCCGATCTCGGGATACATGACCTCCTTGTCATAGGTCGCGGCCTTCCCGGAGAGATCCACCGAGAGGCGGGTCATGCGCCCCGAGGCCCGTTGCAGGTCATAGGGTTCATGCAGCATGGGGAAGAAGGGAAACTGGTTGCCCGTGGACATAT
>MEKX01000150.1:0-746 GCA_001767075.1 Acidobacteria bacterium RIFCSPLOWO2_12_FULL_54_10 | reverse complement strand
GTAAATCTTGCTGCCATCCGAGAAGCTGTTCATCACATGGGTGGCACTCTGCTCCGACCCCTGGAACCAGCGCAGATCCGAGCCATCCCCGCCCCGCTCCAACACCCCGAGCCAGGTGGGGAGCGTCGAATCCCAGGCGAAATGCACGCCGCCTTTTTTCATCTGTTCCACATTGACCGCCATGGGGATCGCGAGGAAGGCAATGTGACTCTGGGTGAGGGCGAAGTCATGGATCATCCCGGCATAGGGCACCTTGATCCAGGCCTCCCAATTCACTGCTCCCTTGCTGTCGAAGGAGTAGATCGCCACATCTTTCGAAGCGTTGCCCTTCGCCTCGTAGTTGAGAGCAAACATCTCACCGGAGATGGGATCGATCTTGGGATGGGCAGTGAAGGTCTCGCTCTGCATCTTCCCGTTGAAGGTGTAGTAATCGTCCAGGGTCTCCAGGGTATTCGGATCCATGCGCACCGGTGGGCTGTCCTCTTTCAACGCGAACAACTTACCGGCATGAAAGATCAGGTTGGTGTTCGCGGTGCCGCCGCTCAGTTTCCGGACCAACGGGTCATCCGTCTCGCGGTTGCGGTAGGTGCCGTACAGGGCCTTCCGGGCCGCGACCTGAGCCTTGTAGCGCTGGGTCTGCACATAGCGGCATTTGAAATCCACATGGCCGTTCGCGAACCGGAACATGCTGACATGGCCGTCCCCGTTGAATGGGACATCGTTGGCATAGCGTGGGGGATAGATAA
>MEKX01000149.1 GCA_001767075.1 Acidobacteria bacterium RIFCSPLOWO2_12_FULL_54_10 | reverse complement strand
ATTGTTTTGGCCCTACCTTCCGCGCCGAGAAATCCAAAACGCGCCGCCACCTCACCGAATTCTGGATGGTCGAGCCGGAGGCCGCCTTCGCTACCCTCGAAGACATGATGGACCTGTCGGAACGCTTCGTCACTTACATCATCCGGCAGGTGGTCGCCAGGCGCCGCTCCGACCTGCAGGTGTTGCAGCGCGACGTTTCCAAACTGGAGCAGATCGAACCGCCATTTCCTCGCATGACCTACGACGACGCTGTAAAAATTCTTGAGCGCAAGGGCAGCGACATCCGCTGGGGCGGCGACTTCGGCGGCACCGACGAAACCCTCATCAGCGAAGAATTCGCCAAACCAGTTCTCGTTCACCGCTTCCCGGCCTCGATCAAAGCGTTTTACATGCAGCCGGACGCCGACCGCCCGGAACTCGCGCTGGGCGTCGACATGCTCGCCCCGGAAGGCTATGGCGAAATCATCGGCGGCGGCCAGCGCATCTCGGATTACAATCTGCTGTTGAGCCGCATTCAGGAACACAACCTGCCGCGAGAAGCCTTCGAGTGGTATTTGAGCCTGCGCAAGTACGGCTCCGTGCCTCATGCCGGATTCGGCATGGGCATCGAGCGCGCCGTGGCCTGGCTCTGCGGCCTGGAGCATGTGAGAGAAACCATCCCGTTCCCGAGGATGCTTAACAGGTTGAGGCCGTGAGGGGTCAGTTGAAAAAATGCGTGCAGCTAAATTATTAATTCAGGAAAACAATAAATTACGACTAGAAGACCATTCTGCTCACGATTGGTACAGATTTGTTCTCTCCTATCCGCCCCACCTTGTGCGCGATTACCTTGAACGGTTTTCTAACGGGAGGGTTAAATGTATCCTCGATCCTTTTTGCGGCACTGGAACTACTCTTGTAGAGTGCAAGAAACTTGGGATTGAAAGCATTGGAATCGAAGCTAATCCGATGGCCAGTTTTGCGAGTCAGGTGAAAGTGGACTGGAGTATTGACCCGGACGACCTGCTAGATCACGCACACACGGTTTCTGAGTTTGCCTTACGGATCATGGAAGAGGAAGGGATAAGTGATGTCGATGACCTGCCACTATTCCGACATCGGCAAAACGCGCCCAGCGGCCTTCGCACCCTATCACCGGACACTTGGAAACTCTTGCTTAAAGATTCCATCAGTCCTTTGCCACTTCATAAGACCCTCGTTCTTCTGGAAGCACTGCAGAAACATAAAAACGAGCGGTTTATCGCACACGAGCAACTTGCCCTTGCAAAAGCAATTGTCTTTGGGATTAGCAATCTCCATTTTGGCCCGGAGGTGGGGGTAAGCTCTCCAAAGGCAAACGCCCCGGTTGTCACGTTATGGTTGAATGGAGTTCGCACGATTGCCGATGATCTCCGACAGCTAAGGGATAGAGATCATACTAGGGCTATCGTCTACCAAGCAGATTCCCGCCATCCTTTAAGTGTCATGGGTCAAGAATCTGTAGATGCGGTGATTACTTCTCCACCGTACCCAAATGAAAAGGAATATACCCGTACTACTCGTTTGGAATCAGTCCTCCTGGGATTTATTCGCACCAAGCAGGACCTACGGTCATTGAAACAAACACTGATTCGGTCGAATACTCGTGGCGTTTACACAACTGACTGCGATGACCTTCTGGTGGCTGACAATCGAGAGATACAGAGAATCGCAGAGGAGATCGAACAGCGGCGACTCGACCTCGGCAAGACTTCTGGCTTCGAAAGACTATACCCACGGGTTACCAAGCTTTATTTTGGCGGGATGGCTAGGCACCTTGCTGAGTTGCGTAGTATATTACGTCCTGGTGCGCAATTGGCCTATGTCGTCGGAGACCAGGCATCGTACTTACGTGTAATGATTCGCACAGGACAGTTGCTCGCTGACATTGCTCAATCGCTCGGTTACGAATTAATTAACATTGATCTATTCCGCACCCGGTTGGCGACTGCAACGAAAGAATACCTCCGAGAGGAAGTTGTCCTGCTTCGCTGGCCGGGAAGAGTATAAAGAAACGACGTCATGTCTCCACTAAACCGGTATTCCTCAATAATCGATAAGCTTTTTTTCTCAAGATTCAATGCGGGGATGCGGGAGATTAATTTCGAGCGCGAGGAACTGATCAGGTTTGCGAACGAACTGGGCATCGAAATACCGAAGAACTTGGGAGATTTAATCTACAGCTTCCGGTATCGGGTTGCATTGCCTGAAAGTATCCAGTCCACAGCGGGGCATGGAGAGGTTTGGATCATTCGCCCAGCAGGGCGAGGCAGGTACCGCTTCGTCCTGATACCCAACGTTCCAATGGTTCCAAATGAGAATATGATTACTACCAAGGTCCCTGACGCGACCCCAGGAGTAGTCGCCAAGTATGCATTCAACGACGAGCAAGCACTCCTTGCCAAGGTCCGGTACAACAGACTTGTGGACATCTTTACTGGCGTGACCTGCTATTCGCTTCAAAATCACCTCCGAACGACAGTTCCGGATATGGGGCAGGTCGAGACCGATGAACTTTATGTGGGCTTGGACAAAAAAGGCGCGCACTACATTTTCCCCATCCAAGCGAAGGGCGGCACCGACAAACTCAGTATTGTGCAGATCGAACAAGATCTCGCTGTCTGTGCTCACAAATTCCCGTCTCTCGTTTGCAGACCTTTGGCTGCACAGTTCATGCAAGGTGACGTGATCGCACTCTTTGAGTTTGAAGAAGAAGAGAACGGCGTGGGAATTTGTTCTGAGAAGCACTATAAGTTGGTGTCGCCGGATGAGGTCACGGAATCTGATTTAGAATCCTATCGGCAGCGAACCTAGCTATTCAGAATAGGGGCATTATAACCCCATATGCCAAGCCTGACAGAACTACAGAATGCCTCCCAATAAGGCACAAAAAACGAAAATAATTCGCATCATCGGCGTACCGCTCGACCTCGGCCAGGAACGGCGCGGCGTGGACATGGGACCCTCGGCGCTGCGTGTCGCCGATCTCAACGCGCGCATCCTCGCCCTCGGCTACAAAGTCGAGGACGCCGGGAACCTGCACGTCCCCATTCGCGAAACACATTCTGCGGGAGATCGTCACGCCAAATACCTCCCTGAAATCGCCTCCTCCTGCAAAAAACATGCGCAATGGATTCTAAAAACGCTGGGCCAGGGATACTTGCCTTTAGTTCTTGGTGGCGACCATTCCATCGCCGTGGGCACGGTTGCGGGAGTCTCGGAATTTTACCGCCGCAAGCGAAAACCTGTCGGACTGATCTGGGTGGACGCCCACGCCGATATGAACACTCCGCAGACCTCGCCGAGCGGCAACATCCACGGCATGCCGTTGGCTTGCTGCCTGGGCTACGGACCGCGCGAGCTGACGCACCTGTTGAAACACTCTCCTTACGTCAATCCGCGCAACGCTGTTCTGGTGGGCGCGCGCGACCTTGACCCCGGCGAGCGCCGCTTGGTGGCTGAATGCGGCTTGACGGTTTACACCATGCGGAACATTGACGAGCGCGGCTTGCGCACCGTCATGCAGGAGGCCATCGCCATTGCCGACCGCGACACGGCGGGCTTCTGCGTCACCCTCGACATGGATTTCGTGGACCCTATTGACGCCCCCGGCGTAGGCACGCCCGTGCGCGGCGGCGCCACCTACCGCGAGGCGCACCTGGTGATGGAGATGATCGCCGACGCCCGCCGCATGTTGTCCCTGGAAGTCGTCGAAGTCAACCCGGTCATCGACGTTTCCAACAAAACCGCCTCCCTCGCCGTCGAGCTGGTGCTTTCGGCCCTAGGGAAGAAGATTCTCTGATTCGCCTGCTCAATACCCCGTCATCAAAATCTCACTTTCTGATCTCTGCTCTTGGTTGCTCACTTAACTTGATTGACAATGGTGATATCGCGCATTGATTTAGGAGTGCAATGGCACGTAAGTTAAGACTCGGAGTTCTATTCGGTGGGCGTTCTGCGGAGCACGAAATTTCCATTCGTTCAGCACAAAATGTTATCGCTTCTGCTGACCCTCGGAAATACGAAATCGTTCCCATAGCCATCACCAAGGACGGAAAATGGCATCTGGGTATGTTGCCCGGCGGCACGCAGGATAAACCCTGCATGGAGGAGCCTCCTTCGAAAAGCGTGGAAGTGGTTCCAACCGCCAGCCCAACAAGCGATAGCCCGCTTATCCAAGTAACACGATCTGAAATGTACAAGACGCTCGGTCCCATCGACGTCATCTTCCCGGTCTTGCATGGTACCTTCGGCGAGGACGGCACCGTCCAGGGATTGCTCGAGTTGGCTGGAATACCCTATGTCGGGGCTGGCGTATTGGGTTCTTCAGCAGGCATGGACAAGGACGTCATGAAGCGGCTCTTCCGCGAACGCGGCTTGCCGGTTGGTCCTTACACAGTCTTCCGCCGCTCCGATTTTGAAGCCGCGCCTGATGCCGTCTGCCGCATCGTAGAAAAAACGTTGCCCTATCCGGTATTCGTCAAGCCCGCCAATCTCGGCTCCTCGGTCGGCATTAGCAAAGCCAAAAATCGCAAAGCGTTGAAAACCGCGCTGGCGCTGGCAGCCGATTTTGATCGCAAGATTTTGGTCGAGAAAGCCATTGTCGGCAGGGAAATTGAGTGCGCGGTGCTGGGCAACGAAAATCCTGAAGCTTCCATTCCAGGCGAGATCATTCCAGGCGGCGAGTTTTACGACTATGCCGCCAAATATATTAAGGACACCGCTCAGGTGATGATCCCCGCCCGACTCACGAAAGCGCAAATCAAGCGCGTGCAGCAACTCGCCATCGCGGGATTTCAGGCTACCGAATGCGCGGGCATGGCGCGCGTGGATTTCTTTCTGGAAAAGAAGACCGGCAAGTTTTTCTTAAATGAAATCAATACACTCCCAGGATTCACTTCCATCAGCATGTACCCGAAAATGTGGGAAGCCAGCGGCATGACTTATTCAAAACTCATTGACCGCTTAGTGGAGCTGGCCCTCGATCTCCATCGCGAAAAGACACGAACGCGGTATTCGCTGCTGCCAGAGAAAACACGAAAGTAATTAGTCTAAGTTGATATTGACACTGCCGAGTTAAAACAGCCAGCAGCTTGGGAATTTCTTCTTCAGCCACCCGTCCACGCCCAGCGACCGCCCCGCCGAGGCCAGCACGAAAACAATATGCAGCGCAATAAAGATGCGGTTCAAGCGCATCTGCGGGCCGCCGTTTGCCCAGGCAATCGCCAGAAAGATGTTCAGGTTGTGGAACGCTCCGAATGTGCATGCAACCCGCACCAGGGTGCCAGTCAAGAGTGACAACGCGATGGCCAGTTCGCCGTAAGCCACCAGATAGCTGAAAAACACGGTATTCGGGATGACCACGCTCTCTATAAACGCCCGGTGCAACGCAATGGGGTCTCCAGCCACGGACTCCGACAATTGCCTCAGCAATTGATCGCCATTCACGAATCCGCCGGAGAGTTTCCCGATTCCTGCCTCGAAAAACTGAATGCTCATCATCAGCCGGGCGATTGCCAGATAGCCCATATACGTCTCTTGCCGGAAACTTTCCGAGATCCATTTCCACATGTTATTTTCTCCGCCTGGAGCGATGGAATTTTTGCCAATTGTAGTGGGCGCATCGTTAGTAAGTCAATCTTTCGTTTATCCACCCTCTCAGCTTGTCCCAAAACCAGCGAGGTGTTAGGCTGCTGGATAGCCAGCAATTACTAAATTCACCGGAGATTCCTTAAATTTTGGACAAAAAAACTTCGAACAGCTATCGCCCTCTAGGCGCAACGGGCCTAAACTGCCATCCGATTGGCTTCGGTTGTTACCGTGTGCTCGACACGAATTCCGAGCATGAAGCTTCCCTGCGCCACTATCTTAGCCGGGGTGGCAATCTCATTGACACCAGCGCCAATTATGGCGATGGCCGCGCCGAGCGCCTTCTGGGAAAAGTGCTCCCGGAAATTCCTCGCGAGCAGTTTATTTTGGTGACCAAAGGCGGCTACATACAGGGCCGCAATTTGTCTCTGGCTCAACAGCGCCAATTCCCTGAAGTCGTGCATTATGGCGAAGGCCTTTGGCATTGCATCCATCCGGAGTTTCTGGAAACGCAAATTCAGGCCAGCCTCGAGAGCACAGGCATGAAATTCATCGATGTCTACTTGCTTCACAATCCTGAGTATTTCCTGGAGGATCACGCGCAGCGCAACAGCCTCACCGAAGCCGTGCAGGATGAATACTACCAGCGGATTCAAGCAGCGTTCCAGTTTCTGGAGAATAAAGTCTCGGAAGGCATCATTCATTGGTACGGCATCAGTTCCAATAATTTCGTCGAGCCAACCTCCAGCCTGGGACTCACGCGCCTGGTCCGCTGCTGGGAGGCTGCACAAGCGGTTTCGCCGAACCATCATTTCCGCGTCGTGCAGATGCCGCTCAATCTTCTGGAATCCGGCGGCGCGTTCGAGCAAAACTGCGGAAGTAAAACAGTCATCGAGTACGCACGCGAAAAGGGCATCGGCGTGTTGGTCAACCGGCCCCTGAACGCTTTTGCAAGCGACCGCATGATCCGCCTCGCGGACTTTCTCCCTCCAGGCACCCGGCCTCCCGGCCCGGAAGATTTACATGCCATTCTCGCGCCTGTTCGCGCGATGGAAAATGAATTGGAGGAGAAACTTCAAATTCCGCTCATGTACGGAGCGGGCAAAGGAATTGCCGCTTACTTGGAAAACGTTATCCCTCAGGTAAAATCGCCTGTTTACTGGGAGCAGATTTTTTATGAGCATGTCATCGCTCCCATTGAGCGGTGGGCGGTACAGTGCCAGCAGATGTATTCCGGCAACACAGGCTGGGCAAACTGGTGGCAGAACTTCATGCACGGCATCCCGCCCATACTCGGCCAGCTTGAGGGCTATGTGTACGCCGCGCAGCAAGGCGCCTCGGATGAAGTTCGCCAGCAATTGCATCTCGCCGGATATCCCGACAACGGCCAATCGCTCAGCCGCATCGCTCAGCACGTTCTCTTGCAGCTCCCTGGAGTCTCTTGCGTTCTCACTGGCATGAGACACAGGAATTATGTGGATGACTCGCTCGGCGCCTCAGCCCTGCCGGCTGTCGATTCGCTGGTCATTCTGGAGCGTTTCCAGCGCACCGCTTCTCAGCAGCCAGTCGGCTCGGTGCAGTAGCAGGTGCTTCAAGGAGATTTTCGAGCAAACATGGACCAAAATTCAGAAAAAATGACCGCTCCATCCGAACTCCAGAAGTTCAAACATGAGGGATCACAGCCGGCTCTCAGCCCTCTCGATAAGGTGCGCCGGGAGCTTGCCAAATACGAGCATGTCCTGTTTGATTTCTCCGCGCACGAGAAAGGCGATGGCGTGGAAGTCGTCATCGATTTTCGCAACAAGGACCTGGGAGTCCACACCTATTATTTTCAAATGCACCCTCGCGACCTCCAGCATCCGCAGTTTGAATGGACCTTCCAGCGGCAGCTTTATGATTGCGTCCACGATTACATCATTGAGATGTTTACACGCACGCCTCAATCAAGATAATTTCCTGCAATGTCTTCCGACACGAATTTATTTCCCATTCTCCGTGCCGAAATTCAATCGCGCGGACCTATGACGTTTCATCGCTTCATGGAACTGTGCCTCTACCACCCCGTCCATGGCTATTACAATTCGCCGCGCCAGAAGCTGGGAGCGCAAGGCGATTTTTACACCAGCGCGCATGTGGCCCCTATATTCTCCCGGCTGCTGGCTCGTCATTTTTACAATCTATGGATGAAGCATGGTTCTCCGGCACGATTTGACTTGATCGAGCTTGGCCCTGGCGACGGCCTGCTGGCGGAAAACCTTTTGTCCTGGACCTCGCAGAGCTTCCCTGATTTTTTTGCTTGTCTGTCTTATTCTGCCGTGGAACAAAGTCCCGTGCTCGCCGAACGCCTGTCTGCGCGCCTTCAACCATTCAGCAGCCGTGTGACAGTTGTAGCAAACCCGCCGGAGAGAACCAACCAATTTCCAGGCTGTGTTTTTTGCAATGAGTTTTTTGATGCGCTGCCGGTCCACTTGCTGGTCTGGCAAGATCAGCAGTGGCGCGAACGCTATGTTTCCCTGAAAGACAATGCTCTCGCATGGACCGCAGGTTCGCCCAGCGCGCCTCAACTAGTACAAGAAGCAGAAATAATTTTCGGAGCCGGTGTCCGCGAGGACGGACTCATCGCCGAAATTCGTCCTCTGGCCCGCGTCTGGATGGAAAAGCTGTGCCAGTTCCTGCGCTGCGGCGAATTGCTGATTGTGGACTATGGATTTACGAATGACGAACTGCGGCGAGGGCGCTTCCCCTCCGGTAGCGCTCTAGGTTACAGGCAGCACGAGGCGGTCTACGATTTGCTCGCCAATCCCGGTGGCCAGGACCTGACCGCTCACGTCAATTTCACGGAATTTTCCGCGATTGCAGAATCGTTTGGTTACTCATCGCCAAAGTTGATATCCCAGTCACGGTTTGCGCTGGAGATCGGCCAGGAGAATGAGTTCGCGGATTTGTTCGCTGACTGCGCTTCCGAAACCGAGCGCATCCGCCGCGCACAACTACTGAAAACGCTGGTGATGCCTCAAGGGATGGGTGAAACTTTTCGGGTGCTTCGGATGACTAAGGAATGTGCCGGTGGTTCAGGCTGATTTCAACCACCGCGCACATAAGGCTCTTTCAAATACGTGTTGGCTTCGTCCACAGCCCCTTGGGTATTGTCGTTGGTGCGAATTGCTTGCTGATATTCGTTGATCGCGCGATCGCGCTGGCCGGTAATGTCGAAAATCTTCCCCAGGTAAATATGGCTCCACACCTCGGCCCAAGCAGGTTCCAGATCGCCATTGATCGCCTGCCGGAAGGCGTTGGCCGCAGACTGGTAATTTCGCATCAGGAAAAACACCTCGCCGACACGGTAATGAGCCAATGAGCTGATGCGGTCCTGATCCAGCGCTTTCTGATATTCTTCCAGCGCTGCTTGGTAATCCCGCCTCTGCGCGGCGTGTTCGCCTCGCGTGATCGCGATTTTCAGCCGGATTTCATCATTCAGTTTCAAGATGCGATGGTTCGGATCAAGCACTATCTTGCGAGGGCGTTCTTTGGTTGTAATCGTGAATTCCGTGGATTTCCCTGTCACCAGCACTCTTTCGGTAGACGGCTCGCCGACGGTCTCCACTTGAATTTCCACTGGCATGCTGAACACGTCGCGGTCCTGCTTCACTTCGCCTACCAATTTATAGCCATCTTTGATGCGATAAACGATGTAGTCGGCCTGGAAATCAGAAGCGCCAGTGGAATCCATCCACTGGATGAAAAATGGCCCGAGGTCCTGTGACGAAATCTCTTGCAGCACCTTTCGGAAATCCTCTGTTGTCGCCGCTTGATAAGCGAACCGGCTGGCATAGGCCTGCAATGCCTGAAAAAATTTCTCGTCTTCCAAAAACCATCGCAGCATGTGCAGCACCACGCCCGGCTTGTCATAAGCCACGGACTTGTACTCCGGGCTGAACTCGGTCAGCCTACCCGCGCCCCTCACTGGCACCGTGTCATACGTCAATGCGTCAATGGACATTTCCTGCATGCGGCTTTCCAAGGCCGGTTTGCCACCCACATTTTCCAAATACAACGCTTCCGAGTAGGTCGCTAAACCGTGGTCCAGCCACGCGTCAGAACGTGTTGCAGGACTGACGAGTCCCCGCCACCATTGCTGGGCAACCTCTTGCGCCAGCAGCCGGGCGTTAAGCTCCGTTCCAATGGCTCGCGAAGATAGAAAAATGATTCCCGACCCTGCATACCCGCCGAGTGAATTGTCGTCAATTTCCACGATGGGAAAATCCGCGGCTGCGGGCGGTCCGAACTTGCTCGAAAAAAAGTTCACCATTTTGCCTGCGGCTTCGCCGTAAACTTGGGCCATGGCTTGCCGCTCGGGTGAAAAATAAACTGGCATGCTTCTTCCGTCCGAGGCAACCACTTCCGGCGAACTACGCACAATGGCGATGCTTCCGGCAAACTGCGGCTCCGGGAATGCAAAGGAATACTGTACGCTCCCCTCCGCGGTCACCGGCGCTTGAGCATCGCCGCCGGATACCACGACGTAGCCCTCGGGAACCTTCAAATGCAGTTCAGCGGTGTATCGGTTCGTTGTGTAGCCGCTGACTGGAAACCACCGCGCAGGATAAAGAAGGTACGAACCTTCCTCCCCAATGTAGGCAAGTTGCACTCCATCCACTGGACTGTATTGCGCATCTGCCAGCACGCCTTCGTACTCAAACGTGATCGTCGCCACCTCATCGCTGCGCAGCATCTCGTTCAGGCTGATGTCGATCTCCAGGCTCCCGCCGACGCGTCTTCCGGACAGGGTCGCTCCCGTTTCATCCGCCATGTTTGTGGGAAATAAATTGTTGTTGAGCTGCAACTCGATGCTGCTGACGTTTTCACGGGCTTGGAAGCGAATCTGCGCTTTGCCTTTCAGTTCGTGGGTCTGCGGAAAAAATTCTGCCTCCAGCACGTAATGCTGAATCGTGATGGGAGCCTGTGGTTCTTCAATCGCCTCTGAAAAGTCATCTGGAATGATGGACGTTGGCGTCCCTTGCTGCTCCTGATATTGGGCAAGCAGAGTTCCAGCGCTTAGCAGCATCCCAACAGCAAGAATTACTGCAATGAGTTTTATAGGCCCAATTCGCTCCAACGTCATCCCCGCCCTTTCCTTTACATCCAATGGACATCTCCAGAGAATAAGATACCATTCCTGGCCGAAAAGTTTCGCAGCGCCTGCTACTATGAGCAATTGGATCGCTAAAGTCTCGCTCAGATACTCCCGACTGTTTTCCTTTGCCCCGCCAAGGGCTTCTCTAAGATAGATTCCATAATCGCCACTGCCCGTTGTATGGCTCCATCTCTTTTCTGTATCGCCGATGGTTCTCCCTGGCCTCGCGCTTGCACTTCCTGTTCGGTTTGCTGCACGCCATGCGCTTGCAGTTTTTCGCCAATCTCTTTTAAGCCCTCCGACAAGCTTTCCCTGGCCTGCTTGGATTCCAGCAATTCCAGTATTTCCCGGGCAACATTCTTTGGTTGAAAATCGTCCTGAATATACTCGGTTACCAGCGGCTTCCCGGCCACCAGGTTCACCATGTTGTAATAGGGCGTCCGAACCAGCTTCTTCGCCAGCCAATAGGTTGGGCGGCTCACCCGGTATACCACCACCATCGGGATTCGCAGCAATGCCGCCTCAATCGCCGCCGTCCCGCTGGCCACCACCGCTGCCTGTGAATAGGCAAGCGATTCATAGGCATGGTTCTCCAAAACTTTCAGCGGCAATCCCGCCGCGCGAACCTGCGCCTCCAGCCATTGCTTGCCTGCCGTGTTCGCCGCAGGCATCACAAAATAACTTGGTTTCTGTTTCAGAATTTCCTGTGCCGCCCCCAGCATTGGCGGCAAATTCAACGAAATCTCCCCCCGCCGGCTACCAGGCAACAACGCCACCAGCGGACGGTCTTGCGGCAACTCGAAACGAGTGAAGAACTCCGCCTTTCCCAATCGCGGATGCACCAACTCCGTCAGCGGATGCCCTACAAACTCCGCGCGAACCCCGGCGCGCCTGAAAAATTCCTCCTCGAATGGAAAGATGCACAGCAGCCGGTCCACATTCTGCCGGATGGTTTTTAATCTCCCTTGCCGCCAGGCCCACACCTGCGGCGCAACGAAATAAACCACCGGCGTCCCGGCCTGGCGCAGAGTTTTTGCGAGCCGCAGATTGAAATCCGGAAAATCAATGAGCACAGCCAGGTCGGGAGGCCGCGCTAGAATTGATCTTTTCAACCTCCGCAGCGCCTTCCATGCGCGAGGCAATCCCGGCACCACTTCCAGCAACCCCACCATGGCAAGGTCGTTGGCATCCACCAGTGCTTGCAGCCCCGCTGCGCGCATCTTATTGCCGCCGCAACCGAAGACCTCCACATCGCCCATCTGTTCCCGCATGCGGTTGATTAGCAATGAACCGTAGAGATCCCCTGAGGCTTCCCCGGCGGACACGAAGATGCGTAAGGGTTTTGCCACTTGTTGATTCCAGCCCTATATCTGCTACTCGACATTATAGGTTCACCCGCCTTCGCCCACAACGGGCAGCCCGTTTGTTTAAGGTGAATCCCAGTCTATTTTGTTTGATTTACAATCGGGAAAATGGCAGTGTCTCAGTCCGATCGGATGGACGACGAGGCTTAGGTGAAACAGGCATTCTTGCCTGCCCTAGGCAGGTACAGGCATGGAGGCATGTACCTGCCTAAATGCGCAAACTGAGACACTACCAGGAAATTTGATCTTTGGGCATAGCGCCGACGACTATTCTTCCGTTGGCAGACAACAACATGAAGGCATTTTTAATCAGATGGTTTGACGGTCTATCCTTGCCACTGCTCCGGAGGAATGGATAAAAATGCATTCACTACGGATGGGTCGAACTGCGTGCCAGCGTGCCGCCGGACCTCTTCCCTGGCCACGTTCGCGGGTTGTGCTTTCCGGTAGGGCCGGTCTGACGTTAGGGCGTCATAACATTCGGCTACAGCGAGAATTCTCGCTCCCAGGCAGATTTGTTCTCCGGCCAGACCTCGCGGATATCCTTTTCCGTCGTATCGTTCATTCTGCTCGCGCACGATTCTTGCGGTAGCTTCCAGGCCGGCAATTTCCGCCAGTATGCTGTATCCCTCCTCGACATACCTTTGCACGATTTCTCTTTCTTTTTGCGTCAGCGGCGCGGTTTTCATCAGAATGCGTGACGGCACCACCACTTTCCCGATATCATGCAGCAGTGCTCCAAAGCGCAAGTCCTCGGCTTGCTGATCGACCAGACTTAATTTTTTTCCCAGAATCTCCGCAATAAAACTTACTTTGCTTTCCTGCAATAGCGACTGGTGATTCAGAATGCTGCCTTTTTGATTAAATAAACGCCCGACAATGCGCGCCACTTCGCTGCCTTCAACCAGCATTTCCTGGATCATTTCTTTCATGCGCGCCAGTTCTTGCTTGGTCTCCTGCAGCGCCTGCTTTTTTTGGATGGCCATTCGCACGGAGTTCTCCGCAGCCTGCAATTGAAATGGTTTCAGTAGAAAATCGGAAGCTCCCAATCGCAACGCTTCAATCGCAACGTTCACATCGGCTCCTCCCGTCATCAGTACCACGGCCATTTGCGGGGCCAGTTCAAGACCCTCGCGCATAACCTCCAAGCCGCTCATTCCGCCCTCCATCGTTACATCACTTAGCAGCGCCTCTGCCGGGAATTCCTGGATCATGGCCAGTGCCTTCATGCCGTTGTCGGCAACTCGGCATTCATATCCCATTTGGTTGAAGTAATCCGCTAACGACGACCTTATTTCTGGCTCATCATCTGCCACAACAATCCTGTGCAGTGCTTCCATGATCTATTCCCTTCTTCCAGTTATTTGCATGTTGTGGGCACACCCGCAGTGCCCAGAAGATGTTATAAAGCAATTCCCCGGCCATCTGGGCGGTCCTGCTTACAGTCATCTTATGGCTTTATTTTCTGTGAGTTAATCTGCTCGCTGTTTCGCTGATTAAAATGCCTGTCGGAATCCCGACATTGAGATGGAGAATGTTGCGAAACGGT
>MEKX01000148.1:14563-14665 GCA_001767075.1 Acidobacteria bacterium RIFCSPLOWO2_12_FULL_54_10 | reverse complement strand
CTCGTGCCCTTCGATGTTGCTCAGGACAGGCGCAGTTCGGGAAAAACCTGCCCGCTCCCTGACGGGCGCGGCTCTGATTCGTTCTACACCAATTGTGAAAAT
>MEKX01000148.1:377-14540 GCA_001767075.1 Acidobacteria bacterium RIFCSPLOWO2_12_FULL_54_10 | reverse complement strand
AGGCGGATTCCAGGACCGAGAGAATATTCTCCCAGCGATCTTCGGGGATTTTGCCGCCGTCGGGACCCGTTAAATAGAACACATCGAAGGCCATGGTTTTTTCGGTCGAGAGTTTTGCAAAGGCAATGTTCAGTCCGAGGCTGGTAAGAGTTTTGCCGATCATGTAGGCCAAGCCCAGCCGGTCCGCGGCGATCACTTCCAGGACCGTGCACGTTTCCGAAATATCATTATTCAGCCGCAACTGAAGGCGTTTGGTGACCGGCGCCAGAGGCCGCACGCTGGTGCGTTTTTCTAAATCCTCCAGAGATTGCGTGCCGCTCAAAACCGCTTCCACCGTAGCGGCGATGCGGCGCATATGCGAAGGCTCGGAGATCACCTGGCCTTGCGGCGTGGAAATCCACAAGACATCAACGGCCATGCCGTCCTTGCGCGTGTCGAGCCGTGCGCCGAGGATGTTGACGCTGAGAGCAGCCAGCGACCCGGCCATGCGCGCAAACAAGCCCGGCGTGTCCGGGCAGCACAGCAGCATGAACGTGTAACCTTCATCCGGCATGGGAATGAAGGCGACGGCGGGGCCGGCAGAGCGGGACCGGCGAGCCAGCAATATTTGTTTGGCGACCAGCTCCGGCCGATAGCCCAGCAGATAGCGGTGAGGCAGCAGCGAAAGATGCTCCTCCATCCAGAGGCGGGCGGAGGAGAGAGGAAGCGGGGTTTCGGGGAATGCGGGGTCTTTTCTGGAAGCCAGAATTTCTTGAGCGCGATTGCGCAATTCCAGCAGTTGGGACTCTTCGCGCGCGGTGGCAGCTTCCAGACCCAGGAACTGCGCGTGAATCTGGTCGAATAATTCCCACAGCAAAACATTTTTCCATTCCGTCCAGACGTCCGGCGAAACCGCAGAAGCGTCGGCATAAGTGAGAATGCAGAGCATGGAAAGGGTTTCCACGTCACCGACGATTTCCGCGGCTTGGCGGGCCACGCTGGGGTCGGAAAGGTCGCGGCGCTGCGAAAGATGGGAAAGGAGCAGATGGTGGCGCACGAGCAACTCCACCTGGGCGGCTTTCCGAGGGTCCATGCCCAGGCGCTCGCAGACGGCGGTGGCACGCGCGGCGCCTTTTTCAGAATGCCCGCCGCCGAGTCCTTTGCCGATATCGTGGAACAGAAGGCCGAGATAGAGGACAGCCGGGTCGGTGATGTGGTACGTCAATTCCTGATAGCGCTCCATGCGCGGAGGCGGATTGGTCCAGGCGCGGTCCAAGACTTCAATGGCCCGCAGGGTGTGCTCGTCAGTGGTGTAGCTGTGGTAATAATCGTGCTGCATGAGGCGGGTGATGTGGCCGAACTCCGGGATGTATTTGCCGAGCAAACCGCAGTTGTGCAGGGAGCGCAAAGCGGCGCCGACTTTGCCCGGGCGGCGCAACATCTCCAGAAATTGCGCGCTGACCTGAGGGTCGCGCTGCCAGCGGCGATTCACCATGGCAAGGTTGTTGCGCACGGAATTCTGAACGTCCTCGCCCAGGCGAAGACCCATTTTTTGGGTGACGCCGCAAACGCGCATCATGTCGAGGGGCGACGTCGGGAAAGGATTTCGGCCGGTGTCGCCAAGGCGCAGCTCGCCGCTGGTGCGGATAAAATGCAAGCCGTTGTCCCACTCGATGAGAACCTGGCGCTGCCGTTTCCCCATGGTGTGCTGCGCGGCGTCCATGACCAGGCGCAAAACTTCGTGAACATTCTGGGCGTGCAGGAAATATTGCTTCATGAAAACTTCCACGGGCCTGAAATGCTTGCGGGGACCGATGCGCAAGCCGGCGGCAACCTCGGGTTGCAAGTCAAAAGTGAGCTGGTCGGCGCGGCGGTTGGTGAGGAAATGCATTTCGATGCGGGCGCGCATGATCCAATCATAACCACGGTGCGCACGCCCCCAGTCGGCGGGAGACAAGACGCCGTTTTTCGTCAGGTCCTCGCCTTTTTCCAGGCCCCAAGCGCCTAATGCCAGCCAAAGAATGCCGTGGAAATCGCGCAAACCGCCGGGGGACTCCTTGACGTTTGGCTCCAATAGAAAAACGGTTTCGCCGAGGCGTCCGTAGCGCTCCAGAAATTCCGCGCGCTTGCGCTCGACGAAGGTTCGCGTACCTTTGGAACAATGGCGCGCCAGCAGATTGCGGAGCTTGTGAAACACCGCGTCGCCGCCAACCATGAGCCTCGAATCCAGCAAGCTGTTTTCCGCTGTAGAATCCTGCTTGGCGATTTCAATGCACTGTTCCGGAGTTCGGAAGCTGTGGCCGACCTTGAGGCCGATGTCCCACATGAGATAAATCAATTCGGAAGCGAGGAACCGACCGAAATCTTCCGAAGCGCGGTCGTAGAGAATGAGCAGATCGACATCGGAATGGGGACAAAGCTCCGATCGGCCATAGCCACCGACCGCCACGATGGCCGCAGTGGAGGGGTCCCCTTTTTTATTCGGTTGCTTCAGGTAGCGATTCAGAGCGAGACGGTAAGCGTGCGAGATGACGGCATCAACGACCTGCGCCTGGCCGGAGGCAACGGCCAGCCCTCCCATTCCATAACGATGGAGCATGCGCAGGCGGTGCGTTTCCAGGCGCAGAAAGCTCCGCAAGAGGGAAAGAATTTCCTCCTGGCCAGATTCGGCAAGCCGTTCGAGGTGGATCTCAGCCCGGTCGAGGATTTTTTGCGGGTCGGAATTCATCCTTCTAAAGTTTCTGAGCGCGATACTCATTATGACACGGGTTGAACCTCGAGTTGTCTTTGTCGAAGCGACACTTTATTCTGGCGATGGAGGGTTGGTGCCAGATGTTGCAATACCGGCGGCGAATACGGGAATGAAAATCGATCAAATCATATTGCGCGAAATCAGGATGCCGCTGGTGGCGCCCTTCGAGACCAGCTTCGGAGCCACAACGCAGAGGCGGATTGTGCTGGTAGAAGTGAAGGGTGAGGGCAACTCCGGATGGGGAGAAGTGACCGCAGGAGAAACGCCTTTTTACAACGAGGAGAACACCGATACAGCATGGATCATCCTCAAGGACTTTGCGATTCCACGTGTGCTGGGTCAGCCGCTCGGCTCGGCTGCGGAAGCGGCGGAGCGATTCGAGGCGATACGCGGGCACCGCATGGCGACCGGAGGATTAGAAGCGGCGCTGTGGGACTGGGAGGCCAAGAGCAAAAGCATACCGCTGTTTCAACTCATTGGGGGATCGCAGAAGGAAATTCCATGCGGCGTGTCGATTGGCATACAGAAAAACGTCAAGGAATTGCTGGCAAAAATTCGGACCGAATTGGCGGCAGGGTATCAGCGAGTGAAAATTAAGATCAAACCGGGGTGGGATGTGGCAGTGCTGGAGCGCGTGCGAAAGGAGTTTCCGCGCTTGCGACTGATGGCCGATGCGAACAGCGCTTACACGCTGGCCGACCGAGCGCATTTGAAGACTTTGGATCGATTCTATCTAATGATGCTGGAGCAGCCGTTGGCGCACGATGATTTGATCGACCATGCGCGCTTGCAGCAATGGCTGGAGACGCCGATCTGCCTGGATGAAAGCATCCGCACGGTGCGCCACGCAGAGCAGGCCATAGAAACCAACGCTTGCCGCATTATCAATATTAAATTGGGACGAGTGGGCGGATTCACCCCGGCCAAGCAGATTCATGATTATTGTCTGGCGGCAAAAATTCCGGTGTGGTGCGGCGGGATGCTGGAAAGCGGGATCGGGCGAGCGCACAACATCGCTCTGTCCACGCTGCCGGGATTCGTGCTGCCGGGAGACGTAGCCGCCAGCAAGCGATATTGGCAGCAGGATGTGATCCAGCCAGAAGTGGAAGTGACCAGCGAGGGGACGATTCGCGTGACGGAGGGTTCCGGGATCGGTTATGAAGTGAGCCTGGAGCGAATAGAACAACTGACAGTAAGGAAAGAAATTTATTCATGACGGGGCAATGCGGCACGGCATCCGGTGGAAGCGCCCGACCCCCTGTGCGCGCTTATCTCGGCATGATTGCCGCGACGCTGTTTTGGTCCAGCAACGCGGTGGTGGTGAAACTGCTATTGCGGGAATTTCCCTTGGCGCAGGCAGCGGGACTGAGGGTGTGTCTGGCGGCGGTGGCGCTGGCTGTTTTGCACTTGGCACTGGGCGGCAGATTTCATTTGCGGCGCGAAGAAATCTGGCGGTTTCTTTCGCTGGGTATGTGGGGATTGGCGCTGAGTTTTCTCTTTTTTACATTGGGCCTTTATTACACCAGCATTGCTCATGCCGTGTTCGTGGGCGCGCTGGTGCCTCTGGCGGTTCTGCTGTTGGCGCGGAGGGAGGGGCAAGAGCGGCTCACGGTGGGGAAATTGGCTGGATTGGTCGTCGCGCTGACGGGAGTGCTGGTGCTGGCGCTGGACCGGGGAGCAGGGTCAGGGCCGAATTGGAAGGGCGATCTGCTGGCGTTGTGCGGAGTCATTTGTTTTGCCCACTTCACGGTGCAATCCAAGAAAATTTCTTCGCAATACGACCCGGTATTTTTCAATATGTGTTGCTTTGCAGGCGGAGGCTTATTGTTTTTACCCTGGATTGCGGCGACCGTCAGGCAAGTGCCGTGGAGCGAGATCACCTTGATGGGATGGACGAGCCTGGGATACTCGGCCATCTTTGGCTCGGCGGGCGCTTATTTAACATTCTATTATTCGCTGCGGTGGATGAAAGCGTCGGAGGCTGCGGTGTTCCACTATTTACAGCCGGTTCTGGCAACTGCGTTCGGCATGTTGTTTTTTGGAGATGTTTTAACAGGACCCTTTGCGGCGGCAGCGGCGTTGATTTTGAGCGGCGTGATCATCGCCGAGCGCTGGTGAAATACCCTTCCACTTTTATTTCCCAAACCATCAAACGATTTTTCCGTTGACCCTGAGAACGTAGTTATGTAGGATGTCTACAACGGCGGGGGTCGTTATATGCTTGGTCGGCAGAAGATAATCCCCTGTGGAATTGTTGGAGAATAAGTCTAGTTTTCGGAAGAGAAAGAACGTTGGCGAGAGGTCCAGGCGACGGCCTGTGTGCACCTGCATTGGCGCACGAACTATGCTATGGAATACGTTCAGATTTTTTCACATCGGAAATATTACAAAGACAATCAACAGGGTGTACCAGCCGAGGCTGGGATGCCGGGAGGGGCGAAGATGAAAGCAAAGGTTCTATTAGTTGCGGGGTTGTTCTTGTGCGCTGCCAGCGCAATGGCGGACTCGTTGGAGACGGCTTTTTTCCGGGTGGACATGACGACGGCCAATGAAGTGCCGGCGGTGACCGGGGTGGTGGGTACGGCGCGCGCGATCATGACAGCACATATCCGGCGCAACGATGCGGGGAATATCGTTTCCGGCGTCGTCGATTTTGATGTGGATTATAACTTCGAGGGCGATGGAACGTTCACCGGCCTGCACATTCACGATGGCGTGGCGGGAGTCATTGGCCCGGTAACGATCAATTCCACGCTGGCGACGGCGGACGCCATCGCGGCGCAAGGCACGGGAAACATTACGCGGCAAGGCCTGGCGACCAGCACCGCGGCGCTGGCGACGCTGAATGGAATGCTGAGCAATCCGGAAAAATATTACGTCAACCTGCATACAACGCTGCACACCGGGGGAGTGGTGAGGGCGCAACTCGCGCGCGCCGAGAGGCGCGTGCTGCGGGTGGCGATGGACCCGGCCAAAGAAGTGCCGCCGGTAATCTTGGACGCCAAAGGGACCGGCGCCCTTGTGTTCCTGGCCACCAGAGATTCACAGGGCGTCATCAATGCGGGAACCGTGGCGTTTGAAACGAACTACAACATGCCGAGCGCGGTGACGTTTACCGGATGGCATATCCATTCCGGATCAGCGAGTGTCGCCGGCCCTGTGGTGATCAACACCACGCTGGCATCGACGAATGCGGATGCAATCAACGTGACGCAGGGAGTGGTCCGGCGGCGCGTGGACGTGACCTCCGGCACGGCGCTGGATGCGCTGCGCGGCATTTTCGTCAACCCGGCTGGTTATTATTTGAACATCCACACGACTATAAATACCGGCGGAGTCATGCGCGGCCAATTGGAAGAAACGATCGAAAATTCCTACCAGATTTCAATGTCTCCTGGTTCCGAGGCGCCGCCCGTCACCGGACTGGAAGCCAGCGGTTTGGCCAAGTTCAGCATCCATTCGACAAAGGACGCATCGGGCACGGTCACCTCGGCCACGGTGGTTTTCGATGTTACTTACCAGTTTCCAGCCAATACGACGTTTACCGGACTGCACATTCACAGCGGACCAGCGGGCCAAGCCGGGCCGGTGGTGATCAGCAGCGGATTGAGCGGCACGGCATCTGTTGTCGATGCGGACGGCGCGGGAAATATCTATCGCCTGACCGATGTTAGTTCGCTGACGGCTACGGCGCTGACCGCCGTGCAGGGATTACTGGCCAGCCCTGCTGGTTTTTACTTGAACCTTCACACCATACCGAATCCCGGCGGCGCGGTGCGGGGGCAGTTGGCCGCTGCGGCTTTGCCGCCCGCCATCAACAAGAGCGGCGTGCTGAATAACGCCGGTTACAACCTGGCGTCAACATCGGTCGCGCCAGGTTCCATTGCCGCGATTTTCGGAACGAATATGACCAGCGGAGGATCGTGCCTGTCAACACAAGGCTGCAATCCGAAATTTGAAGGCGGCAAACTGAATACAACGATGGTGGGAACGTCAGTGACCGTGAACGGCATTCCGGCTCCTATTTTCTATGCCAGTCCGCTGCAATTAGGTGTGCAAATCCCGTTTGAATTGACTGGATCGGCAGCCGCAATAATCGTAACGGCAAACGGGCAAACCAGCCTGCAAGAATCGGTGACGCTGGATTCATTTGCTCCGGGCATCTTTACCATGACTGGTGACGGCAAGGGCGCGGGAGCCATCACACACGCCAATGGGACGGTGGTTAGCGCGCTAAGCCCAGCAGCAAGGGGTGAAGTGGTGGTCTTATATGCCACTGGTTTGGGCCAAGTAACGCCCGCCGTGGGGACAGGCAATCTACCGACCGGCTTAACGCAAGCGCTGATCACGCCGACCGTGACCGTGAGCGGTATCGCGGCTGAGTTGCAATTTTATGGGCTTTCGGGCTGCTGCGTGGGGGTGAATCAAATTAACTTCACAATCCCCACGGGGGCGCAGACGGGGAATGCGATACCTGTTTTAATCTCCGTTGGTCTGAAGCAAAGCAACGCGGCATCCATCGCCATCGGCCCGTAGTCGGGAATCGGCTGGATTGGCGGTGGCCTAAGAGTTTCGGGTCCGCTTGCGAAGCGCGCTGGTATCAAAACGCCGGGGGGCGGGGAATGTCAGCATTGCGGAAGTGGGCGGGCCCGGAATACTAAAGAAGCGGTTTTTAACAATGATTATTTGGGGGCAAGGACCATGCAGCAAAAAAATTCAGGCAAACGAATTAGAAACCTGCTGTTCTGGGTACTGGCACTACCGATATTTGTTTACGCATTTTCCACGGGGCCGATACCGGCGGTAACCGGAGGATTTGGCGAACCTACATGCAATCAGGCGGGTTGCCATGTGGGCATCGCGCTGAACGGAGGGCCGGGCAGCGTGGTCATCAGTGCTCCAGACACGTACACGAGTGGCGCGACAGTTCCCATTGCGGTGACCGTCAGCGATCCGAACCAGCGGCGATGGGGTTTTGAATTGAGCGTCCGCACACAGCCGAACGGTCAGCAGGCGGGAACCTTGGTTCCGGGGGGCGATGGCTTCACCCAGATCGTCTCAGAGGGCGGCATACAATACATCGAACATACTTTCAGCGGCACCCGGAATGGCACAACGCAAGGGGCCAGCTTCAATTTCAATTGGCAGGCGCCACCAACTTCAGCAGGGCCAGTGGTATTTCACGTAGCGGCAAACGCCGCGAATGGTGATTTCAACAATACGGGCGACCGCATCTATTCAAGCTCAAAAACGGTACAGCCGCAGCAGTCTGCGCCCGCGGCGCCTTCAGTGAATGACGGCGGAGTGCTGAACAGCGCCAGCTACAACATCGCTTCGACGACGGTCGCGCCGGGCACAATCGCCATAATTTTCGGGACCAATTTGACGGCGAATGGGACCTCCTGCGTGCCGCCGGACTGTAACCCCACCTTGGGTCAGGACGGCAAGCTGGGGACCACCATGGCCGGCGCGCAAGTCAAGGTCAATGGCGCCCCGGTCCCGATTTTTTACGCCCTTCCCCTTCAACTGGCGGTTCAGATTCCTACGGAGCTGACGGGAACTTCGGCGACAGTGGAAGTAACCGTCAACGGACAGACCAGCGCGGCGCGGACAGTACTGATGGAAACTCAAACCCCAGGGATTTACACAAATCTTAGTACGGGATCCGGACCCGGCTCGATCACACATGCTGACGGCTCGTTGGTCACGGTGCAAAATCCAGCGCATCGGGGCGAGTTCATAATTATTTATGGAACAGGTTTGGGAGCGGTGAATCCGCCGGTGGCGACAGGAATTCTGCCAGGCAATTCAGGCACGGAACCGCATCGCACGGTCACGCAGGTGACTGTCACCATTGACGGGATCAACGTGCCGGCAGATTTTGCGGGCTTGGCCGGGTGCTGCGCGGGATTGAATCAGATCAATGTGCTGGTGCCGCAAACAACGCGTATCGGAAATGACATTGCCGTGCGGCTCACCATGGGCACGAAGCAGAGCAATCCGGTGATCATGGCTGTCGGGGACAGTGCGCCGGCTCCTCCACCCGATCCTGGCGGAGACTACGGTTATTAGAACCCTCCGAGACCTCCTTGGGATGAACCTGATACTGATCTCATGATGTGAAAAGACCACCGGTGGGCTGCGGTGCCGTCACATTAAGAAACAAGTTCCGCTCCATCCGTCGGGATGGACGCGCCTATTTCCAGTGGTATTAAGACTACGGGAGGGATTCATGCGGATAAACGGTCGTGCCAGGTGCGCATTGCTGATGATCGCAGGTATGATGCTGCTGCCGGGTACCACTGCGGCAATGCCCGCATTTATGATGAGGTTTTCCCGCGACCCGTTTTCGCGAGCGGAACTGAAAAATCAGTGCGCGACCTGCCACATCAATCCGCAGGGCGGCGGGCCGCGCAATGAGTTCGGCTCGGCGTTTGAGAAAAATGATCACCTTGTGACGCCGCAATTCCGAGCCGCCTGGCCAAGCCACTTTTTGCAGACCATTTCTCCTGAGGCAATCGCTGCTCAAGGAATGCAGGTGAAAGCAACATTTGCTTCCAATGAAGAAGAAACGATCATCGAAATCAATGGCGAGTATTTCCGGCTGCGGCTGAAAGAGGCAGCACTCGAAAAAATCACGACGGAGCAGGCAGCTCAGGTGATGGCGGCGCCGGTAGCGGCACAGGCTCCTGCCGCCGAGCCGAAATTGCCGTTGCGAGACCAGCCGACGTTTGATCATTTTCTGGTGAACCTGCCGACAGCGCTTCCGTATGACAAAGGCCGCCTGAGCATGAGGTTCACGCATCGCTTTACGCAGCCGGTGATGAGCACGGAAAGCGGCTGCGCGGGCTGCGCGGGAGTGGGGGAGTTGTACGGCCTGGATAGCTTCTCTTTCTCATCGTTCGGCGGAGAGTATGGAATCACAAAAGAATTGGCAGCAACGGTCTATCGCAGTCCGTTCGATAAGACCATCGAGATGGGCGGCGTGTTGCAGCTCCTGCGGCAGCAGGGCGGGGAACCGCTGTCGGCGGCGGTGCGCGTGACCGTGGAGGGGCGCAACAACTTCCAGGATTTGTACACGACCAATCTCGTATTTCCCGTCTCGCGGGCGATGGGGAGCGTGGCCGAGATTTTTGTGGTTCCCATGACCAGCTTCAATGCGAATCCGGGTAAAATCTTCGCCTCGCCGTTCATCACCGAAGGCGAAAAGCGCAGGAATCAAACCGTGATCGGCGTGGGAGGCAGCTTCCGCTTCCGCCCGCGCAGCGCGCTTGTGATGGAGTGGATGCCGCGCGTGGCCGGATACCATGCGCGCGACAGCCGCAACGTTTTGTCGTTTGGAATACTCCGCTCCACCAACGCCCACGTTTTTGAATTGGTGCTATCCAATTCATTCGCTACAACTACTGGACGTACAGCGGGCTTTGGGCTGACCGGGTTCTCATTGGGATTTAATCTGTACCGAAGGTTGCGGTGACACGGGGCGCGGAGAGCGCCATAAACATTAGAAATATTTAATTTGGCGCGCGCGCGGGGGCGAAACTCTATGGCCGCACCTGCGGCTAGAGCGAGTTCAGGATGGAACCGTGGGCCATTGAGCTGGGTTGCCACTGAGAGGGTCTCACCTTAGCGGCTTTCCAAAAAACGTGATTACTCGTGCACCTTGATAGGAGTATATTTACGAGCCATCCAAAAGTGGGAAATATACTGTACTATCCTAATATCTTTCATTCGTGCGAGCCGGCATAGCTTGGGCACTTAAGCCGCTAGATTATTGGCATGAATCTTGATCTCTTATTATTCACTTTCTCTCACTACAGTTTTCTGGGATTACTGGCGCTGTTTGCCTATGTGATTGGCACCAGGGCAAGCAGCCGCATCACGTATGCCTCCCTGGCCGAGAAATTCTCATTCTGCACTGGCCTCGGACTCGGAATAATCGCTTTAGCCGTTTTTATTCTTGGTTTATTACATTTGCTGTTTCCAATCGTGATCCTTGCAATTTACGGAATCGCAGCGGTCCTGCTCTGGCCGAACTGGAAAGAATTGCGCAAGGATGCGGAACGAGCGTGGAGGGACATTTCACGTAAACGGCTCGTAGTGTATGGTATCGTTCTTCCCCTGGTCTCCCCGGTTCTTCTGTTGCCACTTTATCCTCCTGTGCATTGGGACGCACTCGCTTATCATTTGGCTGCCGCCAAGATTTATGCGAATGCTCATGCAGTAGTGTACACACCCTATCTTCACTTTCCGGTCTTTCCTCAGTTAAATGAGATGCTATTCACGCTCACCCTGGTGTTCTACGACGACCTTGCAGCGCATCTGGTGCAGTTCCTTATGATGTCGATTGTTGCGACTACGATATATGCTTGGGGGCGGCGCGCATTCAATGCGAGAGCGGGACTTTGGGGCGCGGTACTCTGGTTATCCAATCCGCTGGTTCTTTGGTTGGGTGCATCCGCCTACATTGACGCAGGCCTGGCGATGTTCCTGACACTCGCTGTCTACGCATTTCTCAATTGGTTTCACTCCCGAAGTATACCTTGGCTGCTCGTCTCCGCCGCTTTTTTCGGTTTTTCAGTGGGGGTAAAATATCTGGCAATATTTCCAGTTTTAATCGCCGGATTGTTCCTCGTATATCTGTCTTTGAGAGAGGGAAAGATCAGGAACGTTGTTGCCTTCTCTGCGATATTTTTGGCTGTCAGCGGCCCGTGGTTTCTACGCAATGTGTATTACACAGGCAACCCCATCTGGCCGTATTACGGTTCGCGGCTAGGCTATGGAACATGGACCGCTGAGGACACGCAGGCGCAGATGCGAGACCAGTTTCATCCCGGTGCTGGCAATGGGCCAGATGCACTCCTGCTACTGCCGTGGAATCTTGCGTTTCACAGCGGGACGATTTTCCGTTCTGAATTTTTGATATCTCCCGTTTATCTGTTCCTTTTACCGTTCTGTCTTCTGGCGATGATTCGGGATTCCTATCTCCGGGTCTTGCTGATTGTTACGGGCCTTTACACTTTGTTCTGGTTCAGCACAGCCCAGCAGATGCGATATTTGATTCCAGCCCTGCCATTATTGAGCCTCGCGACCGGGGCTGCATTGGAGAAATTCGTATTTCGCCTTCGCTGGGTACAAGCACCGATGGTAGCGCCGGTGTTTGCCAGCGTGATTGGCATTCTGATCATCGTTCCGGGCGCGCTTTGTATGTCTAAACCCGGATATTTTGGTCAAACGCTAACACCACAAGTGCTGCCGCCGGTTCAAATGAAAGATAGAGATGAGTACATTCGGCGCTATAATCCGCTCTATTCCGCTGTAGCGTTTTTAAACCACACCAAGGGCAAAAATTACACCCTTTATTCACTCGCTTATACAAACATGGCGTATTTTGCCGATGGACGCTTTGTTGGGGACTGGTTTGGACCGGCAAGTTATTTCAATATTATTAATCATTTATCGCAACCCGAGCAACTGTACCAGGAACTGCGCAGGCTAGGCGTTAACTATTTTTTAGTCAATCAAACCGGCGGTTACGCCGATGAATTCGTAAACCCCGTATTGACGCCTGAATTTATGGAAGGTCATTTGAAAATAATTTACGCTGGTTCTGCGCTTCTCTTTTCTGTAGAAGACCGACCGGTACAAGTAACATTTGGCTCTGAACTAATGAATAATCGCGGATTCGAAAAACCGTTGGATGGTGCAATTGCCGAGTGGCAGACGGAGGGGTATCCGCTCATCGATAGTACTGGTAACAATAGTTATGAAGGCATGACCGCCGTTCGCACTTTCGGAAGGAATCTATTGGAGCAGCAAGTTCCGGTGCAAAGCGGCAAACTTTACCTTCTGCGACACCACAACCGGGCCGCTCAACCGGGCCAATTTGCCCTGCTGCAAATCAACTGGCTGGATCAGGCAGGTAATATTGCGGATTTTAATATACGAGCTGTTCCTGCGGAAACGGAGTGGCGGAGCTTTGCAATGGCCGCCATGGCCCCGGCAAATGCCTCCCGGGCCATTATTTATGCGAGCACTGAAGGCGATTCCGAAGTTTGGTTTGACAATTTTTCATTTATTGAGTTCGATTACAAATGAACGGTTCCGAAATAAAAAAGGCGATCTCATATACAGTTATTTCTGTCTCATAGATAAATTTCATTATGGTTGCAATCAAGCCTCTGTGCGGCTATTGTGTCCATTGAGCAGGTAATCATCTCAGCGAGAGGGTATGGAAATGCGGAAACAATGGATCAGCGCCAGCATCGTGCTGGCATTTGCAGCGAGCGTTTTTTTGGCGGCGCAGACCAGTCCCAGCCGCCCTTCTGACGTCATCAAGACCTCGGGCGGCGATTTGAAGATCACGCCGATTCAGCACGCCAGCCTGATGCTGGAGTTTGGCGGCAAGGTGATCCACATCGATCCGGTCGGTCAGGGGGCGGACTACACGGGGCTGCCGCAGGCGGACTTGATTTTGATTACTGACGTGCACCCGGACCACCAGGACCGCGCCATGATCGACAAACTGAAAAAAGCGGGGACGGTGGTCGTGGCGCCAGCGGCCTCGAAGCAGGCTATCGCGGAAGCGCAGACCATCGCCAACGGTGAGAAGAAGACTTTCGCGGGCATCGCGATGGAAGCCGTCGCCATGTACAACATCGAGCGCGGCCCGCAACCCGGCATGAAATTTCACGACAAGGGTCGCGGCAATGGCTACATCCTGACGCTGGGCGACAAGCGGCTGTATCTCTCCGGCGACACCGAATGCACGCCGGAGATGAAGGCGGTCCAGAATATCGATATCGCATTCATCTGCATGAACCTGCCCTACACGATGACGCCGGGCGAGGCCGCCGATTGCGCGAAGACTTTCAAGCCGAAGATCGTTTATCCGAACCACTTCCGGGGCAGCGATCCGCAGGAATTTGCGACGGCGTTGAAGGGCACGGCAGGCGTGGAAGTCCGCGTGCGCAAATGGTACCCGCAGTAAATCCGTTTAGCAGATGATATTTTCGACAGGGGGCAGCAATGTCCCCTGGATTTCCAGGCCGCCCACAAATGCCCAGCCTTACAGAACGAATGATTCGAGCCGCGCGCCTCGACGTGCAACTTTATGAAGAGGTCGAGGGGGACCGCGAGGCCATGGGACAAGCGCTGTCCGTTGTGATCTTATCCAGCTTGGCGGCGGGCATCAGCACTTTATCTTTTCTAACGACGGTGGAAACAACCGAGCCGGTTACGGTATCCACGGCGATGGGCAGTCTTATCCTGGCCACTTTGGTTGCGCTGGGAGGATGGTTCTTCTGGGCCGTGATCACCTATTTCATCGGCGCCCGTCTGCTGCCGGAGCCACAAACCCACGCTGACATCGGACAACTACTGCGAACCACAGGTTTTTCCAGCGCGCCGGGAATCTTGAGGATCATCGGCGT
>MEKX01000148.1:0-284 GCA_001767075.1 Acidobacteria bacterium RIFCSPLOWO2_12_FULL_54_10 | reverse complement strand
ATACAGGCTTTTCTCCTAATCCTTTTCACCGGCATCCCCAAGGATGTTCAGGTGGCTGTCTGAATCGGCAAAAAAACTGATCGACCAAGAAAAAACACCCCGGAAAGCACATTTCCATATTCAAACAGCAGCTTTATAAAAGAACAACATACAAATAGCTCTCCGTTTCAATATCAATGGCGAAAATCGGGCTGATTTTTTACGTAAAATCAATTGACAGCCTGTTTCCCATAGGAGTAAACTCCGCTACAAGAGTGGGAAATTGCAGTTGGCTGGATTGTGAA
>MEKX01000147.1 GCA_001767075.1 Acidobacteria bacterium RIFCSPLOWO2_12_FULL_54_10 | reverse complement strand
TCATCGGTAAAAATCGTGGGCAAAACGCTGCAACTGGAAGAATGGGAAGCGGTAGCGATGCGCGGAATGACCCGCCCGCGGGACCCCTTCCAAGCTGAGTTTGCACGAGCCGTACTGCACAGTTTTTCGATCATTCTCCGAATCCATGAAGAGCTATACTCGTATGAAAACAAGCGAGCGCTGGGCGATGAATGGCGGAAACACTCCAATTCCCTGTTTTATCTGCTCATCGAAGGCATGCGGCACAAGCAGGAACTGGAGAAAATGCAACTGATCGCACGCAAGAGCGGGTATGCAGAGATTGATGAAAGATTAAAAATCACAGCAGAGAAGCTGCAAGTGCCGATGAGCAAAATCTCACCTCTATTCTGAACCACGGGTTGACGCAAGCCCGGCTGCCCTTTAGAATTAGATATTCAGGCGCAGCGATTCATGAGCACATCTTTAATCCCCGAAGCACTGACCTTTGACGACGTCTTACTGCTGCCTGGGCGCTCGGACGTTTTGCCCGCCACCGCGGACATCTCCACGCAACTCAGCCGCAACATCACCATTAAGATTCCGATCGTCAGCGCGGCGATGGATACCGTGTCGGAATCGCGGATGGCGATAGCCATGGCGCAGCAGGGCGGCATAGGATTCATCCACCGCAACATGAATATTGATCAGCAGGTGCTGGAAGTGGATAAGGTGAAACGCAGCGAAAGCGGGATGATCGTGGATCCCGTGACAATCTCGCCGGAAAACAAGATTTCCGATGCACTGGAAGTGATGCGGCGCTACAAAATTTCCGGCGTGCCGGTCACCAGGAACGGGAAGCTAGTGGGCATCCTGACCAACCGGGATCTGCGTTTCGAGACGCGGCTGGATATACCGATCGATATGGTCATGACGCGGGAAAACCTGATCACGGTGCCGGTAGGAACGACTTTGGAAGAAGCAGAAAAACTGCTGCACGAACACCGGGTGGAAAAACTGCCGGTGGTGGACAAGGATTACAACCTGCGCGGACTGATCACCGTCAAAGACATTCGCAAGAAACGGCAATATCCGCTGGCAACGAAAGATGAAAAAGGACGCCTGCGCGTGGGCGCGGCGGTGGGAGCAACGGGAGATTTTCTGGAGCGGGCGCAGGAGCTGGCTCGAGTTAAAGTGGACGTGATCGTGGTAGACACGGCACATGCTCAGTCGTCGCGAGTGCTGGAAGCAGTGAAAGCATTGCGCCAAGCGCTGCCGGGCGTTGAACTGGTGGCTGGCAACGTGGCCACGCAGGAAGGAGCGCACGATTTGGTGCGCCTGGATGTCGATGCGATTAAAGTGGGCGTTGGACCCGGTTCCATTTGCACAACGCGCGTGGTAACCGGAGCGGGAGTGCCTCAAATCACGGCGATCATGGAGTGCTACAAACCCGCGCACGACGCCAAAGTGCCGCTCATCGCGGATGGCGGAATCAAATTCTCCGGGGACGTGACCAAAGCTTTGGCAGCAGGAGCCAGCGCCGTGATGATCGGCAATCTGCTGGCCGGATGCGACGAAAGTCCGGGAGAATTCGTGCTCTATCAGGGCCGCTCTTTTAAGACTTACCGCGGTATGGGCTCGCTAAGCGTTATGGAAACAGGAAGCCGGGACCGCTATAGCCAGGAAATGCAGACCAAGCGGGACAAGCTGATTCCGGAAGGTATTGAAGGAAGAGTCCCCTACAAAGGGCCGGTAGAAGCAATGATTACGCAATTGGTGGGTGGATTAAAATCGGGAATGGGTTACTGCGGCAGCGCGAATCTGGCAGAATTGAAAAAGAAGGCGCGCTTCGTGCGCATCTCGGCGGCAGGACTAAGGGAAAGCCACGTGCACGATGTGGTGATCACCAAAGAAGCCCCCAATTATAGACTCGACCAGGATTAAAAATTGTTTGTACTCCAAAATCTCCCAATTCAAATGAAATGAGTGAAGTAAGTCTTCCCAAGCCGAAACGGTTGCTCTTCCTGGACCTGTTCCGGGGCATCTTTGCGCTGATCATGCTCGAAGGCCACACGTTGCGGGCCTTCTTATCCCCTGCCGCGCAAAGCACTGCGCTATTCCATTATCACGAATTAATCCATAACCTGCCCGGCCCGGCTTTCCTGTTCGCTTCCGGGGCTGCTTTCAGCATCGCGACCTGCGGCGCGCGCTGGGAAAGCTACCACCGATGGAGCGAGCGGCTCGGCTGGCGAGTGGCGCGCTTGGCAGGATTGGCGGCGCTTGGGTACGCCTTGCACTTGTCCCATTTTTCGCTCAATCGAACGATAGATGAGAGCACGCCGGAACAGCTAGTATTTCTATTCAGCCTGAATATTCTGCAATGCATCGCCTTTTCAGCGCTGCTGCTGCAACTGATGGTCATGATAGTACCGAACGAGGGTTGGTTTCTGCGCGGCACAGCAGTGCTGGCGATCCTCATCGGGATAGCAACACCCATTGCTTGGGAAATATCGAGAGAGCTACCCTGGTGGGTCGGCACGAATTTTGCAAGCCATTGGAATTCCATATTTCCATTGTTCCCCTACGCAGGATTCCAGATGGCAGGAGCCGCGTGGGGTTGCTTGCTGGTCCGCGCGCGAAGAGAAGAAAGAGAACCATCGTTTATCGACCGCAGCCGCCGCGTGAGTTTGTGGCTGGTTGCAGGCAGCGTGGGGGCGGCCGTTTTGCCAATGCCGGAGATTTACGCCGATTTCTGGCATACGGGACCGGCGTTCTTCTTCCTGCGGGCAAGCCTGCTGAGCTGGATTGCATTGACATTGCGGAAAATGGAAATAAGAGCGAGGGTTCCATGGGCAGGCGTGGTCCTGCTCGGCAGGGAATCGCTGATCGTCTATGCAGCCCACATGGTTTTGATGTATGGCTCGGCGTGGAATCCAGACAAGAATCTGCTGAAAGTTTTCGGCAGTCCCCTGCCCGTGGCGCAGGCCTTTTTGATACTAGTTCTTCTCACCGGATCTATGTTGGTCCTGAGCTGGGTGTGGAACCGGATGAGACAGCAGAAGAATTGGCTGGCAAAAGCAGCGCCCTGGAGCCTGGCGGGTTATCTTGCTTTCCGATTTGTGGTTGCGTGAATGGGCGTGAACGGGTGTTTTCTGTCGCCCCTCCGGGGCTAGTCAGGCTTTTATGGTATCCAACCCAGGGCTTGCGGCCTGGGCTAAATTCTTGCGCCCCTGCGGGGCTCATAATGAAATTAGGCTAGTTTGAGAAGTGAGTTAAATTCAGAACCGGGATAGCGCAGGAAAAAAACTGACGGAGAAAATAGGAATGTGGACTATTTCTTTTCCGGCTCTTTCGTTTTTGCCTTTTTCTTCTTTTTATCCGGAACGATTTCCTTAAGCTCGCTGCCGATCAGCTCGACAATCGCCATATCGGCACCGTCGCCGGCTCGCCATCCGAGATGGATAATGCGAACATAACCGCCGTTGCGGGCGGTGAAGCGCGGCGAAAGCGTTTCAAATAATTTTTTCACGGACGCGGGTGTCATCAGGTAAGCAGCGGCTTGGCGGCGCGCATGGAGCGTTTCAGCCTTGCCAAGAGTGATCATTTTTTCGGCCAGTGGCCGCAAGGTCTTCGCCTTGGCCAGCGTGGTGGTAATCCGTTCGCTCTCGATCAGCGAGGTGACCAGGTTGCGGAGCAATGCCCTGCGATGGCTGGGATTCCTTCCAAGTTTTCTTCCTGCATTCAGGTGACGCATGGTTCTTTTTCGTTTCTCGCCTTCGCTATAATAGGGCGCGGCCCAAAGGTGGTTTCCTGCTAAAAGCAGGAGTAAACAAAAACTTTGCTTTACTCGCGAATCTGGCCGGCACCGATCAAGTTGCCTCGATCGTCAATTTTCATGCCCAGAGACAAGCCCATGATGACGAGTATCTCTTTGATCTCATTCAAAGACTTGCGGCCAAAATTCTTAGTCCGCAACATTTCCTGTTCCGAGCGGACAACCAAATCTGCGACGGTTTGAATGTTGGCGTTCTTGAGACAATTGTAAGACCGGACGGACAACTCCAACTCTTCAACGGAGCGATTGAGGTTTTCGTTCCGGTTCTCGATGGCCAGCTCCGGTGCCACTTCGAGGGAGGTGGGCGCTTCTTCAAAGTTAATGAAGATGGCCATGTGGTCTTTGAGCAGCTTGGCTCCCAAGCCGATCGCATCCTGAGCGGAAATGGCGCCGTTGGTCCAGATCTTTAGAGTGAGCTTGTCGTAGTCGGTCACTTGGCCGAGGCGCGCTGGCTCGACAACATAAATCACTTTGCGGATGGGAGAGTGCACGGAATCGATGGGGATATAGCCGATCGCAAGGTCCTCATCGAAATTCTTGTCCGCGCCAACATAGCCACGACCATGCTTGAGGCGCATATCCATGTGTAATTTGCCGCCTTCGCTGAGAGTGGCGATGTGCACATTCGGATCAAGAATCTCCACGTCAGCGTCAATCTGGATATCCGAAGCCCGGACGATGCCCGGCTTGTCGGCAGCCAAGCGAATGGACTTGGGACCCTGCGCATGCATACGGAAAGGGATTTGCTTTAGATTCAAGATGACATCCGTGGCATCCTCGACGACGCCGGGAATGGAGGAAAATTCGTGCAAGACACCGTCAATTTTGACGGCCGTGATGGCTGCCCCTTCGATAGCAGAAAGCATCGTTCGGCGAAGCGCATTCCCGATGGTGGTTCCAAACCCGCGCTCGAACGGTTGGGCAAAGAACTCCCCATAAGTGCCGGTCAAAGTTTCTAAATTACAAGCCAGCCGTTTCGGCTTCTGAAATCCTCTCCATAACATAGCGATTCAAACCTCCTAAGAGCTGCCGGGCAGAGCGGGATCATTTCCGCACGTTGCGTTAATTATTTAGAATAAAGCTCGACGATGAGCTGCTCCTGGATCGGCAAGTTGATTTCCTGCCGAGCCGGATTCGAGACGATACGCGTCCGCAAATTCTCGCGGTCAATTTCCATCCAGACCGGCGAAGGCTGATGCGACGTCACCTCTCTGCAAGCCAAAAGGGATGGGTTTTGGCGGCTACCAGGCCGGACTTCCACGACATCCCCCGGTTTCACCATGAAAGAGGGGATGTTCACTTTTCTGCCATTCACCTGAAAATGCCCATGGCCCACAGCCTGCCGCGCCTGATTGCGCGAAGTTGCCAATCCCATGCGATAGACGACATTATCCAAGCGCCGCTCGAGAAATTGCAAAAGAAGTTCGCCGGTAATGCCCTTGCGCTGCTCCGCCATATGGAAATAGCGGCGGAACTGTTGCTCGAGGACGCCATAAACGCGGCGGACCTTCTGCTTCTCGCGAAGTTGCAGACCGTAACCGAGGATGCGCGGACGGCGCGCTTTGCCGTGCTGGCCCGGGGGGAAATTGCGCTTGTCAATGGCGCACTTGTCAGAGGAACATCGTTCTCCTTTCAGAAAAAGCTTCATTCCTTCTCGCCGGCAAAGCCGGCATACAGCACCAATCTGTCTTGCCAAATTCCCTCCTTGTCAACCGGCTCAGCGCTCAACAGCGATTCGCGGAGAGCCGTCCCTGCAAAACTAAATCGCCGGAATTATACGCGGCGGCGCTTGGGCGGACGGCACCCGTTATGAGGAACGGGCGTTACGTCCTTAATCGTTTTAATATCCAGACCCGTGGCTGCCAGAGCACGGATGGCCGATTCGCGGCCTGATCCCGGCCCTTGCACGCGAACCTCGACGGTGCGCATACCCTGATCCCGGGCCGACTGGGCTGCCCGCTGAGCGGCCTGCTGAGCGGCAAAGGGCGTCCCTTTGCGCGAACCGCGGAATCCTAGAGAACCGGAGCTGGACCATGCCACAACATTGCCATTCAGGTCCGTGATGGTCACCAGTGTGTTATTGAAAGAAGCCTGAACGTAAGCCACTCCGACCGGAACGTGCTTCTTCTCCTTCTTGCGGAAGGTTTTCTTTTTGCCTTTTTTTTCTACCGGGGCTTTTGCCATTCACTCTCCTAAATTTACTCGGTGAACCTAAACTTTATAATCGATTTAATTAGGTCTTAGCCGCAGCCTTCTTCTTATTGGCGACCGTGCCCTTCCTGGGGCCTTTGCGTGTCCGCGCATTGGTGTGAGTCCTTTGGCCGTGCACGGGCAAATTGCGGCGGTGCCGCAGGCCGCGATATGCGCCGACTTCAATCAAGCGCCGGATATTCATGGAGATTTCCTTGCGGAGGTCTCCTTCCACTTGACCTTCATCTTCCAGAATTTTACGGATGCGAGCTACTTCGTCCTCGCTGAGATCGCGAATTTTTTTATTCGGCTGAATTTCAGCGCGGTGCAGAACGGAGTTCGCCCGCGCCCGGCCGATGCCGTAAATATAGGTCAAGCCGATTTCAGCCCGTTTTTGGGGCGGCAAATCAACACCAACTATACGCGCCATACTATTTCCTTCCTAAAGTTCTGCGTAGCTGCCAGCAGATGCGCAGAACGCCTGGATGCTGCATTAGCCTTGCCGTTGCTTATGCTTCCGGATGGAACAAATTACCCGGACAACGCCGCGGCGGTGAACCATTTTGCATTTTGGACAAATCTTTTTAACCGAAGCTCTAACTTTCACCGACCGCCTCCTTAGCCAGCCGTATAAGCTGGCTGGAATCTATCTAACTGATCACGCTCAAGGCCTCGTTAAGACCCACGGCCCGTTGTTGGTAATCGCCACGCAGTGCTCGAAATGAGCCGAGCAACTGCCGTCTACCGTTACCGCCGTCCAGCGATCACCAAGAACCCTAGAGCCTGGCTTGCCAGCGTTGACCATCGGCTCGATGGCCAGCACCATGCCTTCCTTGAGCCGCGCACCCTGACCTGGCTCGCCGAAATTAGGAACCTTAGGATCTTCATGAAGCCTGGTTCCAATTCCGTGGCCTACAAAATCCCTCACCACGGAAAAACCGTGGGACTCGACGTGCTGCTGGACCGCTGCGGAAATATCCCCTAAAAAATTGCCGATCCGCGCATGGTCAATGCCTTGAAACAAAGCTTCTTCGGTGACTTTGACGAGTTTTTCCAGTTCCGGGGATATGCCGCCGACCGGAACGGAAATCGCGGAGTCGCTGTAATAACCTTCCACTTCAACTCCAACGTCAATCTTCAGCACATCTCCCGCTTTGAGAATCTTCTTGCGGGAGGGTATACCATGCACGATTTCCTCGTTCACCGACGTGCAAAGCACGCAAGGGTAATCGTACAAACCCAAAAACGCTGGCCGAGCACCCTGCTTCCGAATGCGCTCAGCGGCGGCTTGTTCCAGATCAAGGGTGGAAATCCCGGGCTTCACCTGAGATTTCAATTCCTGCAACAATTCCCAGACCAGCAAGCCCCCCCGTCGCATCTTTTCGAGTTCCAGCGGGGATTTGCAAACAATCATGCCACCTCAAAAAGCCGCGTCAATTCGCTGGTAAGCAGTTGAGGGGTTTGCTCGCCGTTGACGTCAAACAAGCGGCCCTCATTGCCATAATAGCCAATCAAGGGGGCGGTTTGCTCATCGTATGCGACCAAACGCTCCCGAATGGCTTCCTCCCGGTCATCCGCCCGCTGCTGCAAGGCAGCGCCGTCGGTGTCGCAAATCCCACTGCGCAGCGGAGGCTGGAAGGTAACGTGATAGGTCCTTTGGCAAGACGGGCAGATGCGACGCCCGCTCAGCCGCTGGACAAGCACTTCCGTGCTCACTCGCAGATTAATCACCATCGGAGAACCGAGTCTTTTATCCTGCAACAACCCTCCCAGGGCTTTGGCCTGTCCCAGCGTTCTAGGAAAGCCATCGAGCAGAAAACCGCCTTGGCAATCAGCCTGGCCGATGCGGTCGCGCACCATATCGATGATGAGATCATCGGGCACCAAATCTCCTCGATTCATATATTCCTTAGCTTTCTGACCGAGAGGAGTTTGCTGGCTGATATTGGAGCGCAAAATATCACCCGTGGAAATATGGGGAATTTCCAGGTGGCTGCAAATTTCTCTTGCCTGAGTTCCCTTGCCGGCGCCTGGACCACCCAGAAGAATGATGGCCTGCGGGGTGCGCTGATTTTCAGCCGTCACAGTTTGTCTGGCATCGACACGGTTCGCCATTGCCTGCTGTTCTGCCCTGGTGACTACCCGGCGATAAGCTCTGCCTTGCCTCCTGCTTTCAGAATTTTTTCGCGAGCCGAATCGCTGAAGCGATGAGCCGATACATTGACGGGTTTTTTAAGATCCCCCGTGCCCAGAATCTTCACGCCATCCAGAAGTTTCCGGATAACCCTGCGCTGCAAAAGAACTTCAGGAGTGATCTCCTTTAATTCCAACTCTGCAAGTTGCTCCAGGTTTACAACAGCAAATTCTTTGCGGAATAGATTCGTGAACCCGCGCTTGGGGATGCGGCGCTGGAAAGGCATCTGGCCGCCCTCAAAACCGCGGCGTCCGCGCGAGGTGCCGGAACGCGAAAGCTGGCCCTTGTTGCCCCGGGCGGCAGTTTTGCCATGGCCGCTGCCCATGCCACGCCCGATCCGCTTGCGGGGATGTTTTTGTCCGGCGGGAACGCGCAAGGAACTCAGATTCATGCTTTACCTCCCTTGGCTGCCGGAACGATTTCAACCAGGTGCGGGATTTTTTTGACCATGCCGCGAATCGACGGGGTATCCTGGCGCTCGACAATCTGCTGAAGTTTCCTCAAGCCCAAACCGCGCAAAACTTTGCGCTGCTTTTCGGGAAAGCCGATTTCGCTGCGCACCCACTGAATCTGAATCATGCTTACTTTCTTTTTTACCACCGTACCTGCTCCAAAATTCTCGCGGATCATTCCGCAAACTACAAAAACAATAGATAAAACAGCAAGCTGCTAATCCTTAATTTGCCGAAGTCCCAGGAGTTTCGGCGCGTTTCGTGCGTTCGCGCAGCATGGAAAGAGCCACCAGCGTCGCTCTCACCACGTTGTGGGGATTGTTAGTACCCAGCGATTTGGAAACCACGTTGTGAATACCCGCAGCCTGCAATACCGTGCGCACGGCGCCGCCGGCAATGACCCCGGTGCCTTCAGTAGCCGGTTTGAGCAAAACCTGACTGGCTCCGAAACGGCCCAGCACCCGATGAGGGATGGTGTTGTTATAGCGAACCACGCGCGCCAGCTTTTTCTTGGCGGCTTCAATGCCCTTCTTGATGGCAACAGGGACTTCCCGCGCTTTGCCCGTGGCAAAACCAACCACGCCTTCGTCAGGGTCGCCAATGACGACCAGCGCGGCAAAACTCATATTCTTTCCGCCCTTGACCACCTTGGTCACGCGATTGATGGCGACCACCTGATCTTTCAACTGTAAAGTGGCCGGGTTAATGCGCTTGATGTTCAAACATGCCTCCTCAGAATTGCAAACCGGCTTCGCGAGCCGCATCGGCTAAGGCTTTTACGCGACCGTGGTAGCGGTATCCACCGCGGTCGAAGGACACTTTCAGGATGCCCTTTTCCATGGCGCGCTGCGCGATCAGCTTGCCCACTGCTTGCGCTCCGCTTAAATTTCCGCCTGCGCTTTTGGCGATATCGGATTCATTGGAATTGGCTGCCACCAGGGTTACGCCCTGGATGTCGTTGATCACTTGAACATAAATATGCTGCAAGGACCGGAAGACATTCAGGCGGGGGCGTTCCGGTGTTCCCCGGATTTTCTTGCGAATCCGCACATGGACTTTTTTCCTTGCGCGGTTTCTGTTTACCTCTTGGATCATCTTTCCCGTTCCTCACTGCGCTAAAAAAAGCGATTTTATGCCTGGAAAATTACTTCGCTCCAGCCTTGCCAGCCTTCTTCTCCAACACCTCGCCGACATAGCGGATACCCTTATTTTTGTAAGGGTCGGGTTTTTTCAAGGCACGAATATTCGCCGCCACCTGCCCGACCATGTGCTTATCAATCCCGGTAATGGCAAGCTTGGTTTGTTTTTCAATAGCTACCTGGATGCCTTCCGGCAGAGGAAACTCCACAGGATGAGAGAACCCCAGATTAAAAAGAATAAATCTTCCCTTTAATTCGGCGCGGAAACCGATGCCGACAATCTCCAAATCCTTCTGAAACCCTTTATCCACGCCGGATACACAATTGGCCAGCAAGCTCCGCACGAGACCATGCTTGGCCGCCAGGGAATTGTCGGAGCGCAGCACAACCAACTGGCCGTCTTTTTTTTCCACGCTAATTCCAGCGGGCACGGTCAATTGAAGGCTGCCCTTAGGCCCCTTCACTTTCACGTCGCTGTTTGAAATGCTCACCTCCACCTTGGGAGGCAAAACAACCGGTTTATTACCAATCCGAGACATTTTAACTCGTTCCTCTATTGCAAACTTCCCCCGAACTGACGAAGGGGAAACTTAAGACACTTCCATGAGGATTTCTCCTCCGACTTTCGCCTTGCGGGCTTTTCTGCCCGTCATCAAACCGCGCGGGGTGGTCAGCACGGTGCAACCCAGGCCTCCGAGCACGGGAGCGATTTTTTCATACGACGAATAAACCCTGCGACCAGGCGTTGAGATGCGATCCAGGGTCGTGATCGCCGGAGTCTGGTCAGGGTTATATTTCAGAGTAATCCGCAGGGTTTTTTTGCGGTTCTCCTCAGCGACCTTGAAACTGGTGATGTAACCCTCTTCCTTGAGAACTTTGGCCACTTCCGCTTTGATTTTCGAGGCCGGCATCTCCACCTTCTGCTGGCGGCTGCGCGCTGCATTCCTGATGCGTGTGAGCATGTCGGCGATCGGATCAGTCATATTCATTGCGGTTTGATTCCCTTTCCTTCCCGGTGATCCGGCATTACCAGCTTGCTTTGCGAACGCCGGGTATTTCACCCCTTAGAGCGTTCGAGCGAAAACACAAGCGGCACATTCTGAACTTTCTCAAAAACGCGCGCGGACGGCCGCACAAAGGGCAGCGGTTGTGCTGCCGGGTGGAAAACTTCGCCTTGCGCGCTGCTTTTACCTTATGTGAAAGTCTTGACATCGTTAATCCATTCTCCTCAGGGCCGCATCCGATCGATTAAAGCCGGAACGGAACCCCCAACTGGCGCAGCAAGGCTCGCGCCTCCTCGTCGGTGTGGGCATCGGTGACCATAGTGATATTCATGCCGCGGGTTTTATCCACTTTGGAATACTCAATCTCAGAAAACACGAGCTGATCGCGCACGCCGACGGTGTAATTGCCGCGCCCGTCAAATGATTTGGCAGGCAGGCCCCGGAAGTCCCTGACACGGGGCAGCGCAATGCTTACAAAGCGGTCGAGGAATTCATACATGCGTTTCCCTCGCAGAGTGACCGAACAGCCGATGGGCATGCCGCGCCGCAGCTTGAAAGCCGCGATGGACTGCTTCGCACGATGCACAACCGGCTTCTGACCGGCGATCACGGTTAAATCCTGCACTGCATTGTCGAGGATTTTGGCGTTTTGCGTGGCCTCCCCCACTCCAATATTGATCACAATCTTTTGGAGGCTGGGAATCGCCATGTGGTTAGCGTAATGAAACTCCTTGGCAAGCGCCGGAGCTATTTCCTTTTTATATTTATCGAACAGTCGACTCATTGCAGTCTTTCCACTAAAGAAACCGCTGGTAAATTTACGGCTGGTTTAAACCAACGTGTTGCCGCACTTGCGGCAGGAACGAGATTTTTTGCCATCCGGCAATGTTTGCACCTTCGGGCGAATCGGTCCGCAGGAGGGGCACAGCAGCATCACATTGGAACTGGAAACCAAACTCTCACGCTCCAGGATGCCACCTTTGATGTTCTTCTGGGGATTGGCTTTCATATGGTGCTTGACCATTTGCACACTCTCCACCAGTATCCGCTTGGTGCTTCGTTCCACGCTGAGCACCCGTCCGGTTTTCCCCAGATCCCGTCCGCTAATAACCTTGACCATATCCCCTTTTTTTATCGTCAGCACGGCTACCAAACCTCCGGGGCTAGGGAAACAATCTTCAAAAATTTCTTTTCGCGCAGCTCTCTGGCGACCGGTCCGAACACGCGCGTACCGATTGGCTCATTATCTTCGTTGATGAGCACTGCTGCGTTCTGATCAAAGCGAATAAACGTACCGTCCTTGCGGCGATGCTCTTTTCTGGTGCGCACGACCACGGCCTTGACGACCGAGCCTTTTTTCACGTTGCTATCCGGCGCGGCTTCCTTGACGGCAGCGGTGATAATGTCACCCAAGCCCGCTCGGCTGCCCACGGAGCCTCCGATTGGAAGAATGCAGGTAATGCGGCGAGCGCCGGAATTATCGGCGACCTCCAGCCAGGATCTCATCTGTACCATCTGTCACATCCCTCTAATCGCTTATTCCGCAGCGACGGCAGCGGGGGCAGCAGCCGCAACACGAGCGCTACGCTCCACGATGTTGAGAAGCCGCCAGCGCTTCAGGTGGCTGAGCGGGCGTGCTTCCGCAATCTTCACGCGGTCCCCCACCTGGCATTCGTTGCGTTCGTCATGAGCGTAAAATTTCTTCTGGCGATTCACATACTTCTTGTACAGCGGATGCTGAACACGCCGGGACACTTTTACCACAATTGTCTTGTCGCCTGCCCGGCTAACGACTTTCCCCACCACCGAGTTTTGGCGGTGGACTTTGCCGGTGTTATTTTCCATGCAACTGACCCAATTCCCTTTCACGCAAAATCGTCTTGGCGCGGGCGATATCCTTGCGCAGCAACCGGAGCTTGCCGACACCCTCGGCCTGTCCGCTCAGCAATTGAAAACGGATTTTCCATATCTGCTGAGACATGTCCCGGAGCTGATTTCCCAGCTCTTCAGGCGCCAATTCACGCAAGTTATTCTTCTTCATGCCTGCAAGGTCTCCTGACGCACAACCATCTGCGTCTTAATCGGCAGCTTATGACCGGCAAGGTTCATGGCCTCGCGCGCAATAGCGGCATCCACGCCGCCCATCTCAAACAGAATTTTCCCAGGACGAACCACGGCGACCCATCCTTCCGGAGCTCCTTTTCCCTTGCCCATGCGCGTTTCCGCCGGCTTCTTGGTGATGGGCTTATCGGGGAACACCCGGATCCAAACTTTCCCTCCGCGCTTGATGCTCCGAGTCATGGCCACGCGGCTGGCTTCGATCTGCCGGTCGGTAATCCAGGCGACTTCCAAAGCCTTCAGCCCATATTCGCCAAACGCAAGCTCCGAACCGCGCCACGCCTTGCCGCGGCGCCGGCCCCGGTGCTGCTTGCGGTACTTTACTTTTTTGGGCATCAACATAGTTCGATCCTCACGCCGCTAAGCAACCGGCGCTTCCGCCTTTTCCCGGCTCTTCTTCGCCCCCAAAATTTCTCCGCGGTAAATCCAAACCTTCACGCCAATCACGCCGTAAGTGGTGTGCGCTTCCGCCACACCGTAATCGATGTCCGCGCGCAGCGTTTGCAGAGGAAGGCGGCCTTGCAGATACCACTCGCTCCGGGCGATTTCCGCGCCATTCAAGCGGCCCCCTACCCTGACCTTGATGCCTTTACATCCAAACCGCACGGCAGAATCAACTGATTTGCGCATAGCGCGCCGGAACGCGATTCGTTTTTCCAGTTGCAGCGCAATGGACTGCGCCACCAACGCTGCGTCCAATTCAGGCCGGTATACTTCCTGAATGTCCAGGAAGACTTCCCGGTTCGTTTCCTTCTGCAGATCCGCTTTCAGCTTATCAATCTCCGTTCCCTTGCGTCCGATGATGATCCCAGGCCGGGCGGTGCGCACGGTGACGCGGAGTTTGTTGGCCATGCGGTCGACCTCAATGCTGGAAATACCGGCGGCCTTCAGTCTTTCAGTGAGGTCTTTTTTCAACTGCAAATCTTCATGCAGCAGGGTGCTGTAATCTCTTTTGGCGTACCAGCGGGAGCGCCACGGCTTGTTGTACCCCAGCCGGAACCCATAAGGATGTACTTTCTGGCCCATTCCTAATTTTTCCTCCTCCGGGCAGCTTGAAAGTTCCCGGCAACGATCATGCCGTCTTTTTTTCCGCGACGCGCACGATGATGTGGCTGGTGCGACGCACGTACGGATGTGCCCGGCCCATCGGCGCAGGCCGGAATCGCTTGCCCCGGCCACCGTCATTGGCGTATGCCTCCGACACAAACAGGCTGTCCAGGTCAACCGATATGGATTTCGCGTCTCCCTTTGACTCGGCATTCGCGATTGCGGATTTCAGAACCCTCGCCACCTGGCGGGCAACCCGCTTTTTCGTGAAACGAAGCAGGTTCAGCGCTTCACCGGCATTCATACCGCGAATCAAGGCAAGCACCAAACGAGCCTTGCGCGGTGATACGCGAATGTGTTTCGCTTCAGCTCTTGCTTCCATACCCGTAATATTCTCCAAAAACTAAGTCTTTGCTGGAGCAGCCGTCGGCGCCGGTGCGCCAGCCGGGGCTGCGGTTTTCTCCGCTGCCTTTACTCCAGAGTGGCCCTTGAATGTCCTGGTCGGGGAAAACTCGCCCAATTTGTGGCCCACCATATTTTCCGTGACATAAACGGGGATAAATTTCTTGCCGTTATGAACAGCAATGGTATGACCGATCATCTCCGGCAGCACCGTGGATCGCCGGGACCAAGTCCGCACAACCTTTTTTTCGTTGCGGCGATTCATATCCGCCACCTTTTCGAAAAGGTGGCCATCCACGAAAGCGCCCTTTTTTAGCGACCGAGGCATTGTTTACCCTTCAACTTCATTCTGTCCGGGAGGCCAGAGCTGCCCGGCACAATCAATCGTTACTTCTTCCTGCGTGAAACAATAAAGCGATTGGTGCGCTTGTTATTCCGCGTGCGATACCCGCGAGTCGGCTGCCCCCAGGGAGTGGTCGGCGTACCGCCCTCAGAGGTTTTTCCTTCACCACCACCGTGCGGGTGATCCACGGGATTCATGGCGACACCGCGAACAGTGGGCCGGATGCCCATCCATCGCTTGCGGCCCGCCTTGCCGACGGAGATATTCTCGTGCTCAATATTGCCGACTTGGCCGATGGTAGCCATGCAATCCATCAAAATTTTCCGAACTTCGCCCGACGGCAACTTCACCAAGGCCATAGCGCCTTCTTTGGAAACCAACTGCGCGGCTGCGCCTGCGCTGCGCACGATCTGCGCTCCCTTGCCCGGGCGCAACTCAATATTATGAATCGTGGTGCCGACCGGAATATTGCGGATCGGCAGAGCGTTGCCCACCAGAATATCGGCCTCGGGGCCAGACACTACGCTCATGCCCACGGTCAATCCTACCGGTTGCAAAATATAGCGCTTTTCCCCGTCTGCGTAGTGCAACAGCGCAATGCGGGAGGAACGATTCGGATCATACTCGATTGTGGCTACCTTGGCGGGGATGCCGCTCTTGTTGCGGAGGTAATCGATCAGGCGGTAAAAGCGCTTGTGCCCGCCGCCGTGGTGACGAACGCTAATCAAACCCAGCGAATTGCGGCCGCCGGTGCGCTTGCGCGGCTCAATCAGTGATTTCTCCGGCCTTTTTGCGGTAATATCATCGGTCTTCACGCCGGTATAAAACCGCCGTGCAGGCGTCATAGGCCGATACGTTTTGATTGCCATTCCTAACCTAATCCTCTCAATGCACAGCTAACATTACTTAAAGCCACAACCCTCATCAGGCCTTTTCGACGTACTCGATCATCTTTTCGCCGGACTTGAGTCGCACAAAAGCTTTTTTCCAGTCGCGGCGGAAGCCGACATGTTTTCCGCGGCGCTTCTGCTTGCCATCGAAGTTCGCTGTTCTGACCGAATCAACCTTCACCTGGAAAAACTTCTCCACGGCTTCCTTGACTTCCGCTTTGGTGGCATCCACAAGGACCTCGAAACTGAGCGTGCGAAATTCATCCTTGGCGCGCAACCCCTTTTCGGTAATGATTGGCCTGCGAATCACTCGATCTAAATTCACGACGCCAACGCCTCCTGCAACTTCTCCACCGCCGGACGCGAAATCAGCACCCGCTGATAGCGCAGAAGGTGATATGGATGCAACTCATGACCCGAAACCAACTCTACGCCTTCGAGATTGCGGCACGACAACTCCAAATTGCGGTTTCCAGGAAGATCCACCAGCAGCACTGTGCTTTTGCCGTCAAAGCGGTCCAGCACTTGGCGCAGGCCTTTTGATTTATGATCATCCAGACTAAATTCCTGGATCACGGTCATCTGCTGGTCTGCTA
>MEKX01000146.1:24781-41921 GCA_001767075.1 Acidobacteria bacterium RIFCSPLOWO2_12_FULL_54_10 | reverse complement strand
TTCTGGCGGCCTGCTGAATCTGTTCCCATACAATACCGCATCGGGAAGCCATTGCGGCCGCCGCCAGGAAATTCTTGATATTGTGCTCCCCAGCAAGTGTGGTTTCCAAATTTCCGATATTTTTACCACGAAACTCCACTAGGAATTTCCCCGATCCGTTCTCCCAACGCACTTCCCTTGCGGCCCATTCACCGCAATCCAGGCCGAAACTCTCCACCTTGCAGTAGGCTTTTGAAGCACACTCCATCGCAACAGGCGATTCTGCGCAAACGATTAGTATTCCCTTCCGGGGAATTAGATTCACTAACCGCAGGAAAGCCGTTTTTACTGCATCCAGATCGGCAAAAATGTCAGCATGGTCAAATTCGACGGGATTCAATACCACGGCATCGGGGCGATAATGCAGAAATTTTGGACCCTTATCGAAAAATGCCGTGTCATATTCGTCGCCCTCCAGGATAAATTCTCCTCCCGCGCCTGCCGAGAAACTGTGTGGAAAATTTGCAGGGATTCCGCCAATCAAATAACCAGGCGAGCGTCCAGCGAAGTGGAATATCCAAGCAAGCATGGATGTCACCGTGGTCTTGCCGTGGGTCCCGGCGACAACGATCGTTTTTCGTTTATCCAAAAAAAGTTCGCGGAGAAGCTCTGGCATCGAAACGTACGGAATTCCCCGATCCAAAACAGTTTCCAGTTCCTGATTTCCTCGCGAGATGGCATTGCCGATCACCACCATATCCGGAACGTTATCCAGATTGTCAGCTCGATAACCATCTTTCACTGGAATATTTAGTTCTTCAAGGAGAGTGGAAACTGGGGGATAAATTTCTGCGTCTGAGCCAGTCACCCTGAAACCGGCTTCCTGGAGAAGTCCCGCCAGCGCTCCCATGCCTGTGCCGGCGATGCCGATCAAATGTACATGCGCTCCGGGAGCTAATCGAATCACTTTCTCGTTCTCCTCTTTGCGGTTCCCTTCTTGACGCGAGCCTTGACAGCTCCTTCGAGGAGAGTGATAGATACCTTTTCCTGGGCCGTCAATCGTGCTTTCACACCGATAGGAATGGCCAGACACTTGCCCGTGGTATGCCCGAATCGAAATCCAAATATGATGGGTATTTCAATACCGCGAAAAGCTTCCATAATGATTTCTTTTAATCCATCTTTGGCTGTTGCTCCCCCTCCGCAGCCGGGCATTTCGCCAAACACTACACCCTTAATTCCTCGAAATTTTCCAGCACGCCGCAAATGAAATAACATGCGATCGATGCGGAATGGTTTTTCATCTACGTCCTCCAACAGGAGAATCGTTCCGGCGGTTTCAATCTCCTGAGGCGTCCCTAACGTAGCCGTCAGCATCGGAATGCAGCCTCCGAACAAACGCCCTTCGCCAATTCCAGGTTGCAATATCGCAGCATCGGAATTGAGAATCGCGCCTGGATCGGCCTTGGAAAGCACCTGTTCCAGAGCTGCCCATTCATAAAACAATTCTCCCCCTGCAAATTCCCTGGCTACCAATGGACCTTGGAACGTTACCCACCCGAGAGTTTGATGCAGAAAACACAGCAACGTGGTCACGTCGCTGTATCCCATGACAATTTTCGGAGTTTGCTGTTTGAGCTTTTGTACCACAGGCCGCAACGACAATGCTTCGACTACATAGTTGGAACCGTATCCACCCCGAGCGCAAAATATCGCTCGAATTTCCGGGTCCAGCAGAAACCGCAGGACGGCTTCTGCCCTTCTCTGGTGTTCTCCGGCAAAAAAACCTTTGCGCGCCAGCACAGCGTCGCTAACGACGATTCGATATCCAATAGCTTCTAGTTCTCGAACCCCCCGTTCCAACAGTTCCATCTCTACCGGACTGGACGGCGCCACGACTCCGATAGCATCTCCACGATGTAAAGCTGGTGGTTTTTGAACCATTCTTGCTCCATTCCTGGCTGCTTGAATATTGGACGCTTATCCACAGCCATTGGAATCGTGATACCTATGGCTGACTCGCACTGGATAAAAAATACTCTCCTTGACATACAATTTCAGCAGGCCCCGTTAGAAAAATTCCATTCGATTCCCAACGCACATGAAGGTTTCCTGCAAGAGTTTGAACTTTGACAGGGTTTTCTGCTTGCCTGTTCAGTATCGCTGCCACGACGGCTGCACAGGACCCAGTCCCAGAGGATAGAGTCTCTCCTGCCCCTCGCTCCCAATAACGAACTTCTATCTCGTTCGGCGAAATAACTCGGTAGAACTCAATATTCGTGCGGTTCGGGAAATAGGGGTGACACTCAATCTGCCTCCCCAAATTCTGCCAATCCCATGCGAAGTGCTCCACTCGAACCGAGCAATGCGGGTTGCCCATAGAGGTGATCGTTACAACTTGCTTCGAATCTCCAACGGGTAATGAGAATCCAATGACTGGTTCACTGACCGCCATAGGAGGAAGGAAGGGGATCGCCGAGGGATTCAGCACCGGATTGCCCATCGACATCTCGAAAATGAAACGATTCTCTTTCTGATACATCAGATTCAATCTCTTATCCCCTGCTCCCGTTCGAACCAACATGCTAGAACCGCATAGCCCTTCATACACCAAAAATGCAGCAGCGCAACGCGTGCCATTACCGGAGATTTCCGCTTCGCTGCCATCGCTGTTCATGATCCTCGCGATGGCATCCGTACCCTCAATGCCGGAAGGCACGGTTACAATCACCACTCCATCCGCACCAATCCCCATGTGCCTGTCACAAATTTGTCGAACCCATTCTTCCGGGAGGGATTCCGGTATCTTTGTTTCACCTATCTGATGCCTCAGAATTAAAAAATCATTCCCTGCGCCTTGAGCTTTTGTGAAAGGAATTCGGATCATAATTATTCCCCGCTGACGGCTCCGCAGGGAAATTTCCTGCTCAACTCAAAGTAATTCATCAGGCTTGCTCGACTTCTGCAACCCAATCAGGACGCTTTAAGACTTCCCGCGGCCTGCTGCCATCCGGCGGACCGATGATACCGTCCTTTTCCATAATATCCAGGAGACGGGCCGCGCGGCCATAGCCCAATCGCAGACGCCGCTGCAAAATGGATGTGGAAGCTTTGCCCATTTCCACCACGATGCGAACCGCATCCTGGTAGTTCTCATCTTGATCACCGCTCCATTCTTCCTGCTCCGGTTCTGCATCCGCTGGCGCCTGTAAAAACTCTTCCACGTAGGAAGGCGTGGCTTGAGCGCGCCAAAAGTCGACCACTTTGGCAATCTCCTCTTCCGTGACCAAGGAACCGTGGACTCTTACCAATCTTCCTGAACCAGGCGGAGAAAAGAGCATGTCGCCTTTGCCGAGCAACGCTTCGGCTCCATTCGTATCGAGAATTGTGCGAGAGTCTACTTTCGTGGCCACGCGGAAAGAGATGCGAGACGGAAAGTTTGCTTTTATAAGACCTGTAATCACATCCACGCTAGGCCGCTGCGTTGCGAGCACTAAATGGATTCCTACCGCACGCGCCATTTGCGCTAACCGAGTAATGGGAACCTCTACATTTTTGTCTATCATCATCAGGTCTGCTAACTCATCGATGATAACTACGATGTAAGGAAGCGGCTCCGGCGGCTTCTCTTGATCAAACAGTTTGAGGTTTCCCGGCTGGTTCACGGAACGGTTATATTGATCGATACTGCGGACCCCTTTCTCGGCCAGTAACTTCAGCCGACGCTCCATTTCTTTGACAACATTGCGCAGTGCATTGGCAGCGACTTTGGGGTCTGTAATGATCGGAGTCAGTAAATGCGGAATGCCTTCATACAACCCTAACTCTAACCGTTTCGGGTCCACCAGCATCAGCTTGACGTCATCCGGGGTTGCGCGGTAAAGAAGCGAAACGATCAGGCAATTCAGCGCAACGCTTTTGCCCGAACCCGTAGAACCTGCAATTAACAAGTGGGGCATAGCCGCCAAATCAGCTACGCGGATTCGCCCGTTGATTTCCTTGCCCAGCGACACCGTAAGCGACGACCGGGCGCTGGCGAAAGCCTCGGATTCCAGTATTTCTCGCAGCGCTATCGTCTCCCGCTTCAGATTGGGAACTTCGATGCCCACGGTGGATTTTCCAGGAATTCTCTCAACCAATATGGATTCTGCTTCCATAGCCAGACAAAGATCCTCGGCAAGATTAGTAATCCTGTTATATTTCACCCCAGCTTCCGGCTTAAATTCGAATGTCGTTACCACAGGGCCTGGATTGATTTGCGTGATTGTGCCCCTGGCGCCGAACTCATCGCATTTTGTCGTCAGCACGGATGCGCGGCGGCTCAACTCCTCCTCATTATGCGCAGCCGATTCCCCTGGCTGACGAAGCAGGTCCGTAGAAGGAAATTTGTAAGTGCGGGACATCGTTGACGACACCGCCAAGGTTCTGTTAAGTAGCCTGCTATTTTCCACGGGAGGTTGAATTGGTATGGATAGATGATCTAACTCATTGACTGTTTCCGGAGTTGCTTTTCGCAACATCGGTGAATCGATCCGTGGTTTTCCCGAAGCAAATTCACTTCTTGATTTATCTAGAGTTGCCGTCCTGGAAACAACAACAGGAATAAGATTTTTTCTCTCAGACTTGCGAAACTTTAAAGTCAGCTTTTGCAACCAAGCTTTGAGCCATAGGGTATGAGCATCCAGCCACGTTGTTATGCTCACGACCGTGAAGCTCGTAAGCAGATAGAGAGAACCCAGCAAGATCACGGTGACCAGAATCGCGCTCCCTGGTCCGTTTAGCACTGATCGGAGAAATTGCGCCAGCAGCACTCCTATAGCCCCGCCGACAGGAAAAGATTGATAAATCATCAATTGATACGGAATCAAAGATAAACCCGTAGCAAGAGAGAACAATAATAGGAATGAACCTGTTAACTTGATACGGGGAGAATCTATTTGCTGGCTACTCATCCACTTCCAGGAAATGATTCCAAGGGCCAAAGGGAAAAAGTATGAGCATAATCCGAACAACTGGTAGAACAGATCGGCGCCATACGATCCCAGTCTGCCCACCCAATTTTCCACTATTGCTGAGGATGATACGGAATTCCAGGAGGCATCCTGGGAAGAGTAGCTTAGCAGGCTCAACAGGATTAATAATGCTCCTGCGGCATAAAGTAACCCTATAAATTCATTCCACCTTCGATTGTCCGTTGGCTGCACCATCTTCATTACGGCCCTCCAACGCGACCTGGGGGTTGTCGCATTAACTACAATAAATTCAATAGGATATAGTAAGGAGGTCGCGGCAAACAGACTACCCTCTGCGTATCATGGACGCACGGAAGGTACCATGTGTTGTTGCACTACAAGAGAGCCAGAGCAAGAACTATTATGCCCAAAACTATACGATAGTAAATAAAAATCTTGAACGTACCAAATTGTAGGTACCTCAGAAAACCCGCTATGGCAGCATACCCAACAACCCCGGAAACGATTACTCCCGCCAGAAAGTGCAGTTCCATACCGGAGGGGATACCTTTCTTCCAGATGTCCAGGAATTCCTTGACGGCTGCGCCGGCAATAATTGGCGTAGATAGCAAAAAGGAGAAACGGGCAGCGGCATGGCGGTTCAAGTTAAGAAATAATGCCGTTGTAATCGTGGCGCCTGACCGCGAAACGCCTGGGATTAAGGCTGTAGCCTGTGCCATTCCAATGATCAGGGAATCCTTCAGTCCGACGGAAAGCAGGTCCTTCGTGCTGCGAGTCAATCGTTCACCCACTGCCATGGGGATTGCCACTACAATCAATGCGACACCAGCAATGACCGGATTCCGAAAACTGGTTGCAATGTAGTCCCGCAACGCCCATCCCGCCAATGCAGCAGGGATTGTTGCCAGCACCAGGTACCAGAAAAGTTTTCGCTGGCTGGAGAGCGTACTCCGCTGTGTATCGGAAGACGCTAGGCCTCCAAAAAGGGGATTACCTCCCAAACCAATCAAAACCAAGTCAACCCACGTCTTGAAAAAATATATAAGAACAGCCGCCAGCGTTCCGAGGTGTAACGCCACGTCAAAGGCCAGCCCGGGATCGGTCCAGTGGAACAACCACGGAAACAAGATCAAATGTGCTGTGCTGCTGATGGGAAGAAACTCGGTGAGCCCCTGCACGACCGCCAGAATGATCGCTTGCCAGATGGGGATCAAATGGCTAAATCTCCAAGATGACTGGAATAATCAGGGGATGGCGATCCGTTTGTTTGCTGATATATCGCTTCAAGTCGGCGCGGATTTTTTCCTTGATGACGCCCCAGTCGGCGCGCTCCTCGCTGCTCGATTGTTCCAAGGTTTGCAATACGATTTCGCGGGCCTCCGCTAATATCCTGTCGTTATCGCCGGAAACGAAACCGCGAGTGATGATCTCCGGCTGTGACTCCACCTTGCCGGTATTCTTATTAATGGCCATCACGGGAAGCATAATGCCATCGCGGGAAATATGGCGGCGGTCGCTAATGATGACGTCTTCGACAATTTCGTCGACCGAACCGTAATCAATACAAATGCGGCCGGCGGTGACTCGTTCGGCTTTCCGCGCGCCATTTTGATCGAATTCCAGCATTTCGCCGTTTTCCATCAGAAAAATTTTCTGAATCTCCTTCAGGTGCGCTGCCAAGCTGGCATGACGGGAAAGTTGGCGATACTCTCCATGAACGGGAATAAAATAACGCGGTTTTGTAAGATTCAGCATCAGCATCAGTTCTTCCTGGCTACCGTGTCCGGAAACATGCACTGGAGGTCCGCCGCCATCGGAATAAACGACATGGGCTCCTCGTTTGAACAGATGATTAATTAAGCGATAGATGGCTTTTTCGTTCCCTGGAATAATGCGCGACGACAGAACCACCGTATCGCCGGAATCAATCACAGCGTGCCGATGGCTTTCGAGTGCTGCCCGGGTAAGCGAGGAGAGCGGTTCACCCTGGCAACCTGCGATCAACACAGTCACTCGATCGCGGGGGAGTTGCTTGATATCGTTCGGCCGCAGCAGGCAGCCATCCGGCACAGTTAAAAACCCCATCCGGTGGGCAATTTCCGTGTTCGCGATCATGCTTCTGCCAACAAACGCTACTTGTCGGTTATTGCGCACGGAGAGATCGATCAGCAACTGAATGCGATGGATGGAACTGGTAAAGCACGATATATAAAGTCTGTTCTCCGCACCGCTGAACACGTCCTCCAAAGGACCACGGACAGCTCTCTCTGAGGGCGTGTATCCGGGACGTTCTGCGTTTGTGCTATCGGAAAAAAGAGCCAGCACCCCTTTTTTTCCATATTCAGCTATCGTATGCAGGTCAAATAATTCATTATCCGTTGGCGTCGGATCGACCTTAAAATCACCCGTGTGCATCACCACGCCGAGCGGCGTCGTAATGGCCAACATGGCTGCATCGACGATGCTGTGTGTTACATGGATGAATTCAACAGAAAAAGGTCCTGCTTGGAACCGCCCTTTTGCTTTAACCGCATGCAATTTTACTGAATCCAGTAGACCATGTTCTTCTAACTTCTTTTCGACTAGCGCGATGGTGAACGGGGTGCCGTAGACCGGAACATTCAACTGCCGCAAAACATATGGGAGCGCTCCGATATGGTCTTCGTGCCCATGCGTCAGAACGATGGCAAGAACTTCCGCGCGGTGTTCAATTAAAAAAGATATATCTGGGATGACCACATCCACGCCGAACAGTTCCGCTTCCGGGAACATCAGTCCAGCATCGATGACCAGGATCGATTCGCCATACCGGAGAGCCAGCATGTTCATGCCGAACTCGCCCAGTCCACCTAATGGAATGGCTTGCAGTTTATGAGAACTCATCGGACAATCACAACTTCTCGCAGATTATCACGGGAGAGATAAAATTTCAGTGAAGCAAACCTTCTAAATAGATTTTCGATGGAACGATTATGAAATTGCCGTTGCAGCTTGCCGTGGCGGTATTCTTTGATCTCCAGTGCTTCCTCTGTGCGTATCCTGTACTGGCACTGTGGCACCGATTGCCCGGCTGGATTCGTATGGAAGAGCGTTAGCAGAGCCCCTCCAGGTTTCACTAGCTTGTGCAAGTGGTCAACCACTGGTTTCACCAGAGGGTCTGCTAGGAAATCCAATACATCCCAGCCTAACACGCCATCGAACTGACCTTCGTCGTATTTCAAATAAGCATCCAGGAATCGCTGGACCTGTTCATCGGATTCATCTTCCAGCTTTCTGAAATCAGCATTGCCATGAAGCGCCGACAATAAATCTTCTGCATAAAATTTGTGCCCGCGCTCGGTAACGAAACTCATGGTGGCTTGCGAAGCGGAACCAAGATCCAGAATTTGCAAACACGAATCCTGGCCCATGCGGGACCAGAATTCCTTCAGACCATTGCTGCGGCGTTGAGAGGGAACAGACGTTGTGATCGTTTCCACCGATGGCTCAACCTGCTCCGAACCGAGAGCGCGGTGGAATAAGCGGCGGAGGTTCCCGCCGAATGATGAGGGAAAAGCTCCGTGATTACCAGACATCGAAATTACCATCAGGAACGCGCTAGTGCCTTAAACACTCGGTGAGTCTGGCACCAGACCAATTTCCAAGCAAGATCGCCTGTGACCTTGTCACACGATCTTTAGCCTAAAACGTCCTTCTCACCTCTGTGGGCGCGGAGCCTAGCCGTTGTGCGTCGCCAATTGACGGCGCCTCTGCCTTTTTGCTCTCCGCAGGCTTAGCGCCTTCCGGCCCCTTCTGAATGTCGATGCTGCCTTTGAAAAATGCCCCATCTTCGATCATGACGCGTGCTGCAATTAAGTCTCCTACCACGGAGCCTGATTTGCGAATCTCGATTCGGTCGATGGCACGGACATTCCCCTTCATGGTGCCGTTCACAATCACCTCTTTCGCATTCACATTCGCTTGCACGCGGCCATTGGGGCCGACCGTGAGGTTGTGCTCGCGCAGTTCAATGATTCCTTCAACTTGACCGTCCACGTAAAGGTCTTCACTCCCAGACAGCTCACCTTTGATGACTACCGACTTACCGATATGCGCGACGGCGCTGCGAGACGTATCCATAACAGGCTCCATCTTCTTCTCCGGAGGGATTGTTGTCACAGGAGGTGCAACCTCCTTTACCGAGCTCGCCATTGGAACTGGCGGTGGCGGTTCTTCTTTCCGTTTCCACATTAGGCGCACTCCTCAAACCGCTTCTAGCAGGGATAGAACCTAAAAATCCGCTAGTCTACGGCGACAAAAAGGCCGGTGCAGGAAGGGTGGACACTATAAATAACGATGTCTGCCCAGCCCCGCAGAGGCTTTTTCACTGGCAACCAATCGTTGTGCGGTTACTAGTATATAGGAAGTTTCTTGTTTCAAATAGCTAAGAACCTCAATGCAATGTATTTTTAAGCACCCTGCACCTCGGGCGTTACCCCCATTTACTTGCTTTGCTTTCCCTCATCAAAGGTTAACTTTGACTGCGGAGCAGCTTTGCGGCTTGCGGGCAGTTCCCGGAGCCGTGCTGCGGCTTTTTCCGGCGGCATGGATGAAAAATAGACTTCCTTGATGCTGTAGGACTTGCTCCTCTTTTCCGTAATGGGGAGTATCTCCATGTGCCAGTGATAATCCTCTTGCAAAGTATTCCAATACCCCGGCACTTCCGGCCGTCGATTGGTATTCGGCGAGGTGTGCAGAACCAAGTGGTAAGAATCCGTAACCTGTTCGAGACGAGCCAGGGAGCGTTTCAAGATGCCCGCAAGCTCGGCATATGCACGATCACGCAGCATATCTGCTTCATAACTCGCATGATGGTAACGCGGCACAATCCATAGCTCATAGGGTACACGGGATGCAAATGGGCAAATCGCTAGATAGCGCGGACTCAGGTCCACCACGCGCTGCGCTTGCTGCTCTTCTTGCCGGACAATGTCGCAAACGACGCACCTTTCCTTCAGTTGGTAGTACTCCTGCGCGGCTCGCAACTCGTAGAGAATCCTCCTGGGTATAAACGTGGTTGCCGTCAGTTCCGAATGAGCATGCCGGATTTGCTGGCCGGATGTCTCGCCATAATTCTTAAACACTGTTATGTATTTGAACCGGGCGTCCCGTTTTAGGTCATCGATTCGCAAGGCCCAGCAATCCAGCAGAGAGATAATCTCGGCTTCTGTCCGCATGGAAAGTGAACTGTTATGTTCGGCGCCTTCCACGATTAATTCATGCGCTCCCAGCGCCCTCATGCGATCATAGAACCCATCCCCTCTCCGCTCCGATTCTCCTTCGATGCGATAAAGCGGGCGCGGGTGCGGATAAACCAGCACACCACTGTGCTGACCATAGATCGAATGCGTCAGAATCGGTGTCACTCCACCCGCTTCACCGCCGGGACAATAGGGACACGCTGCTGTTGTGGCCTCAAACGTTTCGCCATTCGCCATCAATACCCAACTGCGGGTGATGGGATCTTTTCGCAGTTCCATGCTGCAAGGCTCCATGACCAGGATGTGATAAGGATTTTGACCTACGAAAATCGTTCCTGGCGAAATATGTATTTTACACCTGCCCATTACCCGCAGGAAGAATTATCGGGAAGTTTCCTAAACGACGACTTGCTGGGATTTTCCGCTTGCCCTCGAATCGGATTTTGGATTACCGTTGGTTCTTCGCCCGTTCCACTGACGACTGAATTATCGCCATGCCAGAAATCCCTTCCAGCCAGAACACCATCCGCAAGACTGGCCTGTTCTTGGGAATCGTGCTGTTCCTGGCGATTCTGCTGCTTCCCCCGCCAGGCGGTATGGAATTGCCAGCACAGCGCATGGCCGCAGTCGCCGCGCTGATGGCGTCGTGGTGGATTACGGAGGCGGTCCCCATTGCCGTAACCTCGCTGCTTCCGCTGGTTCTCTTTCCTGTCCTCGGAATTTCGCCGAGCGACAAGGTGGCTCCTTACTACGCTGACCACACCATCTATTTGTTCTTAGGCGGGTTCATCGTCGCCTTGGCGATTCAAAAATGGAACCTGCACAGGCGCATCGCCTTGCACATCATCTGCCGCCTGGGGTTGCGGCCATCGCGGCTGGTCCTTGGATTCATGGTTTCTACGGCATTCCTTTCCATGTGGATGTCCAACACGGCCTGCGCCATGATGATGTACCCCATCGGGATGTCTTTGGTTACGCAGCTTGCCACCGCGCCTGGTGAGGGAACCACAACTGATTCAGCGCCGGATGCCACGGTGATGCAGAACTTCGGTGTCGTGCTGATGCTGGCCATTGCCTACGCAGCCAGCATCGGCGGCATGGGCACTTTGATTGGCACTCCCCCGAACCTGGTCTTCGCGGGCGCCGCGCATCGTCTGTTCCCCGAAGCCCCGGAAGTGGGATTCTTGCAGTGGATGAAGATCGGCGTCCCGATGGTGGTCCTGTTCGTTCCGCTGGCTTGGATTTATCTCTGCCGCTTCGGTAGTCCTGTTCCTGTTTCAGGAATTCATTTCCGCAGCAACCCGGAAATCATTCAGGATGAACTGCGCAAACTGGGCAAGCTGAGCGCGGCGGAAAAGCGCGTTCTCGCCATCTGGGTAAGCATGGCGTTCCTTTGGATCACCCGCTCCCCGCTGACCCTCGGCTCCATAAACGTCCCCGGCTGGTCCCAGCTTCTCGGACAATATTCAAGCTACGTGCACGATGCCACGGTTTCCATGGCCATGGCGCTGTTGTTGTTCCTGATGCCTGTTCCTCAGGAGACTCTTAATAACGGACAGAACCAGAGAAAAATCTATCTCATGGACTGGGAGACCGTCCGGCACGGCGTTCCGTGGGAAATCCTGCTCTTGTTTGGAGGGGGATTTGCTTTGGCTGCCGGATTTGAGCAGACCGGCCTTTCCGCTTGGATCGGCACGTTGCTGAATGGATTGGCAGGATTATCTCCTGTACTGATCGCCGCCACCGTCTGCCTGGGGATCACCCTGTTTTCCGAAATGGCTTCCAACACCGCCACTGCGCTGCTGGCCATGCCGATCCTCGCCGCTACAGCGTTGCAGATTGGAGTGCATCCCTATTTGCTGATGGTTTCCGGCACGCTCGCCGCCTCGTGCGGATTTATGCTGCCCGTGGCCACGCCTCCCAATGCCATCGCCTACAGCAGCGGGTGGATCACCAGCCCGCAGATGGCCCGCGCCGGACTGGCGCTGGATTTGATGGGAATTTTGCTCATCACGCTGATCGTCTATTGGCTCGGCGCGCCAGTGTTTGGCATCTCGATGACTCAACTCCCCGCCTGGGCGAAGTGAGCATCCGCGCACGAGAGCTACACACGAAGACCTATGGGGCCGCCAGGAGTAGTTGATCTCCGGGTTGAGGCCCTTGGCAAACCATTTCTCCACTGAAGCCAACTCCTCCGGCGAGAGAGTGCCTTTGAATTCTTCCATAAGCTGCTTTGTGGCCGCCTCGACGGCCTTGTTTTAACAGTTGGCTCCCTCCGACAAAGAGCGAATCATTTTCATACCTTCCTGCACAGCACGGGTCACATTTCCCAGGCAACATTTGCCGGAGGGGTTTTTGACTTCACAGGCGCAGTTGCCAGCCTGCACTTCGCCCTTCACCCGGTTCACTGCTGTAGATTTCCCGGTCTGCTCAATCTCGTCCCAAACATCTTTGCGCGTTATCCCAAAACAGTAGCAGAGAGGGACGGGGTCTTCTGCTTCCTTTACACCGACTCGCACTCTCAGATTCATTTTCTGGAACATTGCCGCACTTGCATCGTAAGGAAAATAAACCACGGGGCACGTCGGCGTTTCGCAAAAGTAGTACTGCGTATTTGCAATCTGCGGAATCGTGCCGGGTAGCAATAAGTGCTCCATGGTGAGCCGCTCGACCTTCTTAGCCCGGTGGCCGCAAAGCGGGCAAACGTGAGCCGAAGGGGTTGTCCGGGTCTCGGAAACTGCGCAGCAGGCCTCCATCATCCCTCTTTCCCGGGGAGGACAGACGTCTGATACCCAGCTTTCTCAATCACACTTCGAATCTGGGCAACCGACAATTGCGAGGGATCGTATTCCACCTCTGCGACGGAGTCAGAGAAGCTGACGTGAAACGACCGTACCCCAGGCTGCTGCCGAAGGCTACTTTCGACTCCCAGCGCGCACATCTCGCAGGTCATTCCGGAGACGCGGAGCACGACTCTTTCCACCGGGGCACCAGCCGCTTGGAAGGCCTGTGTTTGCGGCTCGTGCGCCGTGCCTCGAACCAGCGCCGCCGACCAGTATGGAAAGGTAGTTAAGACCACCGTAAACGCTGTGGCCAGCCAGAGACCGACCCGTGCCCGCTTGCGGCTCGCCGGTATCTCGCAGGCCGATCCTGGTTCGCAGGAAACCTTGGTTGGGCGATATGCGTAATAGAAACCGACGAGAAATAACAACGCCGTTACCACCAGCATGTAGGGATGTAGGCCAGCAAACTTCCCGGCTATTGCAATGGCAGCGACTCCAGCCCCGGCGAATAGCAGCGGAATGATACAGCACAGGCTTGCCACAACAGCCGCCAACATTGCTCCTTGGACCACCTTCTTCTCCATCTTCTCCATATTTCTCACCTCCCGTTCCGGCGACGCCCAGTGGAAGTGGATCGCGCGCTCCACTCCACACCGGGTCGCGCCTGCCAAACTTTTCGGCAGTTTTTCACTCAGTCACCTGGGCAAAGTGGGCACATGGTTTGCTCCTTTCCCGGCCCGTCTCGACGCCGTTGTGGATTTCATCGAGGACCTGTCGTTTGGACGTTTTTTGGCTGTTCTCTGACCGATTGCAGAAATCGGCGTCTCGTGGGCGCCCGAGCCTTCTAGTGCATCCAAAATGGGACAGTCGCTGGCCGGAACTCGGCCCGGACACGATGCCACCAGATTGGCAAGCGCCTTCTTCATCCGTTGCAGGGTTTGAATCTTTCCTTCGATATCGCGGACCTTCGCTTCTGCGCGCTCCTGAATATCCGCACAGTCTGTAAGCGGTTCAATGCGAAGCGAGAGTAGCTCTTTGATCTCTCTCAGGGAGAACCCGAGGTCTTTGGCCCGCTGGATGAAGCGGAGGCGCACCACTGTCTCTTGCGTGTATTGGCGGTAGCCGGACTCTTTTCGCGGCGGCTCCGCGATCAGGCCCTCGCGCTCGTAGAACCGAATCGTCTCGACTCCGACTCCGCCGTACCGGGCTACTTCCCCTATGCTGAACTGCTTCACGTCAGGCCTCCTTGCCCCACAATTTAAACGTAAACTCCGTAGTACACTACGGAGTCAAGTGTTTTTTCGAGGCGAACCAGTGTTTGGCATCTCAATGACTCAACTCCCGACCTGGACGAAATAGACACCACACATATCCGCCTCTTTATGGGAAAAATTCTCTTAACAGCGCGCAGGGGGGCATTTCGCAGTTCCAGGATGTACGACTCCACAACGACTCGAGAATCTTCCATTTGAGGCGAATCTTGATGGCACAGATCACTGATTCAGAATGCGCTTTCTGATTTCCAAATTTCATTCTATTCCCAAGCGGTCGGGATATTTACCGCATCTGCTTCCTTCGCGTACAGCGAGTGTGGTATTTTCTCTATATGCGCAAGCACGATCAGAGGGGATTGCTCAACATAGTGTTTTGTTTGCTTTTAACAGTTGCAGGAGTATCTGCAGTATGTGAAATGCACTGGGGAGATTTCCATGCAGACATCGACTCCCACCTATCCTGGTTTGTGCAAACATCTGTTTCCCTCGAAAATCTGGAACACGAAGTGCCATTGCATGATGATCGGTGCATACACGAATTCTCATCTATGGAATTCGTCAAATTAGGAGCAAATCCGGCAAGCTGCAGTAATTTTTCCATTCCCATTATCTCAGCCCAGCAATCCGCAGTTTCCCACTTCTTGTTGGAATTACCAGCGTCTGCCATGTTCATGCAGACTTCCAGACCTATCGTGCCTTCTTTAAATCTCCGTCTCTGATAATCTCTCTGACAATTCTTTTTCACTATCATCACTGCATTTCGGCTCTTTGATTGCCGGATTTCGTGATCATTTGTTGCCAGCTATAGCTTTTCCTTTAAAACCTAACAAAGCATTGATCGGTCCTCGCTAGCAAAATACGCAGACCTTGGAGCTAAGCGATTACTCAAGGAATTATAGTTTTGGGTTAATTACAAGGAGAAATTGTATGCGAATCTCTACACGCTCAATTGTTCTATTTGGCATTGTTCTGGGAGTACTACAATTTCCAATATATGTGAGGTCGTTTGGTCACCGCTCCCCAATTTTTCCCGAGGGTGAATTCGTAACTCCTGAATCTGTGAACCAAGCTCTGAACAGACTGCTCACGGATAAAACTATCCCGACTCTGCAAGAGCTTGAGGCAATGGCTTTACAGCAAAGCCCGCTTCTTGTCCAATCCGCCAGCCGGGTTGAGGAGGCTCAAGGAGAATTACGCCAATCGCGTTATTATCCTAATCCGCGAATCGGTTATTTAGGGGATGATATTCGGAACCAGCAATCACTGGAAGGAAGCAAACACGGAATCTTTTTCGAGCAGGATATCCTACTGGGGGGGAAAGTAGGAGCGCAGCGTGACGTCGCTGAGCTAGCGTTACTCGAAGCGCAAGCGGAAAATGATATTCAAATATTTCGTGTGCGAAATGCAGTTCGTTTGCTGTACTTTCAAGCACTAGCAGCGGAATTGTTGGTTGAGTTGAAGGAATCTTTCCTTGTAATCATTTCGGAAGCTAATAGCGCCGTCGAGCAATTGCACGCAAATGGCTCAGTAAACCTGCCAGGAAGAGTGTCTGCGAATCTGGCAAAGCTGCAATCAGAATCCGATCTTGCCTTAGCGGTAAACCATCGGGATCAGGCGCGACAAATGCTTGCCTCAGCAATTGGCGTGATGGCTGTGCCAGCAGGAAGGTTTCAAGAAAGCCTGCAATTCCCTGGCTCGGACATTGATTTTGAAGAAGTTTGGCAGACGCTGCTGCTAGAGAGTCCTGAGATCAAAAAGGCTCGAACCAGTCTGGAGCGGGCTGAGAGCATCATAAGCTTGGAACGGAAACGACGTATTCCCAATCTCTCCATTCGGCTAGGAATCCAGCACTATCAAGAACAACTACCGAATGTCTCCATACCAAGCGGTCTTCAGGCGTCCGCCGAGATTTCCGCTGAAATTCCGATTTTTGATCGAAACCAGGGGAACATCTCTTCTGCACGTGCTGCCGTAGAAATAGCACAGGCGGAACTCGACCAAATTACTTTGTCGTTGCGGGAACGTTTGGTAACCGCCTATAACAAATATAAAAATACATCGTCCATCACACGAAAATACGAAAATCAGTTGCACTCTGAAACACAAGAGTATTGCGAACGCTATTTGAAAGGGGGTGCGGAACTCATTCCCGCATATCCGCTAATCATCACAACGCAGCAAAATTGCTTGCAAATAAAAATAAATTATATTTCAGCGCTCAGCAGCATGTGGCACGAGTTGTTAGCGATACGTGGCCTGCTTATTACCAGTGGACAGGCTACAGTAATAAAATCCTATTGAGAATATTATGGTTACGATTTATACACTTCGTGAAAGCTCTAAAGACAATGAAATATTCTCCATCAATTGGGGTTAGAAGAGTAATTGCTCTCCGGTCTTTGGTCTATTTCCATGCAAGAAATCCGATGTACACATCCGCCGTTTGCCTTCCATCTGTACTTCTAGTAATTTCAGTGCGGTTTTGTTTCCGCACGCTATGCAGAGATTGTCATTGTCGATGATCATTTGCCCCGCAGTATGAGAAGCATCCGATGAAGAATCATCGCCAAGCTGCGCCCGCCAGATTTGCAGCTTCTTCCCGCGAAACCCCGTGTACGCTCCCGGCCAGGGTTGAAAGCCGCGCACGCGATTGAATATCTCGCCAGCCGTCAAATTCCAATCAATCTGGCCATGTTCTTTCTTGAGCAACGGGGCTTTTGTAGCGCGGGAGTTATCCTGCGCCAGCGGCGGAACATTACCCTGTTCCAATCTCTGCAAGGTTTCGATCATCAACTTAGCCCCCGGTCCGCTCATTCGCTCGCCCAATTCCACAGCCGTTTCCTCAGCTCCAATTTCCGTCTCCCATTGCAGCAGGATCGGCCTGGTATCCA
>MEKX01000146.1:0-24762 GCA_001767075.1 Acidobacteria bacterium RIFCSPLOWO2_12_FULL_54_10 | reverse complement strand
TGCCTGGGTCCATCAGCATCGTCGTCAAGCCGGTCTTCTCTTCGCCATTCGCAACCGCCCATTGAATCGGCGCAGCCCCGCGATAAGCAGGCAGCAGCGAACCGTGCAAGTTAATGCAACCGTATTTCGGAAGCTCCAGCAACCACGGCGGAAGTATTTGCCCGTAGCCAACTACAACCACAGCTTCCGGTTTCAGTTGTTCCAGGTGTGCGCGTGGTTCATCTCGTTTGATTCTTTCCGGCTGATAGGTGGGCAGTCCCAGACGCAGCGCAGCTTCTTTCACCGGCGGCGGTTGCAACTTTTGTTCGCGCCCAACCGGACGGTCTGGCTGAGTAATGACGCAAAGGATTTCATAGCCCTCGGCTACTAGGCGTTCGAGCGTTGGAACAGCGAAGCGCGGTGACCCTGCAAAAACGATTTTCATGAATGGATTTGAAAGATTGCCAAAGTGAACTCAAAGTTAGATGGGAGATAATTCCAGAAAAGCTTCCTACCAATCTCCCAATTTCATCATTTTCCGCACCTTCCGCAAAATGAACTCACGTTTCAATGCGCTCAGGTGTGCGATGAATAATCTGCCATTCAGATGGTCGGTCTCGTGGCAGAGGGCGCGCGCCAGCAACCCTTCACCTCGCATCGTGAATTCATGTCCCTTGGCATCCTGCGCGCGAATCGTGACTTTCTCCGGCCTCTTAACCGAACTGCGAAAACCCGGCAGGCTCAGGCAGCCTTCCTCTTCTGTCTGCTTGCCTTCCGTTGCGATGATCTCCGGATTGATCGCGACGATTTTGGACTTGGGGTCTTTGCCGCTGGTGATGTCGATCACCGCTACGCGCTTTGATATGCCGATTTGTGGTGCTGCCAGGCCCACCCCCTGCGCCGCATACATCGACTCGAACATCTCCTCGATTAACCGCCGTAATTCGGAATCGAAGACAGTAACCGTGGCTGCTTGTTTCTGCAGAACTTCATCACCGTATTTTACGATTGGATGGATCATGAGTGAGTCTCTACCAGTCAAGCTCATTGCCGCAACGCATAGTCATACGCGCATTTCTTCTATTCAGGGATTATTTAGGTAAAGCAGTCTCGATATCCTGTAAGGCATTATTAATTTCAGACCGCATGGAGTCCGCCTCGCTTTCGATTTCCCCCAGTGGACCTCTGATTGCCGTAACTTTGCTCTTGATCTGTGTTAGGTGATTAAGAGAAGTTCGAAATCGCCCAAGGTTATTTCCGATAGACGCGGCATCAATCTCTCGACGGGATTGAAGTAATTCCTTAAACTTGAAATCAACTACAGCAAATCGCAAAGCTGTACGCAAGTGTTCGAACGTGCAGGCGATGATAGGACCGGCATGGCAGGCCATTTCATGCCACTCGCCAATTTCCTTTCCAAGGCCAGATTCCGTTTTGCTCAGGTATATTCCATAATTGCCCTTCCACTGATTCAGAGCATTGTTCATGTGTTCCGCAATTCTAGATCGCCCAAACCTATCTTTTTGATCTCTTGCTTCTACGACAAGATTAAGTGCGCAAGGTCCCATCCCTGTATCCTTCATGTTGATTAAAAAATCTCCGGGCTGGTTTTGGGGACCTATATGTTGAAACTCGGCTCCAATTGTTTGCGCCCAATCTCGTATGATCGGCAAGGTTTCTTCGTGTTCGAATTTCTCGCCTTTTACAGTTGTTTCTTCAAGTGCTTCTTCCGCCCCCTTCTTACCTGCGTATGCAACCGTCAAGGCGTTAACGGCTTCGCGCAAAGAGCTTGTGGCATTCTCTACTTCTCTTTTTATAGTAGTTACCAATGTCCCATCAGTCTGTGCAATGGTGGCTATAGCTGCTCCGATTCGTTGTTGGACCGAATCGGATCGTTCTGGGTTCGTCAAATCCCGGAGCATAGTCAATGCACGCCCGAGCGTTGTTTCGGCATTTGCCGGATCGAGATGTTGACTGAAGAGACCTCCAACTTCGTTCAATTTTTGGTGTATGGCGTTTTGGGCACCTGTTACCGCAGTACGAACAGGAGCGAGCGGTCCCGTCTCTCCACCCAACTTTTCTTCTACCAATTTTGGAACTTTTGAAATTGCATTCTCGGCGGATTGGATTAACTTTTGGACTTCAAGCCGTACGAAATCTAATCCATGCCCCATCTGTACTCGCTGTAGGCAAAAAACCCCTATTTCAAATGCCCGGATAGCAGCTCCATGCCGGTCTTCTTCCGGCAGTTGTTTGAAGTATTGAATGACATCGGGACTATCGAGGGTTAGGCTACTAATATTAACTGCCGAATCTGTAACACTTACAATTGAGCTCATATAGTTTCCCCCGAAGCGACTCTCAGAACGCCCGCACCTGCTTTAAGTATCCTTCGAAATTCCTCTTCATTTCGCCGAGCGAGTCGCCGCCGAATTTTTCCAGGAAGCATTTTGCCAGCACTAGCGCTACCATCGCCTCGCCAGCCACGCCTGCCGCTGGTACCACGCATACATCGGAACGCTCGTAGGCTGCTTTCACAGGTTCCTTGGTTTCTAAATCCACCGATCCCAGCGGGCGTCGCAGCGTGGAGATCGGTTTCAAATATCCCCTCACGACCACATCTTCGCCGTTCGAAATGCCTCCCTCCAAACCTCCGGCATGATTTGCAGGCCTGGTGAACCGCCGCTCGCTGCGGTCGTACCCGATTTCGTCATGCACCTTCGAACCAAGCGAGACTGCGCTATCGATCCCTGTTCCAATCTCCACTCCCTTGACCGCCTGGATCGACATCACGGCCTGCGCTAGCAGACCATCCAGCCGCTCGTCCCAGTTCGTGTGCGTTCCCAGGCCCGCCGGAACATTGTGCGCCACCACCTCGAAGATGCCGCCCAGCGTATCCCCAGTGCGGAGGATATCATCCACTGCCGCCTTCATCCGCAACTCTGCGGCTCCATCCACGCACCGGAATAAAACATCTTCTTGCGCGCAGGCTTCCTTGATCTGCTCCCATTTCGCGTCGCCTTCGATCCGTACATCACCCACCGAGACAACGTGGCTGAGCACTTCGATCTCGAACTGAGCCAAAAGCAATTTGGCCATCGCTCCCGCCGCTACCCTCGCGGCAGTTTCACGGGCGCTGGCTCGCTCCAAGATCAGTCTCGCTTCGCGGAGATCATACTTCAAGCATCCTGCCAGGTCGGCGTGTCCGGGTCGCGGGGAGGTCAATGACTTGTACTTCTCAGCCGTGTCCGCTTTCTCTTCCACCGGCAAAGAGTCCTTCCAGTTTTCCCAATCCTTATTAAAGATAATTAGGGCAACCGGCGCGCCTGTGGTTTTACTGCGGCGCACTCCGGAGTAAATCTCCACCCGGTCTGTCTCAATTTTCATGCGACCGCCGCGACCGTAACCTTCTTGGCGGCGCTTCAATTCCCGGTTGATGAATGCAAGATCAACCGGCACGCTCGCAGGAAGGCCTCCCAGCCAAGCCACAAGGGCTTGTCCGTGCGATTCACCGGCAGTTTGGAAACGTAACATAATGCTTGAATCAGCGGCGAGTGCTGCTTACTTTCGCTGAACTTGATAAGAATACAATAGTTGCAGATGGACGGCAAAAGACTGTGACGTTATACGACAGGTGCTAAAAAGATACAAAGAACGTCTGGTGAAACAACGTAGGCCGATATTCCTGGCAGACCTTTCCTGCGATCAATTGCACCCACACCCCGAGGGATTGCAGCCGCAACCGGAAGAAGCGCTATCGATTTTGCCGCTTTTGGCGGGTGCCGCAAACACAGACAGTTGCTGTTTGTGATGCCGCCCGCCGCACTTCGGGCATTCAATCGCATCGCCGTTGCGCACAATCTTCTCAAAAACCACTTTGCAATCTTCACAAACGTATTCGTAAATCGGCATCTCTGCATTACACCCCAAAAATATTTCGGGTAACGACCCGCTTTCATACTAGCGAACCGTTACCCGATAAATCAATCACACACACTAACGGGCGGGATCGGAAAACTAATCTCCCGATACTCCTGCCAATTCATGATCTTCTTTGGTCTTGCTCGCCAGCTTGTTCGGCGCAGCCCCAATCTTCACCAATCCGGGTGCCGGTCCAATTTGCACCAGATCCACTGCCTGTTCTTTCAGAACGTTTTTCCGGTACATTTTGGCCATTTCCTGATTGTAGCGATCCTCGTTGTTAGCCTTTAGTTTTTCATCCCGGCTTGTCTGCGGTCCTTCGCTGACTTGCAGGCCCCGCGCAACGTGCTCTTGATTCAGAACCAGCGTATGCGTGGCATCGGGCAGAGGCACGGCCTTGCCGCCCGCATAAATCGCGTGCCGCCCGTGTTCCTCGTACCATTTGGTTAAGGTAGCGGTCATGTGCATTTTCTCGATGATGTTCCGCCAGCCGACGCCCGTGTTATACGCGCAGAATGAAATCTCGCCCTTCTGCGTTCCGTAAGGGATCACGCACATTTCGGTGCGCCGGAAATCGTAGGTCCACAGGTCCTGGAACCACATGCCTGCAACGAACAGGAAGTTCCATGGGTCTTTGCGGCGCTCCAGCCCTACGCCATAGCTGTGTCCGGTCAGGCCGAGTGACTTGTCGAATTTCTTCAGGATGTCGGAAAGCCCCAGGCTGGCAGGCGCTTTGAACGGATCATAATTCCGCAGCAGGGCCAGCCCCATCTGGAGATTGGAGAACCATTTTCCCCGCGCCGAGTCTGTAATTTTCTTCATGTCGCTGATGAGACCGGGCACGTTCAAAAACTGCGGCACCGGCGCCCACTCGTTGTTCACCTTATTGACCATCAAGGCTGTGCCCACGCCGCAATTCGGATGGCAACTGCAGCTCACCTGGCCCCACTGCGCTTCGGGTCCATGGATCAAATCCGCCAGATCGGCGAATGTTCCCATCAAAGAAAGCGGAAACCAGTCGCGCGTCGGCTCGGTAATGCCGCACTGCTTCTTCACGTCGTGCACCATGTGGGACAGCGTATAGCGCTGCCGTAGACGGCGTTCCGGGGTAATTTCTTCATCTCGCCCCGTAAACGATACCGGCTGGAAGGAGACAAACGCGATGCGCTTCGGATTGGTGCGGGCGAACTCGATGATCGGCCCCACCTGCTCATTGTTCACGCCATTGACCAACGTGGTCACCAGGATGATCTCGATCCCCGCCGTGTGGCAATTCTCGATTGCTTTCAGCTTGACGTCGAACAAATTCCCGATGTGGCGGTGAGAGTTGGCGGCATTGCCGATACCGTCAAATTGCAGGTAAACATAGCGCAGACCGGCTTCGTATGCCTTGTGCGCATAATCCAGGCTCTTGGCGAACTCAATACCGTTCGTTGCTGCCTGCACGCTGTTGTAGCCCACCTTGCGGGCATAAGAGACCGCCTCAAAGAAAAACGGTGACATCGTCGGTTCGCCGCCGGAAAACTGCACGGACATCTGTCGGCGCGGTTTTAAGGACACTGCGTTGTCCAGGAGCTGCTTCACTTCTTCCCAAGCCAGTTCATGCACAAACCCTACCTGGTTGGCATCCATGAAACAGGGGTCGCACATCATGTTGCAGCGGTTGGTCAAGTCTACTGTCAGGACCGCGCCGCGCCCGTGCTTGATCGTGCTGGTGCCGTGATTGTGCAGTTCCTTATCGTTATGCGCCGGCATATCTCGGCCTGGAAACATGGCTTCGATGTGCGTCAGGAAGGCTGGATCGATCGCCATGATGTCTTCGAAATGACCATGGATCGGGCAATCCTTCTCGATCATGATCTTGCCGTCGCGCTCAAGAATGGTAGCTTTGATCTCTCCCACTTTTTCATGCAGCAGGGTTTCATAGTCCTGCTCGCCATTCAGAATCCGCTGCCGGGCTTCCCGCACGCAGTTCGGACACAGCGAATCCGTCGTCCGGGGCCACCCAAGCGTCGGCTTTGTCTTTTGATAGGATTTCAACAATGGCTTGTCGGACCATTTGGGCGTAAAGGTATCATTTGGCTTGTATTGATTAAAAAACTGTACGGTTTTCCATGCCGCTCCCGCCGCCAGCGTGATCCCCTTATCTATATACTTTGACGGTCTATGCATAGCTCCCCTTTTCTCCTCTTTTGGCTTCCAAACAGCCTAGCCAGCCCTGTCTGGGTCGATGCCCACCGGATCATCTAAATACACTTATATCCAGTATTAGATCATCAAGGATTGTACGCTTGATCCTCTGAAAAATAAGATTTTTTTACTAAAATGCATTTTTTCATAGTCGTATGGGAAAAATCGCCTGTTCAACGGTAGAGGCGAAATAAAAGCGAAATCGGCTATTGGCGATTTATTTCATCACTTCCCAATATACATCCGTAAACTTGTATCATCCACTTGCCAGGATTACGATGAATATGAACGTGTTCAGGCATACCGTGGGATGGCACCCCGTGAGGTTCCATGATAAATGACGTGACCATTCGGCCTTTCCGTAACCGGACAGCGGCTGGACAAGTCCTGGCTTCAAAACTGATCTCTTATTCCCACCGAAAAGATGTCGTCGTGCTGGCACTGCCCCGCGGCGGCGTTCCTGTTGCCTATGAAATCTGCCAAGCTCTCGGCTTGCCATTAGGTATTCTGGTTGTCAGGAAGTTGGGAACTCCCGGCCATGAAGAGCTTGCCATGGGCGCAATCGCGGTCGGTGGTGTCCAGTTCATTGACCACGCGTTGGTTGATTCTCTAGGTATTACGCCGAAGGAGATTGCAGACGTCGTTTCTCGAGAGATGCACGAATTGCAGCGGCGGCAGCGACTCTATGGCAGCGCTTCTCTGCCTCGCCCTTTGCAGGGGCAAACAACCATCCTCGTTGACGACGGGCTCGCTACAGGCCTAACGATGAAAGCCGCCGTTCAGTCTGCGAGACTTCAGAAAGCGGCTCGCATCGTTGTCGCCGCTGGCGTCGGAACCGACTCGGCCTGTCAGGATTTGCTTTCAATCGCCGATGAGGTTGTCTGCGGCCTGCAACTGGAAACGCTATGGGCGATCGGCGCATGGTATGAGGATTTCCACCAAGTGTCCGACGATGAAGTCCGTGCGCTCCTTGAATGCAATAGAGCACTGATGCAACCGAACCAGACACAGTAACCAACTGTATCTATGGCCACGATATAAAATCCCGCAGGAGTTCTCCCGTGTACAAAAGAGTTCTGGCCGCCGTCAACGAACATCTGAACTCTGAAATCACCGCGCGTTACGCCATGGAGTTTGCGCGATCCTGTGGCGCGAAACTATTCATCTGCTTCATCGCCGATAAAAGTCTGCCGCACGCGGCATTGCGCAACGCAGAAAATGCCGTGAGCCGGCTCTTCATCCAAGCGGAAGAAATTCATGTGCCCGTAGAGAGCATTTCGGATAGCGGCGATCCCGCCGCGCGCATCGAGCAAATTGTTCGCAGGGCGGAGATAGACCTCGCTTTTGTTTCCACTCGTCGCACGGATATGAAGAGGCGTTTTTACGCTGGTTCTGTGAGTCGGCGTCTGTTGTTGCATCTTCCCTGCTCTGTTGCATTGGTGCGCGTGGTTCATGCGGGCATGATTCGTCCCAGGCGAATTCTGGTCCCCCTGAAGGCTCGCATCGATCAGGTTCAACAACGAGCCTTCTTCACTGCCCAGTTCGCTAACGCTTTTGACGCCCGCTTGTTTCTGCTGTATGCCTCGCCACCGGCTGCCAGCCTATTCGGCGGGCATATCCATCTGACGCCAATCGAATGGCAGCAACGTCTCCCGGAAAGCATTGCTGCATTCATCAAGACCCTGCAACAACAAGGTGCAGAAGTGGAGCACAAAGTCTCCCCTGGCGCCGCTGGAAAAACAATCCGTCTGGAAGCTGTCGCTAAGCCGCACGATCTCATCCTCATGGGCGCCAGCCAGCGAAGCCTTATCAGTTCCCTTTTTCAGGGCAACCCGGTAGAAGAAGTTCTGCGCGCCACCCCGTGCGACCTCATATTGTTTCGCCCTCGCCATGAAAATTAGCAGCGTTACGCCGCAAGAAGTATTTCGCCTGCTGGTCAGCTCGCCTCAAGGCCTCACTGAGGATGAGGCCCGGCGCAGGCTGGAGGAGTTTGGCCGCAATGAAATTTCGGAGCTTGAAAAACGCCCGCTTTGGAAGTCTTTTCTCCTGCAATTCACGCACTTTCTCGCCATCATTCTCTGGATGGCAGCGCTCTTAGCTTTTCTTTCGGAATATTTTCATCCAGGCGCTGGCATGCTCACCCTGGCTCTGGCCATCATCGGCGTCATTCTCATCAACGGCATTTTCACATTTGTTCAGGAATATAAATCCGAAAAAGCCATTGAGAAATTGCGTCTGCTTTTGCCATTCCGCGTGCGCGTGATACGAGATGCAAAAGAACATGAAATCCCCGCTGAACAAATCGTCCCTGGCGATCTAATTCTCTTGGCCGAAGGAGACCTCATACCCGCTGACGGGCGGATCATTGAGTCCAATCGTCTTACCGTCAGCAATGCGCCACTGACAGGGGAATCCGAGCCGGTCCAGTTGAGCACGGAGCCGGATGATCATCCGCTGCTCGAATGCAAAAACATTGCCTTCGCTGGTTCCAGCATTACCAGCGGCTCCGGCAAGGCCATGGTTTTCGCCACGGGGATGCGCACCGAGGTAGGCAAAATTGCGCATCTGACCGGCTCTGTCTCCGATGACCTCACTCCCTTGCAAAAGGAGATTGTTAAAACAACTCGCTTCGTTACGTTCCTGGCGACCCTGATGGGTATTATTTTCTTTTTCGCTGGCGCGTTGACAGGAAGATCGTTTTGGGAGAATTTCCTTTTCGCGATTGGCATCATTGTTGCCAATGTTCCGGAAGGCCTTCTCCCCACAGTCACTTTGTCCCTGGCGATGGGCAGTCAGCGCATGGCGAAAAAGAAAGCCCTGGTCCGCAGCCTGAATGCCGTGGAAAGTCTCGGTTCCGTCTCTGTCATCTGCACAGACAAAACGGGCACGCTCACCCAAAATAAAATGCAAGTGAGAGTTCTCTGGATCAATGGTGAAATTGTTTCCTTGAGTGATGCAATCCATCTTCCCGCCTCAGTAAATTTCTTCCGCATCGCCGCACTATGCAATAACTCCACGTTTGTTGACGGGCATTCCCAAGGCGATCCTACGGAAATCGCATTGCTGCAAGCCGCTCATGAATCATTCAGTGATATCTCTGCCGCGCGGATTTCAGAAATCCCTTTTACGAGCGAACGCAAGATGATGTCCACCCTGCATCGCCTCGACAGTGGAATCTGTATTTTCACGAAAGGCGCTTTGGAGAGTGTTTTGCCCTGCTGCACACATTTGGAACTCAACGGTCAAACTCTGCCGTTAACCGCTGAACTGCGGGAGCGCATACTCGCTGGATATACATCATTAACGGATCAAGGCCTGCGAGTGCTGGCTTTGGCCTACCGACACGCCACGCAGGCAGAAATCAGCAGAACAGAAATAGCCCGGGAGTCTGATTTAATCTTGAGCGGGCTGGCCGGCTTAGAAGACCCGCCACGGCCGGAAGTGCCGCAGGCGATTGCGAAGTGCCTTGCCGCTGGCATTAAAACCATTATGCTCACGGGCGACGCCAGCCGGACCGCCGTCGCTATTGCCAGGGAAATCGGTCTGGTGCATCAAGAACCCCTCGTGATTGAGGGTCAAGAATTAGCACGCATGTCGGATGAAATTTTGAGAGACAATCTCCGGTCTAGCGAAATCATTTTCGCGAGAATGACCCCAAAACACAAATTGCGCGTTGTCACCATCCTCAAGGAAGAAGGTGAGAGGGTTGCCGTCACCGGCGACGGCGTGAACGACGCGCCTGCGCTCAAAAAAGCTGACGTCGGTATCGCCATGGGCTTAACAGGCACCGATGTCGCCAAAGAAGCTGCCGACATGATCCTCTTGGACGACAATTTCGCCACTATTGTCAGTGCTGTTGAAGAAGGTCGCGCGGTTTACGAAAACATCCGCAAATTTACCACCTATATCTTTTCCTCCAACATCCCGGAAATCATCCCATACCTTGTTTATATTTTGTTTGCCGTTCCACTTCCATTAACCGTCATACAGATTCTGGCCATTGATCTCGGAACTGACATGTTCCCCGCTCTGGCTTTGGGCGCCGAAAAACCGGCGGGTCATTTAATGCGTGTTCCCCCAAGGCGTCCCAGCGAACGCCTGCTCGATTGGAAAGTCCTCGGTCGCGCCTACCTGTTGCTCGGTCCCATTGAAGCTGCCGCAGCTCTTTTTGCCTTCTTCATTTTTCTCAGTTGGGGCGGCTGGCAGTGGGGGGAAATGCTTTCCTCCGCGGACCCGCTTTACTTGCAAGCGACCACCGCATGTCTTGCGAGCATCATTGTCTCCCAAGTGGCCAACGTTTTTGCCTGCCGCTCCTACTCCACTTCCGCATTCCGCATAGGTTTCTTCAGCAACCCGCTTTTATTGCTCGGCATCGCTGTAGAAGGACTATTTCTTATTGCGCTGGTTTATCATCCGTGGGCGAATCAATGGTTCGGAACCGCCCCGCTCCCTGCCGCCATCTGGTGGACAATGATTCCTTTCGCTGTCATCCTTCTGGTAGCCGACGAGATTCGAAAACTGTTCAGCAAGCCACAAATCGCTTGATGCAGACTCGTGGAAATCAACACGAACATGCTAGCAATAGACCAAATCATCAGTTTGAAAACGGAAATTCAGCAAGCCGCCTCTTCGCTCGGTTTCGATCTCTGCGGCATTGCTCCCGCCGCCACCCCTGTCCGTGATCGCGACAAGTATCTGGAATGGCTGGGAAAAGGCTTCCACGGCGAAATGAAATACATGGAGCGGCCAGAGCACGCGGATATCCAGCAACTGCTGCCCGGAGCGCGCTCCGTCATCTGTGTGGCTATTATCTACAACACACCGCACCCCAAATCCATTGAATGTAATGATCCCGAACGCGGCTGGATTTCCCGTTACGCTTGGGGCGAGGATTACCACGAATCGCTCAAGAACCGTCTCAAGCTGCTTGTGGATGCGATCCGCAAAATAGCAACTGAACCCTTCGACGCCCGCATTTGCGTTGACACCGCCCCCCTGCTCGAGCGTGCATTGGCCCGAGCTGCCGGCCTCGGATGGATCGCTAAAAATTCCTGTCTCATCCATCCGAAAAAAGGCTCGTGGTTTTTGATCGGCGAGATTCTTACCACGCTGGCTTTGGAACTGGACCAGCCATCGCCAGACCACTGCGGCTCCTGCACTCGCTGCATCGACGCTTGTCCGACGGTGGCCATTGTCCAGCCCGGCGTGCTCGACGCTACGCGCTGCATTTCCTACTTCACCATCGAAGTCAAGGAGTCCATTCCAGAGGAGCATCGCGCCGGAATCGGGCGCCACGTCTTCGGCTGCGACATTTGCCAGGACGTTTGTCCCTGGAACCGCAAAGCTCCATTCACAGTCTTGGATGAATTTCAGCCACGTACATTCAACCAGGGAAACGACGCTAGAACTTCACCACCACAGGAAAAAACATCCTCCTTCAACGCGCCGCTCGAATGGCTGGCTTCATTGAACGAAGAAGAATTCCGGCATTTTTTCCGCAAGAGTCCTGTGCGCAGGGCGCGATACCGTGGCCTGCTCAGGAACGTAGCCGTAGCAATGGGCAACTCTAAGGTTAAGAAATTTCTTCCTTCTCTTCGCTGTCTGGCAAACCATCCTGACCCGATGGTAAAGGAACACGCTCAGTGGGCAATTCGCAAAATAGATTCAGATGATTGTTGATTAAAGGAATCCTACAACGAAACTGGCGTAGTACTAAATCTACCTCTTCAACGCATCCAACTCTTTTTTCTTGGCCATCATGCTCAAAGTTCCACCCTCTCCCCGGGCCGCATCCCAAATGGAGTTAATCAAAGCAGGCAGCGCGAGCAAGCTTGCAACGGCCAAGCGCATTATTTTCCCCACTGCTGAAAACCGCCTCTCACCTTTCAAAATTGCATACAACAGGTTTTCATCGCCCATGGCTCGATTCATCCAACTTTGCAGAGTCCCGTACCAATCGTATTCAAATGAATAGGTAGATGTGCGCTGGACATGAAATCCGTTTTGCTCCAGTAATTTCGCCAAGCTCCGTTTGTTGAAGTGCCATAGATGCCGGGGCAGGTCCAGGTGAAACCAATCTCTTCCGGAAGCGCGTGCCTGCGCTCCGCCAAAGTTCGGCACCGCCAGGAAAAGCCAGCCTCCGGGCTGCAATATGCGCCTGATTTCCCGGAGCGTCTCCACCGGCTCGCGCAAATGCTCCAGGACATGAAAGAGTATGATCGTCTGAAAATGATTGTCGGGAAATGCGCATTCCGATAAATCTTTGTAGAAAATGTGCGGTTCGGTGTGCTGCGGTGATGCATTTCTCTCGATCCCATAAGCTTCGTAACCCTCTGCGCGCGCCTTCTGAACCAAGGTTCCTCGCCCGCATCCGATATCCAAAAATCGCCCGCCCGAAACCATCAGCCGTTGAATTTTCCCCCACTTGCTCTTGGTCATTGCGGTGACCATAATCTGAATTGGCGTTAGGAATTTTTTTCGGTTCTTGCCGTAATACATCTCGTCGTAGTAACAGGCAAGCTCGTAATCATTCGGCAAGGGTGAGAGAAACGAAACGCCGCAGGCGCGGCATTCCAATAAAGAATATGCTTCCGATGAAATCTCCGCTGGTGTCAATCCCGCCGAGCCACACAGCGGGCATTCCCGGGAGAATTTAGGCAAACTGCTTGAAGCGGTGGATTCCTGAGCGGTGGACAAAATACTTCACAATCGTTTTCAAGATGCCAAGGCCATAAATACAGCCTTGGCGGAAATTTACCGAGGAACAGTCAAAACTATATCGCGTAGTCACCGGGATTTCTTTGAAGCACAATTTCTTCAGGACAAATTGCACCAGGATTTCGTTGTCAAAAAGAAAATCTTCGGAATTGGCTTCAAAATTCACTGACTCCAGCGCCTTGCGGTTGAAGGCGCGATACCCGGTATGAAATTCCGAGAATTTCGTTCCCAGCGCCAGATTCTCAATCCCAGTCAACATTTTATTCACAACGTATTTCCACTTCGGCATGCCTCCGGCCAGCGGATTGCCGAGCATCCGCGAAGCCAGCACCACGTCGGCTTCTCCCGCCCGCAGCGGAGCCACCAGGTTGCCTACAATGGTCGGATCATACTGGTAATCCGGGTGCAGCATTACAACAAACTCCGCCCCATGCTCGAGCGCCCGCGTGTAACAGGTTTTCTGGTTGCCCCCATATCCCCGATTTTTGCGATGCCGAATGCAGTTGATCGGCAGCGAATTGGCAATCGCCCAAGTCCCATCCGAGCTGGCGTCGTCTACCAGGATGATCTCGTCATAGCTATTCGGCGGAATGCAATAATACGTCTTTTCCAAGGTCCGTGCCGCGTTATACGCAGGCATGACCACGATGGTTTTATGGAGATTGGTTGTGGGCGCTGCTTCCCGCACTATTTTGCTTTCTGGCAGTGTCATAGTGGCACTCTGCGTGGACTCGTGAGATTTTACCATAAGGTCAGCCACACCTCCCCATTCCTGGGGAGTGTCTCCGAAAGTAAACCCTTTTTTATTATATCGAGTAATCGTCGTGATTCAGTCGGCAGGAACTTCTTCTTAGTTACTAGAATCACAACTCGTAGGAAGGATCAGAACCTGCCCCGGGCGAATCAAGCTGGCGTTTCCGATTTCCGGATTCGCGGCAACAATGCACAGCCAAGCCTGCCCGTTTCCAAAACGCGCCGCCGCAAGTTTCCACAAAGAATCCCCTGACTGCACTCTTACACTTTGAGCGTCCCTATCTTCAGTGATTTGTGGTTTCATCGGCATGCGCAGGCTTTCTCCCGCGAGGATATGATTCGGGTTTGTAATTTGCGGATTAGCTTCGGCAATCTGTTGCCAGGCTTTCCCATCGCCCAAATACTTTTGCGCCAACTTCCATAAAGAATCGCCTCTTTCCACTCTCACCCAGATGCCTGCCGTCTCAACAACCTCCAATTTTGGCAAGTTCTGAAGAAATTCTTTCCTGATGGAAGCCAGGGGCATCGCTGGTGCCGTCTCGACAACCATTGAGTTTTGTACTTCAGTAACTTCGGCTTCTTCCACGACCGGTTCTTGAAACTCTGGAATATCTTGTAACGACTGATAATACCGGGCAACATCACCGAGCGGCGTTGCAGTCGGCCACCGTATAACATTGGACAGCGCTTCCGGCTCGGCTTCCTTTTTAGGCATCGGTCTGGTTGTCGCCAGAATCTGTTTTGGTTGCCGTTCCTGGAGCGTCACCTTTGCTTCCGGCACTCGGTATTCAGGGATGTCCTTCCGGTCTTGATAAAACCGCGCCACATCGCCCAGCGAACTTCCAGCCAATGATCGAACCATTCCAGATGGTGTTGCAGGCTCCATCACTGTTAATGGCAACTGACGCGCAGGAATCATCGTCCGCTCAGGTGTCCGTGCGGTAAAAAATACTTTCGGTGAAACTTCCTGATAGGCGGGCGCTTGCTTTTGGCTTTGATAATAACGGGCGACGTCGCCCAGCGACATGAATGCAGGCCATGGAATCACCGTAGCTGGCGGAGCTGGTTCCGACACGCTTGAAGCTACTTGCTGTTTTGTAACGGGCGCAACCTTGGCCGGCCTTTGCGCCAGCGCCACCTTAGCGCTCTCGCCTGTGTAGAACAACATTGCTGCCATCGCATTCGTGTAGGGCGCTAGTGCTTTCGCCAGCATCGCATCGGGTAAGCGGACAGCTATTGACGGCGTTTCCGGTTCCATGACCAAAACCCGGCCCGGCTGCTGGCGAAGTTGAATGCGGACCACGGTGCGATCTTCTGGCATCAGCGGCTCAAGAATTTTATCCCGCTGCAAATCTTCATTCGTGATTACGCGAGTTGGCCCCGATTGTGTTGCTCGCCGTACTCTCTCCTGGCGCGCAATTTCTCCTAAGTTCTGCGCCCATACCGGATCAGTGGCTGTCAGTACGCACAAAATCAGGAACATGCTCAATGCTTTTGCCATGAATTTTTTAGCTGCCATTTTTTCACCTATCGCACTTAGTGTAAAACTTCGCCGACCTGAGCGGCTGCGTTATTGGTATCACGCTGCCCAATGGCTTGCAAGTGATTTCAATGATTGTCCTTAGAGGTATCTAATCTAGCACCTGCCCGCCCGGCAAACCGCATGGCGGCGCTACCGCCCTAATGTTGTTTCCATCGGCAAGGCGAGCGGTAGTTCGCACAGGAAATCCAGCCCCTGTATATCCGCCAAAGCAGCGGCCAGATTGGTCTGTGTGGTAGGTTCTACTGTGATGACAAATGGCAGCCGGTCCCGGTCGTTGGATGGCTCCTGAAGTACAGCGTCTATCCCAATCTTCTTCTCAGCCAGCGACGCCGCAAGCCGCGCGATGATTCCAACGCGGTCGCGTACCAAAAACCGGATAAAATATTGCTTGGATTGCAATTCAATTCCCGCACGGGTCACTTCTTCGAGCTTCCAAAACCCGAACGCAGGCGCTCGTAGCGTGCAGCCGGATCGCAAGTCCCGCGCCACGCGCATTAAATCGGAGGCCACGGCAACTCCGGTCGGCTTTCCTGCTCCACGCCCATAATAAAGCGTGTCTTCCCCGTACGCTCCTTTGATCCAAACCGCATTGTAGGACCCTTGCACTTTGCTGAGTATGGCCGTCTCCGGCACCAGCGATGGCCTTACCGATAGCCCCAAACCCGATGGTCCGCGTGTTGCCGCTCCCAACAACCGAATCGTATATCCCAAACTATGGGCGTAGGAAAAGTCCACCGGCTGAATCCGTGTGATCCCTTCGCGAAAAATCGATTCCGTCGGCACCCTTACGCCGAAACAAAACGCCGCCAGGATCGCCAGCTTTGACCGCGCGTCATAGCCCTCCACGTCTGCCGCTGGATTGGCTTCCGCATAACCCAGCCGCTGCGCTTCAGCCACGATTGCATCCATCGGCAACCCTTTTGTTTCCATCTCGGTAAGGACAAAATTTGAAGTTCCGTTTAATATGCCGTAGAGCGCTTCAATGCGGTCCGCTGAAATCCCCTCCCGCAGCACCTGCAATATGGGAATCCCTCCCGCCACGCTGGCCTCCATATTCAATGAGGCATTTTTCTCCGCAGCGTATTGTGCAAGCTCCGCTCCGCGCAGCCCCAGCAATTCCTTGTTGGCCGTTACCACGGGTTTGCCTCGGTCCAAAGCTCCGCGAATCACTTCGTAAGCAATCGTCGTCCCGCCGACCAGTTCGGCCACGATTTCGACCTCCGGGTGCTCCACCACCTCCTGCCAGCTTCTGGTCAGCAAACGCCCATTGTTTTCTGATCTAGTCTCAATCTCCAGGCTGGCCGCTGCTCTTACTTTTAAGGGAAACCCTAAACGCCGCTCAATCTCCGCTGCGTTTTCATCCAATATTCGCAGCGTGCTTCCCCCGACCGTCCCCAGCCCAACCATCCCTACGTTTACTGCGCGCACTTCCACTCTCCACGCTTAAAGTATTTGTTTAATAATACCCTGTTACTTATTAACCCTTAGAACCAATAGCCTCTAACTTCTTGCCAGTTTCTTGTTCAACCAAGGCATGTAAGCTGTTGCCGTTCGCATCCATGGTTACCAACGCCATCATGTCCTTCACCCGCAGATGCCACATCGCCTCGGGAATTCCCAGCTCCATCAGCGACACCCCTTCGACTCTCGTAATGGTTCTCGCATAGTACTGCGCCGCCCCGCCAATCGCATTCAGATATACGGCTCCGTATTTCTGCAAAGCGTCCAAGGTCTTCTTGCCCATGCCGCCTTTGCCCATGACGGCGCGAATACCGTATCGGCCGATGATATCTGCCTGATAGGGTTCCTCGCGTATGCTCGTCGTCGGCCCGGCAGCGGTTATTTTCCAACCTTCGCCTTGCTTCAATGCCACAGGTCCGCAATGATATAGGACCGATCCCTTGAGGTCGATCGGCGGCTCCTTCTTCATCATATAGGAGTGTGCCTCGTCACGGCCCGTATAGATCAAACCGCTAATCAACACCACATCGCCCACCTTCAGGCTTCTGACCTTCTCCTCGGTGAGCGGCGTCTCCAAAATAATCTCGCGTCCGGTTAGGGGGAATCCCGCTTCCTTAGCGAGCTTTTCCACGGGCCGATCCGGATCGCGGTAGAGCCACTGCTTGATGGCTCCGCTCGATGCATCCAGCAGCACGCCCAGCCGCCGGAACGCCCAGCAATCATACGCCACGGAAACAAAGAACGACGCAGGCAGCCGGTGCATGGTTGTGATTTTGCAGCCGATCAGTGACACCTTGCCTCCGAAGCCCATGGTTCCAACACCCACTTGGTTCGCCTCGTCCATGATCTCTTTTTCCAGCGCCGCTAGCTGCGGATCGGGATTCACATCATCCAGCGTCCTCAGCAGTTGCTCTTTGGCGTGTTCGTAACCAGCCGTGCGATCTCCGCCGATGCACACGCCGATCGCACCCGGGCTGCACCCCTGTCCCTGGGCTGCCCACACGGAATGCAACATGCATTTGCGCACGCCCGCCAAGTTCCGGTCGGCTCGTCCCAGGTGATCCAGAGTGCATGGCAGGGAATACTGAATGTTCCTGTTTTCGCATCCGCCTCCCTTCAGGATCAGCCGGATATCAACGTCCTTCTCACCCCACTGCTCAAAATGGATGATGGGCACGCCGGGTCCCAGATTGTCGCCGCTGTTCTTTCCTGTTATGGGGTCCACGGAGTTCGGGCGCAGTTTGCCGCGCCGGGTGGCTTCGGCAATCGCCTGTCGAATTTCTTCCTTCAGCGCAATCTGGTCGTATTCACGCGGGGTCTTCACGAAGAAAGTCGGCATGCCGGTATCCTGGCAAATGGGACCTTCATCTTCCTCCGCCATATCGATATTGGATGCGATCACATTCAGCGCCAACGACGATTGCGTCTTTGGCTTTTCCGTCTTCAGTGCCCAGGCCATCGCCTGGCGAACATCGGGCGGAAGATTCGTGGATGTCTCTGTGATGAGCTTCACCAAACTGTCTCGTAAGAACTGCATAGAGGTGCCTCTTTGAATGATTATTTTCCTGCGCTGCGGTCGCGGAGCCGTCTGAACCCTGACGTTCCATCCTGACAACCGCTGCCTGGAAACATCATTATTATGACATTGCTGTGCTGTGCTTGGGAACTGGTCTTTGCCAAGAACTAGGGAAGCTGAATCTTTAAGATTCCAAATTGGAATCTTAAAGACTGGTCGCGGTCAGCATCGCAAGTATCTTCCGTACGTTTTCACCGAGCAAGGCGTTGCCATGCTCTCCTCGGCGTTGCATAGCGACCGAGCGGTGCAGATGAGCATTCTTATCGTTCGGGCATTCATCGCACTACGGAAGTTGCTTGCCACTCAATACGTGGTGGACGTGCGCCGCACGATAGCGTTGATTGACACGGTTCTCGTGGCTCTATCAGCGGCAAAAAAAGATTCGGTAGCTGCCAATGCGTCGCCGCCATTGGTCCCTCTCGCCCCCAGTTTAATAATGTCACCAAGAAAGGGATCGGTCTCCATCACTACGAGCGCCGTCGCAAGTTTGTCCTGGTCTTTAGCGGGAAAACTTGCGAGCTGCATTTGAGCTGCCTTTGCGACGACGATGGTCCAAGTCATGGAGAAGTTCTCTTAAGGTTACGGATTCGCCGCGCGCAATCTCAGCCTCGCCTTTGCGGATGGCGGCCAGCTCAGCCTTGGTCGGTTTGTAGGTGGGTGACGGCACTGCTTTGATCGTGATGGTGCGCCGGGACGCCTTAAACTTGAGACGGTCGCCCTGCTTGATGCCCGCTTGGCGCTGCACGCTCGCCGGCACCACCAATGCAGCCTCGGATTTAACAGTAGTGGTCATCGCAGGAAATGAAATGTTGCAATCACTTTGCACCGCATCGGCTAGCAAAGTCAGCATAGCAGGAATCCGTCGGCCTGTGAAGAAACGTCACGAAAGAGTGGCGCGAGCAACTCCTGCTCTTTTTTGTAAAATCCTCTCACGAAAATCGCGCAGTTCAGTCTGTTCCCTTTTTCCCCCTTGGGGATACTTTTCGTTGCTCATGGTTTCCTCTTTCGTCTGCGGCGGATTGCACGCTTCGCCTTCGCGATAGTGAAAGATAGTACGACGCTTCCGGCCCGTCCGCACCAGCTAGAGTTAGGCCGGTCTTCAAGCCAGCGCCGACATTCCCCAGGATTAGAGCCAAATGAGCTATTGATAAGAGACGTCGAAATGTGCATTTAATGCCGACTCGTTAGCATCAAGAAAGACATAAATTCCCTCCATTACGTTCCGAAGGTGATAGAGGTCAATCGAGCTAATGGGAATCTCCGTTTGCCTCCCCTTCTTATCTGTCGGATATCTAAAGGTGTACGACCCGGCATCAATTCGATCAAACTCCTCAATGCAAGCCTCTACCGCTACAACCTCCGGAAGATCATTGGCGTTGACGGAAAGCGTTGAGTCAATCAATGTCTTGTAGGATTTCAAAAGGCCTTGAAGGCCATGACTGTTCCAATCCGACTTGATCTCTGGAACAATTCTTGATCCATAACCCGCGATCATGTCTTTGAGGGCCAACTCAATGTACTGGCGATAGCAGAAGACGATTGGCCATACAAGGTTGCGGCGCTCATGAGCACTTTTCTCGGTTTGACTCACGAGCAAATCGGCGGCAGTCTTGAATGCTTTCTTCATCCTATAGAGACGCTCACCACGAAACGTGGCAATTTCCGCATCAATTGCCCAGCAGTTCTGAACAAAGAGGCGGTCACTGGCTCTCGGCCAATATTCTGGCAGGTCATCGTCGATTGCGGGCATCGCGTATCTCCATAATTAGGGCTCGTGCAGCGTCCAGTAGCCGACACGAGACATGGCATAGCACCCAATTCTCAATTAGTCTGACCTGGATAAAACCGGTCCTGGTCTACCTATCACAATACCACTAACGGCGCACGTGGGGTGCTCCTCCAGCCCTGTGAACCTATCGGAGTTTCCTCGATTCGAGTGACTCGGAAATAGAGATTTCCTCTCCAGTAACTTTCGCATAGAGCACATCAGGGTCGAGATCGGCTCCGTTCGGCCAACAAATGGTCCCCAACTCTGGATTCACGGATACTTTCAGGAACTCCGCGTGATCTTTTAGTGGAGCAAAGATTCCCTCAAACTGAATCATGCCGGCAACGTCCACCTCTCCTTCGCTTCCGTCCTCAAAGCGGAGACGTAGCCGGTAATCCCTCGTGGGCTGCACCTCGACGATATCTTTCAGCATACTTACTCCAGGGGTTGAATTGGTTGTAATGGCTGCTGCCGCTTGGCCAAGTCCCAGTTCATCGCCAACGCGGACTGATGCTGCGACGCCCACTCGACAACAAATCCCAGCACACGCGGCGGGAGATGCCCATGAATCAGGCCAAGCGTGTCGATAGCGATCAAGGCTTTCTGATTGCCATAGCGCACGTGGAAGTGCGGTGGTGGATGGTCGTTGTAGTTCATGGTAATCACAATCCCAAAAAAGCGACTGATTGCAGGCATATTACCTTACGCGCGGAGGTTCTTGCTGTATTTCACCTGCGGGCCGACATTAGCCATGCCGAACTCTTCGCGCAGCACCACGATCTTGCCGCCCAGCACCGTCATCGCCATATAGACCGAGCCGAGTTGCGCTACAGGAACGGTCAGATAGTCTTTTTGGTCCGCGCTAACTGATCAGCCCCTTGCGAACCGCGTATAGCACCACCTCATAAGGATTATGCAGGTCCAACTTCTCCATGATATGCGCGCGGTGCGTATCGACGGTGCTGGCGCTGATGTTCAAAAGTTCCGCGGCTTCCTTGCTGGTTTTTCCTTCGGCGATCAATTGCAGAATCTCCCGCTCTCGCTCCGTCAGCAGCTCGAACCGGTCGGTGCCTCCCTTTTCCTGCAACTGGCGCACGTACTCATCCAGCAGGATGCGCGAGATCAGTGGGCTAAAAAATGATTTCCCGCCTTCTACGGCTTGTATCGCCTGCACCAGTTCCGCGTCAGCTGAGTCTTTCAATAAATACCCCTTAGCTCCGGCCTCCAACACCTGGACCACGTAGCTATCCTCCGAATACATGCTCAGCACTAAAATCTTTACCGTTGGCAGTCGTCTCGTTATCTGGCGGATCGCTTCGATGCCGTTCATCTGCGGCATGGATAAATCCATTACAATGACGTCGGGTTTCTCGTCGAGCGCCATCTGGATCGCCTGCCGCCCGTCGTTTGCTTCTCCCACAACGGCCATGTCGGGATTTTCTTCAATGATGCGGCGCAGTCCCTGCCGGACAATTTGATGATCGTCTGCTAACAGAATTCGGATCGATGCACTCATGAAATCACCTCGGATGCAGTCTCTTCTCCAACGGTTACCGCTTGCGGTGGCAGTGGCAGTTCGATGCGCACCCTCGCTCCTGCTGGTTTTAGGGAATCAAATGTTGCCGTTCCGCCCAATTGCCGCGCACGCTCTTTCATGCCGATCAATCCCAATCCTCCCGATGATCTGTTTGGATTAAAGCCATGACCATTATCTTCCACGGTCAGCACCAGCCGGTCGTCAGCCGTTTCCAGCCGGATGTAGACTTTTGTTGCCTCCGAATGGCGGATCGTGTTGGTCAGCGCCTCCTGCACGCTGCGATACAGGCTGGTTTCCCACTGTTCCGGCAAGCGTCCGATGTTTTTGCTGATTTCCAGTTGCACGGGAATTCCCGACCGCTTCGTCAAGCTGCGTGCATACCATTCCAGCGCCGGAACCAATCCCAGGTCATCCAGCATGGAGGGACGCAGCAAGCGCGAGAGGTCTCGAATTTCCTGCATGGTTTGCTCTGCCAGCACTTTTGACTCCCGGATTCGCTCCACCAGTTCGCGCGCCCCGGAAGCGGCAACCTTCTTTTCGATCATTCCTAAATTCACGCGGATTGCCGTCAGCGCCTGGCCGATCTGGTCGTGCAGCTCGCGGGAAATGGCCCGCCTTTCCTCTTCCTGCAAATCCACCACCCGCGCGGATAATCTTTCCAGGTTATGTTTCGATGTCACGCTTTCCTGGATCTGCTCTTGCAGCTTCGTCTCGAGTCGCCGCGCATAGCGTACCGTCCAGAACGCCACTATCGCCCCCACTAGCGTCGATAACAGCACATTCAGAATCATCCGCGTTCGGAAATCATCGGCCCATTTCTCGATTGCCACGCTTTGATTTTGCAGCACGCCGCGGTTCAGCTCGGTGAATTCGTCGGTGAGTTTCAGGATGGCGCTCCGGCGAGCGACCATTTCCTCGCGCAATGCCCGGTCCGCTTGTTGTGTATCGAGCCTCTGCGCCGAGTTCAGCACCGGCTCCACCATCGTCCAGAAATTTTCCACCTGCATGCGCAACCGATTCCAGGTTTCCGTTTGCTCCGTTGTCAGTGGCGCCATCGCCTGCTGCGTCCAGGCGATCTGCAACTCCTGCCGAATCCCCCAAAGCTGCCGCCTGTAAAAATCGTCCGTTCCATCCGTCCGGCTGCGCAAAAAATCGTCGATCCAGATCGATGCCCACAGCAGGTTGGTCCTGACGTTGGACAAAACCTGCTCGGTCTCAATAAACCGGTTGCGCATCGTGGTTGCTTCCCGGCGTATATCCCCGTTGATGCGGATCGCTTCCAGACCGGAAAACAGGATCAGCAGCAGCATGGCTCCGAAGCCCCCAACCAGCAGCATTCGGATGTCTTGTTGCTTCCCCCAAAACCGCTTTCCGGGCTTTACAAATGAATTTTCAGCCTGAGGTTCCGCGTTCTCGTTTGTTTTTTGTTCTTGGTTTTTGGCCATCGGCATTGTTGCACTCCCCTGTTAGCTGCCGAACCGCTCTATTCGATTCTATTGTATGCCCTGCCGGTAAATTTCACCCAGCGATTTTGTTTGGAGAATCAGCAGAACTCCCTTGGTCCCTCAGTTATACTGATCCGGAAAGGAATACTTATGATTGCCACAATGCGCCGTTTCCGCATTATCTTCTTGCTGGCCGTCCTGTTCACCGCCGGCTGCGCCAAGCGCGTTCGCTTTGAGCCGCTGCCTTTGGCGCGCGGGGCGAAGGCTACGGGCCGCGTGGAACTGACCTATGACCAGAACAACACGCTGGATGTCCGCATGGAAAATCTTCCCGATCCTTCTTCACTCAATCCCCAATATTCCCGCTATGTCCTGTGGGTGTCCACGCCCGACCGGCAGCACATTGTGAATGCCGGGCAGATGCGCGTGGACGAGACGAATAAAGCGCAGATCAAGTCACTCACTCCCTTCCGCGAATTCATTCTCTTCATCACCGCCGAAAGCCGCGGCGACGCGCAAGCCCCAGGCCCGGACGTCGTATTTCAGTCCGGCAATATTCAGTGGTGATTTCGATCAGTCACGCATCTATTCACGAACAGGAGGTCCCCTGACAAAAAAGCCAAAAAAACCGCCGGTGCATCAGCCCGGTCAGTTGAATAACTTTCTCGGCTTTCCGCCCGAGGCTCTCAAATTCCTGAGCGACCTCAAAAAGCATAACAACCGCGCTTGGTTCGCAGCGCACAGGGCGGTTTACGAGGAGAAATTAAAACAGCCCCTGGCGGAAGCGGTCTTGCATCTCGGACGGTCGTTCCGCCGATTCGCTCCCGAGTTAGTGGCCGATCCGCGCGTCTCCATCTATCGCATCTACCGGGACACTCGTTTCAGCCGCGACAAATCCCCCTACAAGACGCAGGCTGCCGCTGTTTTCCCGGTTCGCGGCTTGCCCAAAAACTTGGGTCCCGCGTTGTATTTTCACATTACGCCCGATGAAGTCCTGCTCGGCGGCGGCATGTATATGCCCGACGCCCCGTTGCTGCGCGCCGTGCGCGACCGCATCGCGGCCCACCCGCGCCGTTTTGCATCCGTCGTCGAAGGCGCATCCTTCCGGAAAGCTTTCGGCGAACTAGCCGGTGAAACGCTCAAGACCGCTCCCAAGGGTTTCAGCCCCGACCACCCTGTCGCGCATTACCTTCGTTACAAGCAATTCTTGTTCTTCAAGAGATTTCCCGCCTCACTCGCCACCGGAAAAAAATTTATACCGATGCTGGAAAAATACTATCGCACCGGCATGCCGCTGATCCGCTTTCTCGCCGACGCCGCTCATGGAATCTCTCAGGCTAAAACAGAAGCGGCATCGTTCAACTGCACCAATCCGCTCGCCTGATGCGCTCGGGATGGAAAGTTGAAATAGCGGCCCCAACGGAGGTGACCGGGAGTATACTGGCTCGTAGCCGGGAAGATAAATGGAAATCCTGGCTTAATTCACAGCACCCTATCGGAAGCGTGAGAGGGAGGATCGAAATACGAGACATGTCCGTCGGTGCGGAAGAACAGTTGTTCCAAAGCCAAACCGCAAGGGATCAGATTTTATTCCGCTGCATTATCCTATTGGCTGCGATTTTCTTCTGCTTACGGTTCATTGGCTCGGCGCAGAACCCGGCGTCTGCCGCTCCATCCGGGATGGAAGCATCTGGCGAAGCTGCAACTACGCCTCCGGCGGGGGAAGCCGCGCAGGGCCCCGCCTCACCGAAGGCGGAAATAGACGCCGAAACCATCGACCGCTCCGTCTCTTTGAGGACGGTCATTCCCGATATTCTTCACGATCAGAAACCAATTTGGCTCTTTCCGATTCACGTAATGGAAGGCAAACAT
>MEKX01000145.1 GCA_001767075.1 Acidobacteria bacterium RIFCSPLOWO2_12_FULL_54_10 | reverse complement strand
GAACTCATCCGTCCCTGCCTGCTCTCTTTTTGTTAACCATTACATCCCTTTATTTATGCGCGGATGTATAGAATGGCTGGATTGTCCTCAACAAAGTTCGTATTCATTCAAGACAATCCAGGGAAGCCGAAGACTTCCACTCGCTAGCGGTGAACCTCTTTGACAATTACCTGGAACGAGTAGTAAGAATTCAATTGTAGGGCACTTCACTGGGGGCAATAGCCCTGGGACCGCAGAACGCGGGGATGTGAAGGATACGTTTGCCCCTGAAATTCCTGGGCTGAAAAACAATCGAAACCTTAAATCTGATTTCGCTCAAGAGTCGCGGGGAGAAGTGTACTTCGATAGTTCGGCGTCACAGGTTAGAACAGAGGAGGGTTTGATGTAGTCGAGATCAAGTTCTACTTTTCGGGGCCAATCGGCGCGAAACCGATTGGCCCTTTTTGTTGGCCAACATTCGTTAGGAAAGGAGGAAGCTCGAAACCAAAATGGCTGAGTTTTTCGCGAAGGCACACCTTGTTGTCTTCCAACTAGCCTTTCTGCTTTTCACGGTCATCGGCCTCTACAAGATGGTCCGAGATCAGTGGAAGCGGTAAGCTAGACCTCCCGACTCCTTTCAATTTCTGAGACCAAGAACATGAAACGTGTGCCTAGGGAATGCGCGCTAGCCAGATCGCCCGCAGGTAGACGTTGCCTCGTGTTATAAGTGATGACGTCATCCTGAGGAGCGTAGCGACGAAGGATCTGCTCTTAACGGCGCATCGAAATGCCCTATTACGTATACATTCTATCCAGCCGTTCCCGGAACTTGTACACGGGCGTCACCAACAACTTGACACGTAGGGTTGCGGAGCACCGGCAGGGATTGATTCCTGGCTTTACCAGCCGCTATCGGATTCATCGTCTCGTTTATTATGAGCCTTACCGAAGCATCCGGTCAGCGATTGAGCGGGAGAAACAGATCAAGGGATGGCTTCGAGCGAAGAAGGTTGCCCTGATCGAAAAGCACAATCCGACATGGGACGATTTGGCAGCCGATTGGTTTGCGATTCCGGGCGGGAAAAACAAAACAAGAGCAGATTCTTCGCTGCGCTCAGAATGACGTCATCATGTTCGATCAACGTTTCCTGAATGATTGCGGCCTTTACCGAGACCCTTTTTCATTTGAGCGTGCGTCAGGACGCGGCCGGCCTCAATGTCGGCGGCGGTCTGCCGCATCAGGCGCAGGAAGCCGGGCTGAGACTCCATTTCGGTGAGGCGCTCTTCCAAGGCGGCATACAAGGCAATCGCCTCGCGCACGACAAAGCTGCGGTTTCCGGCGCGCGACGCAGCCAAGCGGTCGAGCAACCGCTCGCTGCGCTCATCCAAAACAAACTGTCGCCGCATGAATTCCTCCCTGCCGATTAAGATACGCCGGCGGGTGTGTAATAATCAATACTTATCATGAGGCGATGGAACATAGCGAATGGGAAGTTGGGATTAGGGAATGGGGACGACATTCCAGAAGAGAGGGTCGGGCACGTTCTTTTCCCCACTCCCCACTCCCCACTTACAACCACCGCTCCCTCACGGTCGCGGCTCGGCTTCTGGCTTCTTCTTGTCACTTGTCACTGGTCTTGGCCCGCTTGCTTACGCGCGCGGCTCGGATCACTTCCTGGGCGGCTGGCTGGGGCGCATCTCGACGCGGCTGATCATGGTCCGCGGGTCGGTGCGGAGCAGGTCCAGTACGGCCTGGGCCACGTCTTCCGGGTCAATTTTCCAGCTTGACCTCCGGCCCGGCTCCCGCTTTCCGCCGGGGTGCGCGAAGTCCGTCTCGACGCTTCCCGGCAGGATGTAGCTGACGCGAATGTTGTCGTAGCGCAGGTCGAGCATCGCGGCTTCGCTAAAACCGTTCAGGCCGAACTTCGAGGCGTTGTAGGCGGCCCCGCCGGCGAAAGCGTTTTTTCCGGCCAGGCTGCTGATGTTGAAAATATACCCGCCGCCCCGCCGCTTCATTCGGGGCGCGGCGGCGCGCACGCAATAGAAGCATCCCGTCAGATTCGTCCCGATCACGGCGTCCCATTCTTCCGGAGAAATTTCTTCCACCGGGCTGAAGAGGCCGATTCCGGCGTTGTTGACCAGGATGTCAAGGCCGCCGAAGCGCTCCTCGGCCCGCGCCATCAGCCGCTCGACTTGCTTGTAATCACGCACGTCGGTCTCGACGGCGTCCACGCGGGAAGGGGCCAGCTTGTTCAATGCGTCGGCAGCCTGCGCCAGGTCGGCGGCGTTGCGCGAGCCGATCACCACCCGCGCGCCATGCCGCGCCAGGGCTTCGGCAATGGCAAACCCGATGCCGCGACTCCCGCCCGTCACCACCGCCACTTTGTTTTCGAGGTTCGGGTCCATGAGAGCCTCCGCTGTCAAATCGGTTGAGCAGTCTATTCTAGTACCATCGCAGCGACGTGCGGGACGGGTGGGCGGATTTGGCTATTGACATTCGTCGGGCGTGGGCGATACTGAGACCAGAGTGGTCCATTCTCACGTTTCCCAATCGCTCCCGTGGACCGCGATCCCCCTCGGAGGAAGCCATGAGAAAGCCGTTCGGTAGCCTGTTCCGCCGGGCCGGGGAACGATGCGGATGGAAACAGCAGGGCAGGACCTTGGTGGGCTTTCTCGTGCTGATGATTCTGGCATGCAGCGTTGTCTGGTATCCCGCGCCTTCGGCTTCCACGCCTCGGCGTGGCGAGCCACAACCGGGACCGCACATCCTTACGAATTACGGCAAGCTCCCGTTGCACTTTGAGCCGTGCTCGGCGGCCAATTGCGGACAGGAGTCTCGCGCGGGGACGTTTGTCTCCCGAGGCCCCGGTTACACGGTCCTCGTGACGTCGGCCGAGGCCGCGCTGACGCTGCGCAGGAGTCAGAATCCGAGCCGCGACCGCAAGGGAGCGGTGGTTTTGAATCCGAGCCGCCCCTCGGGTCCTGACGGTCCCTCGGGACCGAAGGGCGACCGTAAGGGAGCGGTCACGTCAGAGCGTAGCGCCGGCTTCCAGCCGGCTCCTGGAGCCGCCGAGACGGCGGCGCTACGTCCCGGCTCCATCCTTCGCATGAAGCTGGTGGGGGCGAATCCCACGGCGAAAGTGAGTTCGCTCAATGAACTGCCCGGCAAGAGCAATTACTTCCTTGGCAACGACCCATCGAAGTGGCAGACCAACGTCCCCAATTACGCCAAGGTGCGCTACCGGGAGGTTTATCCCGGCATTGATTTGGTCTATTACGGCAATCAGGGGCAGATGGAATATGACTTCGTTGTGGCCCCCGGTGCCGACCCCGGCCAGATCAGCCTTGCCTTTGAAGGGACAGAAAACTTGACGGTGAGTGCAGAAGGCGACCTCGCCGTAGAGGTCCAGGGCAATGGGATTCATCTGCGGAAGCCGGTAGTCTATCAAGAAGCCGAGGGCGTCCGTATGGAAGTCGCAGGTAGTTATGTGGTGAAAGAGAAGAACAAGGTCGGCTTCGAACTGGCAGCTTATGACGCCTCGAAACCGTTGGTAATTGATCCGATCCTGGTCTATTCCACGTATCTGGGTGGGGGCGTGATTAATTCGTGGTCCAACGATTGGGCCAATGGCATTGCAGTGGACGCGGCTGGAAGTGTTTATGTCACAGGTGCGACGGAGTCTTCCAATTTCCCGACAACGCAGGTGGCATTTCAGCGAACCTTTTGGGGCGGACCGTTGGACGGGCGTGAAGACGCATTTGTCTTCAGACTAAGTCCGAATGGTTCCGAGCTCGAATACTCCACCTACATTGGCGGGAATGGCGGAGATGTTGCGCTTAGGATTGCAGTTGATAAGGTTGGAAATGCCTATATAGCGGGGTACTCCAAATCGTACAATTTTCCCACAACAGTCGGGGCATTTCAGACCGCCTTTATCGGTGCCAGAAACTGTCAAACGCTCAATGCTACTTGTTCTGATGGCTTTCTAGCTAAGCTCAACCCTACGGGCACAGCGCTCGTTTATTCGACATTCATCGGGGGTAGCTACCCAGATACCGTCAAGGGACTTGCTTTGGACAGTTCCGGCAATGCATACATTAGCGGGTCGACTTTCTCCCCTGATTTCCCCACAACTCCACGAGCTTTCCAAACGAACTTCAGCGGTTCATTTGTAGCAAAATTGAACAACTTAGGGTCGGCGCTAGTCTACTCGACTTTTCTGAATGCCACTTCAGGTGCTGGGGACGTTGCAGTAGATAGTTTGGGCAACGCCTATGTTCTAGGAGGATCTTTAGGCAAATTGAACTCCGATGGCTCTGCCTTGATTTACTTGGCTGGAACTCCGGGCCGGGGTTCGGACCTTGCCTTAGATGCCTCCGCGAATGCCTACATTACAGGCTATGTTGATCTCGGCAGTTGGCCGCCCTTCCCCTACACTTTTGTGGAGAAAGTGGACTCGACTGGCACAATCCTCTACTCGAAGTTTCTTCGCGGTGGTTCTGGATATGGAAGTTATGGGTATGGAGTTTCCATGGACGCCCAAGGCAACACTTATGTGACTGGGGCAACCTATTCAACCGACTTTCCGACAACGCCTGACGCATTGCAACGTAACTCCTTCGCTGGCATCCCGTGTGCCAAGCGATGGAGTGGAGAACCCATATTCTGCCCCGATGCCTTCATAACGAAGCTGGATCCGACCGGTTCTGTGTTGACCTACTCCACCTACCTAGCAGGAATCCGGGGTGACGCAGGCGCAGCAATCGCTGTCGATGTATTGGGAAGCATTTACGTAGCAGGTACAACGGATTCAGTCAACTTCCCGCTAGCAAATCCTCTGCAGCCAAACTTAGCCGGTGGTTATGATGTCTTCGTAACCAAGATCGCCGATCCCCGGTGGATGCTTTCGAACCTTACGGCCATCGTCTCGGGCCTGAACTTCCAGCAAGGGGTCCGGCTGCTTCAGAATGCGCTCAATCAACTGAACGCGCAGAATTCCACGGCGGCGTGCAACCAGCTTGCTGCCTTCCTGAACCAGGTCCAGGCGCAGTCGGGCCGACAGCTCTCGCCCGCGCAAGCCGATCAACTGAAAGCCTGGACGCAGCAGATTCAAGCCGCCTTGCAGTGCCGGTAAGAATCAGAAGACAGAAGACAGGAGTCAGGAGTCAGGAGTCAGAAGTCAGAAGTCAGAAGACAGAAGAAGTAACAGCAGATCCTTCGCTTCGCTCAGGATGACATCCTTCGTTACATTAGCTTCTGACTTCTTCCGTCCGCTCCCTGACGTTTCTCACGACTGCGTTTTGCTCGACCACGCTCGGGACAGGTAGGAAAGGCGCGGTTCGAATGGCCCGCTCCCTTGCGGCCTGCCCTGAGCGTAGTCGAATGGGTCGCGGCTCGGATTGCGTTTCTTCTGACTCCTGACTCCTGACTTCTGACTCCTTCTGACCGCTTGCTCACGCGCGCGGCTCTGATTCGCGGCTCGGATTCAAACCACCGCTCCCTTGCGGTCGCGGCTCGGACAGCCTATAGTAAGCTGGGGATTCTATGGGTGTGCTGTTAAACCCGCGTCCCGTGCGCTGGCTGGCGCTGGCGGGGATGCTGGCGGTGCTCGGAGTTACGCTGTCGAGCTACTTCCAGCGGACGCGGGAGCGCGCGCAGCCGCGCGCGACGCCGCCCCGGATCGCCCCGCAAATCAATCAGCAGACCCACGCCTTTTCGCTCTCGAAGACCCTCGGAGACCACACCCTCTACACGGTCGAGGCCAGCGAGGTCACCCATTTCAAAAACAAGGTCGTCCTGCGCGGCGTTTCGATTCTTCTCTACGGCAAGCAAAGCGAGCGGCGCGACCGCATCGAAAGCGCGGAATGCGAGTACGACCCGGCCACAGGGTCTCTCTCCATCCCCGGCGTAGTGACCATGCAACTCGGGATTCCCGCGGCGGAGGGGGGTCAGACGAAAGGGGAAGGGCAGGGCG
>MEKX01000144.1:5085-5619 GCA_001767075.1 Acidobacteria bacterium RIFCSPLOWO2_12_FULL_54_10 | reverse complement strand
TCCGCCCCACCAAAGAATGGGACCTGCTTGTCGTGCGAGAGGATACGCTTCTCGTTGCCATCGAGGCGAAGTCACAGGTCGGCCCATCTTTCGGCAACAACTTCAACAATCGGACCGAAGAGGCGATGGGAAGCGCCATCGATCTGTGGACCGCTTACCGGGAACGCGCCTATCTGACAAGCCCCCAGCCATTTCTGGGTTACTTCTTCATGCTGGAAGACTGCAAGGCATCCAACCGACCGGTCAAGGTGCAGGAGCCGCACTTCAAGGTGTTCCCGGAATTCGTGGGCGCTTCGTATCTGCGCCGGTATGAGCTCTTCTGCCGGAAGCTCGTGCTTGAGCGTCACTACACGGCAGCGGCCTTCATTGCCTCGACGGCTGACGGTGGAATCCAGGGACGTTTTTCAACACCAGCGGAAGACCTTTCTCTTGAACGCTTTGCCAGGGTCCTTGTGGCCCATCTGGGGGGGCTTGAGTAACCGGATGGAAACCACTGTTCATAGACTGATCACCGGCGATTCGCGGGACCTCTCC
>MEKX01000144.1:0-4670 GCA_001767075.1 Acidobacteria bacterium RIFCSPLOWO2_12_FULL_54_10 | reverse complement strand
AGCGGAAGCCGGGCGGGTACAGGAAGCCAACGAATACGCAGCGAGAGGCAAGCCGAATTGGGAAGGATGATTTTGACCGATGGTTCCAGCAGATATGGAATATCACGGGTGCCTCTACTAAGCAGCATCCCGCCCCGTTCCCATTGGAACTCGCCACACGTCTCGTTCGCATGTTCTCCTTCACCGGTGACACCGTGTTGGACCCCTTTTGCGGGTCCGGGACCACAATGGTTGCGGCACTGCGGACAGGCCGAAACAGCATCGGCGTTGAGATCGACCCGGAATATTGCCGAATGATGGCGCGCTACCTGAAAGCTGAAACCGCAGATCTTTTCTCAACCGCGAAGCTCTTGTTTGAAAGGGCGGCTACCGAAACGGCGAGCCTTGTAAAGGGGGACCAGGCCCTCTATGAACTTCGGCCAGCCAGGAAGAGACTCGAATAGGGCAATCCCGTAAGGGAAGGCTTCTACCCCTCCCCCCCCACACCACCTTGCACGCGGGTTCGCCTGTCTGCCCTGCCTACCGGCAGGCAGGCGTGCCCGGCACAGGCTGCCGCAGAGCGGTTCACGTTAAGGGTGCACAAGACGCCCTCTCGTTGTGCAACGCTGGTTGCCTACGCGAACCGCGCGCGCAAACGTGGGTGTTCCGGGTCAGTCGCTCGCACCTCTGCGCTCGGGCTTCCGTCAGAGAACGCCTCGCGGCGTTGCCCTTGCCGTCGGCTAATAGTTGACATCGCCTGGGTTCCAGGCGATGCAGGTACTACCACAGGGCATTTTTGCCCCATCAGTTCACGCCCGTGCCGGGGGTACACAAGGAGTGCAGACGACGCGGTAACCCGCGCCTCAAGAACGCCGTTGGGTTCATACGGAATTAGTCTAATCGCAGCAGACGTTATCGGCTTGTGATAGAATTGTGACCGGAGGAGCAAATGAAAATCAGGGAACCAACCCGAAAACAGATTGACGCTGAGATTGCAGCGGCTCGGAACGATATTCGCACCGACAAATTGGATGTAAGCTACGGAGAGCTCGCCAATCTCTACGAGAACGATGAATTGGTGATTAGACCAGAGTACCAGAGGCTTTTCCGCTGGATGCCAACACAAAAGAGCAGATTCATCGAATCAATTTTGCTTGGATTTCCTACCCCTGCAATCTTCGTGGCCGAAGACGACAAAGGAATTTGGGAACTCGTAGATGGGCTACAGCGCGTTTCTAGCGTTCTAGAGTTCATGGGCGTGCTCAAAGATGCGAAAGACTCTACGGGAACCACACTCCTGCCTGGATCAGTCCTCGTGCGCGCGGGACACAAACCTCGCTTACCCTCCATAGAGGGCGTATCCTTCCCCGATCTCAGCCTGCAGGTCAGGCTTTCTATTAAGCGCGCAGGTTGCAGAGTTGAAGTCATAAAAGTCGGTAGTCATCCAAAGATGAAATACGACGTTTTTGAACGACTCAACACCGGCGGCTCATCGCTTGAACCGCAAGAGGTAAGAAACTGTATTTTTAGAGCGACTAACCCTGATTTTGTTGACTGGATTGAGAAACTCGCCGCATTTCCTCCATTTCAGGAAAACCTCGGGATGTCGGAACTCCAAGCAAACACTATGTTCGACCGAGGCCTAATCCTGCGATATTTTACCCTGCGCAACGCATACGAAGAGTTCGAACATGACGTAGAACCCTTCATAACGGACTTTGTGCGTCAGGTTCTTGAAAACGGGAGGGAGTTTGACCGGGAGGGTGAGGACGCTGCCTTCAAGCAGACATTCAAGATGGTTGCGGAAGCCCTGGGCGAGGATTCCTGGAGACACTACCGCGACGGGAAACACAAAGGCCCATTATCTGTGTACGTTTTCGAAACCATTTCCGTCGGAGTCTCCCGAAATCTATCGGTGGTCAGTGCTCTTTCATCTCGCCAACTCAAGCGTCGCATTGTGGAATTCAAGCAACGCCAGAAATTTGTAACCAACACTGGGGCAGGCGCGAACATAAAATCAAGATTACATGGCCGTATAGCCTACTTTCCGCACGTGAGAGATGGTCTTTTTGGTGAATTTGTGGAGACTCACTTTTTGGCAGTTTTGCGGAGGTTCACCATACGAAGGGAAACGTCGTGTAGCCTTTTGAGGATGCGGTCAAGCTCCTTGTGGTTCGCGATCCATTCTTTGCACAGCTGGACCTGATCGGCGTCCAGGTACATGGATTTGGTCTTCCCTCGTTGCTTCCAACTCAACTGGTAGTATGGCCCGTGTCGACCCTGGGGATCATCTTTGCATCGACATTCGGGTTTTCCACACTGGTTCCAGCGTTCGGTCAGGGATCCCTGAAGGACGTAACCCTGTTTAAAGAGTTGGCCTTTGAGTTCGTCGTATTCCTGTTCGCATCGCCGCAAGGAACGCCCACGGCGGCCATTTGTTTGTTCTGGCATCGTTTTCCCTTGACTCGCTTTGTCTTGTCGCCTATAATACGACAAGATAGCTTGCCAGTCAAGAGCAATTTTGCCGGAACCCTCGATGCGAACCGACGAACTGACACTGGAGTCTGGGTATGTGGGTGGTCATCCTGTGATCCGCCCCTTTATGGAGGGCCTCCGTCTTCGGGAACATCTGGCCGGAGCGCTGGATCCTCCGGATCGTCGGCTCAAGCTGGACCCTGTGGACAGCGCGTTGCTACTGGTCCGTAATTTCGTCCTGTCCCGTCATCCGCTGTACGGCGTTCCGGAGTGGGCCCGGCAGTTCGATCCTGCTCAACTGGATCTCGACGAGAGACTCTTGCAGTTGGTCAATGACGACCGGCTCGGACGCACGCTCGACCGGTTGTTTCAGGCCGACCTGCGGACCCTGATAACACAGATCATCGTCCACATGGCCAAAAAGTTCGGGCTTGACCTGCGCTGCGCTCACCAGGATTCCACCTCCGTGACGTTCAGCGGAGTCTATCCGGAAGGGCCTCCGCGCCCTGATGGTCGGCGCCGTCTGCGCATCGTTCACGGGCACAACAAGGACCACCGTCCGGATCTCAAGCAACTGGTCTGGTCCCTCACGGTGAGTGCCGACGGCGCGGTGCCCATCCACTACCAGGTGTTCGACGGCAACCGTACCGACGACACGCTTCACGTCGAGACCTGGGAAGCACTGCGGCGCATCGTCGGCCGGCCCGACTTCATCTACGTGGCCGACTGCAAGCTGTGCACACGGGAGAACATGGGGCACATCGACCGCGCCGGCGGTTGCTTCATCACCGTGCTGCCCCGCACGCGCAAAGAGGACGCCCGCTTCCGGCAGTACCTTATCGATCACGAAGTAGGTTGGCAACGCATATGGAAGCGCCCTCCGGGACGACGCAAGCACGATCCCCCGGAGCACTTCGAAGCCGTCCAAGCTCCCGAGCCCACCGCCGAGGGATATCGCCTCGTGTGGTATCGCAGCAGCCAGAAGTGGCAGCGCGACCAACAGGCACGGGACAACGCCATCCAGACGGCACGCCAGGAGATCCAGCGCCTACGCGAAAAAGTGGGACGCCGCACGCTCAAGACCCGGCAACAGGTGCAGGCCGCCTCGGACGAGATCCTCAACCAGACCGACACGCGCTGCTGGGTGAGGGCGGAGATCGTCCCCCGGGACAAGCACACGCACCGTCAAACTGGACCCGGAAGACCGGGCAAGAACACCCGCTACGTTCGGCAAACGACCACGGTCTACGAACCGGTGGCCGTGCTCGATGAAGCGCAGATACGGGCGACAGCGGCCGCCGACGGCATCTTCCCCCTGGTCACCAACAAGACCGCAGATCAACTGGATGCCCTGGAACTCCTGCAGATCTATAAATACCAAGCCTTCGTCGAGAAACGGCACGAACAGCTCAAGACAGCGGCCGAAATCATGCCCGTTAACTACAAGAGCCCCGAGCGCATCGAAGCCTTTCTCTTCCTCTACTTCCTGACGGTCACAATCCACGCCCTGATCGAACGCCAGGTGCGCACGGCTATGAAGAAGAGAGGCTTACGCTCGATTCCGATCTACCCCGAGGAACGCGAGTGCCGGGCACCCACAGCCGACAAGATCCTGGCTCTCTTCGACCCCCTTCGTCGACATTGTCTCTGCAACGGCCAGCAGGAAGTCCAAACTTTCTGGGATCCCCTCACCGAAATACAGCGTCTTGTCCTCGATCTTCTGGAGGTGCCCACCGCAGAATACGGGCAGTGAAGCCGGTCTGGTGCCCCTTCAAAATTCACAAAAATGGCCCTCCGAGAAGTGCGGAAAGTGGGATGTGAAGCTCTCCATAACTGGATTTCCGATCCGAACAACGTGAATGATCTCGAGCGATTCGTACCCCATGCCCGGGGGGAATCCGTGGACTACGTGCCCATATTCGGTTTCCCGGGCGCCCCTGGCGTAAGCGGCGGCTGCATGAAGAAGACTCACGATCGGCTGGTCCGCACCGGTATGCCCGGGCGAGTCGGCGGGATGTACGAAGAGGGCGGCGGATGTCGAGACCTGGAAGGCTGGTACGGCTACTGGGGAACGACCGGCCCCATCGGTCTGGACTTCTCCCTCGCGTGGGGAGCCCGGGGCTTCAGGACTACCAGCCGCATGGAGAACGGGTTTGAGATCATCGAGAGCGAGAATGGAGCGGTCACGCGGCAGGTGATCGACAACGACATCACCT
>MEKX01000143.1 GCA_001767075.1 Acidobacteria bacterium RIFCSPLOWO2_12_FULL_54_10 | reverse complement strand
TGTCACCTCACAGGATGCCCGCGGCTGGTTCCGCCATTGTGGATATGCTATACACTAACTGTATAAATGGTCTAGGTAGACGCCTTTTTCAACTTCAGTTGGGAGAGCAATTGGGAATGCCGCATTCGCGACCAATGCCCAGCGTGGCCGCCGGTGTCTCGGAACTCCGTGTTCAGGGCGAGGATGGCGTGTATCGCGCGTTCTACTTCAATCTGTCGCCTGTGGGGATTCTCGTGATCCATGCATTCGTCAAAAAGACTCGGTATACTCCGGCCCCGGATATTGAAATCGCAAGAAAACGGTTGAAGGAGGTTCTTGATGTCTAGAGTCAAACCCATGGCTAGAGTTAAACCCGTGTCACGGGTAAAACCCAGAGTTACACCCCTTGTCGCGCGAACTCCGGAGGCATTGGCTGATATTCTTGGGCTTTCACCGGCTGACGCCAAGGAATGGCAGGTCCAGTTTGCGCTCTTAAAGCATCTGAAGGAGATCGTTCGGAAGAGAAAGATCACCCACGCCGCAATCGCTGAGCGGGCAGGAACGTCCCGGACAAGAGTAACCGCCATCCTGAATGACAAACTCGAGAATGTCTCCAGCGACCTTCTGATCCGTATTCTCGGCTCGCTGGGCTACAGCGTCAGAGTCACGGTGTCGCGAGTCAACTCCGCCGCGTAAAAATAAATCGCGCAGTTCAGGCTGTCCCCGGTTTTTCTGGTTTTTCGTATCACTTTCTCGAAAGGGACCGCCGATAGGGGGGGCAGGTTCAGATGCTGATGTATTTTCCTCTGGAGATGCGCCTAAAGCGAGCTTGGCGGCCCTTCTTAACTTGATCGCCGGTATCCTCGCAATAATTTGCCAATACAGTCTTTATGTGATTGTCGCTGAATCTGCCCTGGAAGTGTTTGCGAATATCATTTACCGTGAATGGCGTTGGTAGTCTGCCTTTCTTGTGAAGGGCGACAATCTCATCAGCGAGGGCAGTGTTTATGTTTTCCACGAACTATTTCTCCCAATTCTCGTGTGCAGACCATTACAAGCGGCTGTAAAGCTGCTCTGCTGCTCCAATTAGCTCTTCGATTTCTTTCTCTGACAAATCCTCATGTACAGCGTTATCCCTCAAGTCTCTCCACTTCGTCAAAGGAAGATTCCAGAAGTTAGGTTGCCCAACCATCTCGTCGACAAGCGCGCTAGGCTTAGTCTGTCCTGGTTTCGATTTCGAGGGTTCAGGTGTAGCTTCTTTCCTAGGCGGACGACAGCATCCTCGAAGCATTTGGCAGCAATAACGCCTGCTATCGTACTGTCATGCGCGAGGAGCGAGCGCGAGAGCACCAACCTCTCCCTGTCCGTTCCTTGCCAATACCTCCCAAAACCATCGAACAAATTGTTGAGCCGAATCTCTTGGAAGAACTCGTCACACCATATTTCCCTCGAAAGCACGTCGCGACGAGCACGGTCCTTCGGGAGAAAGTAGTTCAGATGTGCTGCACTCCAAAGCGCCATATCCACATTGGCGACGTGCTTTAAGGCGGGGTTCTTACGCAAGAGTTTTTTAAGGACGAAAAGATAGCTAAAGTACAAGTCTGCATGGGTGTTGGCCGGTGGGAGGTTCACAAAAGCCATGACCGGCGGCGAGAGAATCCCGAATTCTTCTGGACACAAAAAGCGGAGCACAACCGATACTACTTCGATGTGCCTAAGACGGGTGTGAAGGAGTTTAACCGCTTCCTGTTTCCCTTCCGGCGAGTGGAGATCTTCAAGTTTAATGGGATCTTTGATCTTCTCGCTAAGCCGGGGCCACCAGGAGGGGTAGCTCCATCCTGCGCTGTTTTCAATGATCAGCAAAACCTTGGCATCAACCCGATAGCCGGAACTTGCCTGGTGTACTTCGCGCTCTACCCGTGGCAGGTCGTACTCCTGCTCAGTTCGGAGTTTGGTGAGTTCTGGATATAATTCGTAGCACTCTCTCAGCCACATTTGTTTCTTCCTCAGCGGTTAGGGAAAATAGGATCGGCCTGAACTGCGCGATTTTTCCAGGCAGAAAGAACTTGCTCAATAATCATCCACATGCTCGTGCAGAATGATTTTGAGCATGGTCTGGTAACCGATTCCACGATCCCCGGCTTTTTCCTTCAACTTACCAATGAGAGATGCATCCAAGAGGATCGATGTTGGCAAAGAGCGCTTCTTAGGGCGGATGACCGCGGCGGAACGGCTGCGCTCTATGTCCCTGCCAAGATCGCGTTTCTCAAACTCATGAACCTGATCGTCACTCTTGGGCCGTCGTGATTTCATAAAGCCTCCGTTCTGCCGGGCGCATGGAACGGCAAGAGATGACGCGGACCCTCTCGCCCCGCCGAGTGAATATCAGAGCGACCCGCCGTCCCTGGGCCGATTGGCCGAGAATCAATCCCCGCCATTCTGAATGCGCGGGATCTGCAATTCGTCCGGCAAAAACATAGGGTTGCCAAAACACGGATTCAATATCTTCCAGAGTCAGCCCGTGTTTGAGGTTCTTCGCTTGGTTCCCCCGGTCCCACTCAAACGCCGCAGAGTCCGGGACAAAGTCCTCCAGCCATTGAACCGTGAAAGGATCGGGTTCGAGCTTCACAGAATTCCACTCAAAGCGAGTATAGCTATATCATAGCTATACGTCAAGAGAAATAGGGACAGCCTGAACAGCGAGAATTTCTTTTCGTCGCTGCTTGGAGACGTCCTTGGAACTACGCAGCGGAGGCGTATAATGGTCCGGCGGAATTCCGCAGGATGGAATTCCCGCCAGAGAATTCCCAGGCGACTCGGGCGGGTTACACCTGCCCGTAAACCGCGCTTAACGCGGTTTTGTTCAGGTTTCCTTCCGGCTCCGGTTATGATTACGGCTAAACGCTATTTTGTGCAGGGGCGTGTGCAGGGTGTGGGTTTTCGTTTTTTCGTGGAGGACGTTGCCTCCGGCCTGGGCTTGAAAGGTTTTGTCCGCAATCTCTCCGATGGCCGCGTGGAGGTTTACGCCGTTGGAGAAGAATCCGTATTGGACCGCTTGCGCGACCAGTTGCAGGTTGGCCCTCGCTCCAGCCGCGTGGAGCAGGTAGTAGAAATGGCGGCAGAGGTGGTACACTCAAAAACATTTTGCATCGAGCGGAGCCTGTAGAAATACGACGGTTCCTGAAGGAGAGTTTGCATGGAAGAATTAAAAAGTTTGATTCGCGAAGTTCCCGACTGGCCGAAAAAAGGAATTCTGTTTTATGACATCACCACCTTGCTCAAGGACAAGACCGGTTTCCAGCGGCTGATTGATGCCTTTGCCGAGCGGTATGCGAACCAGCATCTGGACCAGATTCTGGGCATTGAAGCGCGTGGTTTTATTTTCGGCCCCGCGCTGGCTTACAAGCTGGGGACGGGTTTCGTTCCCGTGCGCAAACCCAAGAAGCTTCCCTCCGTTACCGCGCGCGTCACTTACGATTTGGAGTACGGAAGCGACTCGCTGGAAATTCATCGCGACGCGGTTCGCCCGGGCGACCGCGTGCTCATCGTCGACGATCTTCTCGCCACCGGCGGCACCGCCGGCGCTTGCGCCAAATTGGTGAATGAACTCGGCGGCGTCGTCGAAAGCGTTGCTGTCGTCGTGGAGTTGGAGTTCTTGAATGGACGATCCAAACTGCCAGGCACCGATGTCTTCTCGGTTCTCAAGTATCAGAAATGATACCCGTGAATATGCGTGTTGGTGCGCATCTGCTGGCCGGAAAATCGCGCGAAAGCGAGCGGCGACATTCTCTTCGCCGAAAATTATTTTTTCAAATGTTGCGCTGAATGTGTTTTTTTTCTTGACATCCCTTTACATACTTCGTATATAAGAATCAATCAGCAACAATGTAAGACTGTTGCTAAAGAAAATTAGATGAAGAAAGGGAGAACGTAAAAATGAAACTAGCAACCAAGAAAGCAGCCGCGAAGAAGAAACCGGCAGCCAAGAAAAAGGCCGCTCCTAAGAAGAAAAAGTAAGCGGTTTGTTCCAGGATCAATTGGGGGACGAATTTATTTCGTCCCCTTTTTTATTTTTATCCGTAAAGTTTTTTCAGATGTCCAAGCCCAGCGGCGCCAGCAGCTCATCCATCATGGCCGCGCTCACGCGGAATGCTTGCAGCTTTGCCGGTTCGCCGGTTTCATCGAACGTGCGGAACAATCCCATCTTGGCGGCTGCGTATTTTTCCTGCTCCGCCAGTGCCCGGCCATGCGCTTTTTCCCATGCCTTGAGCGCCGCCTCTTCCAGCAATATCTCCACCACGGAAAAATTCTTGCGGTCGCTCGTTACGTGAAATAAAAACGCTGTCCCGCCGTTCCCCAGCCAGCGGCGGCGGACCTTCGATTCCAGAAAATAGTATTGGTAAACATATCCGCTCTGCGCGGAGTATGTTTTCATTCTTCGTGCATTCATGCGTTTTGGATTCTTCCGGTTTGCAGTGAACCGTTTGTTAGACGATCCCTGCTTTCCGCGAGCGCCCGATCACGCGCGACACGGAATAGATTCGCCGCTGCTGCCCTTCAAAGTAAATTCGCGTCAGCAATTCGCCGATCAAGCCGGTGCACACCAGTTGGATTCCGGCCAGGACAACCACCACGGCTAGCAACAATAACGGTCCATGCTCCAGAAATAGGTCATGGCCCATGATCTTCTCGTAGAAAAGATATGCCAGCGCTGTAAAGCCTCCGGTCAAGCAAAGCAATCCCAGCATCCCGAAGAAGTGCAATGGCCGCGTCAGGTAGCGCAGCAGAAAGCGGATGGTCATCAGGTCAAAGAGCCCGCGAAACGTGCTGTCCAGTCCGTAATGCGACTGGCTCGTCGAGCGCGCCGCGTTGCGGATAGGAACCTCGGTCATCTTGGCTCCCTGCAAGCTCGCCAGCGCGGGTATAAAGCGATGCAGCTCGCCATAGAGATTCACCCCGCGGATCGTCTCCCGGCGGTATGCTATGAAGGTCGTGCCGAAATCGTGCAGCGAAACCCCGGACAGCGCCCGCATCGCCCAGTTGGCGATAGCCGACGGCATCCGCCGCATTAGATAGTTGTCCACGCGGTCCTTACGCCAGCCGCTGACGATGTCGTACCCTTCGTGAATTTTCTCGATGAACATCGGCAGGTCCCCCGGGTCGTGCTGGAAATCGCCGTTCATGGAGATGATTACCTCGCCCCGCGCGTAATCGAATCCGGCGGCCAGGGCGGCGGTTTGCCCGAAGTTCCTCCGCAACTGCACCACCAGCACTCGCGAATCCAGCGAGGCGATCTGTTCCAGCAGAGCAGGGGAGCCGTCCGTGCTGGCGTCATCCACGAAGACGATTTCATAGTCCGCTTCCTGCGTATCCATCGCCTCCACGATTTTTGCGAACAGCGGGATGATCGACTCTTCCTCGTTGTGGATCGGGATCACGATCGAGTAATAGGGATTTTTTTCTTTCTTCATGGCAATCCTCAATGCGCGCTGATCGGACCGGCTAAAATCTTTTTTGGCTCGGTCTCCTTGATGACGGCCGCATCGCGGTAATTGGTCATCCTCTCCACAAAATTCAGGTGGCACCCGACGTCCAGACCCGTTTCTTGCCGCGCCAAGCTCACCGCATCGTCAAACGCCGCTCCATTAGCCATCAAAGACGTGCTGGTTACCACTCCGCGCTGCCAGGCTTCCACAATCGCCTGGTTCACCCCGCGCGTGTACCCAAAATCATCCGCGTTAACAATGAGTTGCTTCACCACTCACTCCCACTGCCAGCTATTATATCGCCTTTATTTTTAATTAACGGTGTTGAAGAAGAGGAAATAGATTACAAGACGCGAAAAATCGGGTAACGAAAGGTTTGCTTAACCTAAACTACGAGGCGGCGGTAAAAGGAATTTCCTTTGCCAATTGAATCTAAAACGTTGAACATCAAATCGCCGAATTGATTAGCGGACGTGGAGTAAATTTTCCACTGTTTCTTATCGAGGACTTTATTGACAAGATCCTGTTCCGGGGCATCGGTTAACATAAGGAAATTCTCGTAGCTGCTAATGAGATCGTCTATTTTTTTATGTGTACTTCCCAATTCCGGCTGTTCCTTAAGCCATTCCAGGCGATTTATAGGTGTTAATCGGACCATTTTGGTGGCATCTCTAGGTCGTACCGTCCCATTTTTTGAGAAAACAGCGAGCAGGTATAAAAGAGCGGAGTAACATGTCAAGAGCCTACTGTGCCCAAGCTTGAAATTAGTCAGTTTCCGCTTCCCTTTCTTACTTGGCGGTTCATCTTTAGTTCGTGCTTCGTAATTTACACAAAATGTTCTCCACATCCTGAGAATATCATTAGCTAAAAATGCTGGCATAAAATCATGCTTGTGATCATCGTAGTCTCTCCAATAAGCTTTGATAACCTTTTCCGTGATCTGACGATATGCAGTTGTGCCAAGAAGTGGTGTGCTTTCAAGTAATAGTAGGAGTCGTGCTGTGAAGGTGTTGCTAGCGTCATCCTGTTGTGTGCCGAGCGTTTTCACTAGTTCATCGACTGTGTAATGTATTAGGTATTCTCCGTCTTTAGAGAACTTTGGAATGGCTAGCTTTTCCGTAGCTTTGATAAGGTCAGCTTTGATTATAATTTCGTCGAGGCGAGATAAAGCGCGTTCCTTTTGTTTAATTAACCCAGCAATGAACAAATCAAGATCACTATATTGACTTGCTTCTCCACGTGAAAAAGAACCTGTTATATAGACGCAAGCCTTGGACCCACATAGTTTTTCTGCATCTACAAGACTTTGTTGGAGTGCTTGTATTCTTCGCTCAGATTCTATGCGTCGTTGTTCTAGGAGTTGGCCCACGTTTGCCCCTCCACTGAAAAACATTTGCAAAAATCTCTGCTTGTTCGATAGCGTCGTCGAGCGCATGGTGTGTGTGTTTTCGATGCGAACGCAATGAGAAAGCAAGTTTCGAGCGACCAGCTTCAGCTATAGGAATAGAGGCCTTAATTGCCAACGCTGTCTTTATATCAAAGCATCGGGAGTAATCGAAAGGCGATCCTTCTGAAGAGAACCGAATAAAATACCAATAAAGCCATGTCCAATCAAAACTTAGGGGATAGGCCACTAAAACTGGCTTGTCTTTTCCAGCAAGTTGCATAACCCACCTGTAAGCCCGCGTCATTGCCGATTCTGGAGCTTCGCCTTCCAAGCATAATCTATTCCGATCAAGCCCATTTGCTCTCAAAGCTTCGGGTTGGAAGTTGTTAGAAATTGGTTTTAGTTCAGTGTAAAAAGTTTCAAAGTAACTTTCTGGTCGAATAAATTCCTTTCCATCAAAAATACCAGCTGGGACCAAAGCGAAAGAAAGTATCGAATAAGGTCCTGGTATTGGACCGTCAGTTTCAACATCTGCTGAAAAATAAACATCCACTAAACACTTTTCTCGTTCATGTACATACTTCTTATTAGTTTTGGTGGTGACGTTCTTCAGATTGTGCTGTGGAGTGGACATCGGCTTCATTCTATCAAGCCCACTAGTAAGAACTCTAGAGAAAAGGTTTTTCTGATTTTAGATATTCTCGCTGTTGAAGGTCAGGATGTTTACAATGCCCCGATCACCGCCTGCCCCACCTGCTCCGTCGTCGCTTGGCCTTTTAGGTCGCGAGGGCGCACGCCCGCTTCGATGGCGCGCACCACCGCCTGCTCCACGGCCAGCGCTTCCTTCTCCAGATTAAAACTGTGCCGCAGCATCATGGCCATCGACAGAATCGTTCCCAGCGGGTTGGCTATGCCTTTGCCCGCGATGTCCGGCGCGGAGCCGTGTACCGGCTCATACAGCCCCGTGTGCTCGCCCAGCGACGCCGAGGGCAGCATCCCGATGGAGCCGGTCAGCACGGCGGCTTCATCGCTCAGGATGTCGCCAAACAGGTTTTCCGTAATCACCACGTCGAACCGTTTCGGATTCGAGACAATCAGCATGGCGCAGGAATCCACGAGCTGATGGTCAAGCTGTATGTCGGGAAACTCTTTGTCGCGGAGCGTCGTCACCGTCTCCCGCCAAAACTGGGAATTTTCCAGCACGTTGGCTTTGTCCACGCTGGTCACTCGCTTGCCGCGCAATCGCGCCAGCTTGAATCCCACGCGCGCCAGCCGCTCGATCTCCGGGCGCGTGTAGACCATGGTATTGATCGCGGTCATTACGCCGTTCACCTCCTGGATGCCGCGCGGCGTGCCGTAATAAATCCCTCCGGTCAGCTCCCGGATGATGATCATGTCCGTGCCCTCGACCACTTCTCTCCGCAACGGGGAAAGTTCGGCCAGCGCAGGCAGGCAACGTGCAGGGCGCAGGTTGGCGAAGACGTGCAATTCCTTGCGCAGCCGCAGCAACCCTTTTTCTGGCCGCTTCTCCGGAGGCAGCGCATCAAAATCGGGATGGCCGACGGACCCCATCAATACCGCTCCCGCCGCTTTGACCAAAGTGATCGTGTCCTGCGGCAGTGGATCGCCCGCGGCGCGGATCGCGCAGCCGCCGATCAGACCTTCTTTCGCTTCCAGTTCATGAGAAAATTTCCGGCAGACCGCTTCCAGCACGGCCACGCTCTGGCCCACAACCTCCGGCCCAATCCCGTCTCCGGGCAATAATGCAATGCGCAGTTTCATGAATTTGTTTTCCCCATCAAATGATTTCAGTATTCAGCCGCGCCGAGCGATTGTAGCGCGCCTTCTTGCAAGGTGAGTTAACGGAACTGACTGTTCATGGAAAATACCGGTAAATCTCCTTCCGATGCAGACAACGGACAAAGTAAACAACGCCCTCTTGAACCACGATGCCAACTCGATACTCACCGAGTCGCACACGGTAGCAGAGTCTGGCGCTATGGAGTTTTTTCAATTTGGGAATCGCGCTCAGGTCTGCCGCTTGCTCCACGGTTTCGATCAACTCGGCAACCTGATCGTGCACTCTTCGGTTTTTGATAGTACGAAGGTCTTTGGCGAAACTGCTCTGAAATACGGTCTTCACCGGCGCTTCCGCAGGATCCGGAAAACCGTGTCGCGGTTTATGGGCGCAGAGCGTGAGCCTTCTTTGATCGCCTCAACCATCCCCAGGTCTTCTATGGCCTCGGCAAGCGCTTCGCGCACCAGATCGCTGCGCTCCTCGAGCACTCCAACCACCACGATCTTGAGGAGTTTTTTCAGTTTGGCTTCATCGGCTGCCTGGACCATTTTCAACTCCCTTTGCGTCATTCTACAACTCGCTCTCTCCCGTCAGGTTTGCAAAGAACATCTGGCTTCCCAAAAGACATAAGGCAGTTGTCGCCCAGTCAAGCGGAATCACAGACCCAGCCGCCGCTTGGCCTCGTCGTGGGGAACGCCCTGGCCCGCGTCTAGCTCGGCGAGTCCCGCTTCGATTTTCGCCAGAAAGACGAGCCGCTCAATCGCGTCGTCAAAGGTTGCGTCCGGCGGCAGACTCTCCAGGGCCTCCAGGATGCGTTCTCGTGTGGTTTGCTCTGGCATATTCAAACTATTCTAACCCGATCTCGCGCGGACTATTGCCATTTCTCTCTCAGGCGCATTGTAATTGTTCTGGCCTCGCAGTCAGTTGAGCCGGTGTAGAAAGCGCGCTTCGGATTTGAAGAATTTTGTCACGAATTATAAATCGGAATCAAACACCAGTCGGCAGGCCTTGCTCCAGGTAGTGCACCATGCGCACCAGGTCTTCGTCGAGGATCAATTTTTTGCGGTCAGCGAGTTCCACAAAGCGGCGATACATCTCATTCAACTGTCCAGGGTCCAGCCGGTATCCTAATTCCTCATACCGCTTCTGCAATGCGTGGCGACCGCTGTGCTTGCCCAGCACCAGTCGGTTGGTCGGCACGCCCACCGACTGCGGCGTCATGATCTCATAGGTCAGCGCGTGCTTCAGAACGCCGTCCTGGTGGATGCCCGCTTCGTGCGCGAAGGCGTTGCGCCCCACAATCGCTTTGTTGGGCTGCACCGACACTTCGATGATCTCGCTCAACAACTGGCTCGTGGGGTACAGCAGTTCGTTTTTCACGCCGGTATGGTAGGGCATCAAGTCGTGGCGCACGCGCAGCGCCATCACGATTTCCTCCAGCGCCGCGTTGCCCGCGCGCTCCCCAATGCCGTTGATTGTGCATTCCACCTGCCGTGCTCCGGCATCCACCGCCGCCAGGGAGTTGGCCACCGCCATTCCAAGGTCATCATGGCAATGCACGCTCAAGGTGGGGCCTTCGCCGACCGCTTTTCTCACGTCCCGCACGATCTGCGCGTACTCCCCGGGCATCGTGTAGCCAACCGTGTCTGGAATATTCAGCGTCGTTGCCCCTGCCTCCACCGCCACTCGAAAGCTCTCGCACAGATAGCCGCGGTCGGTCCGCGTGGAATCTTCACAGGAAAACTCGACGTCTTCCACCAGGCTGCGCGCCTTGCGCACGGATTCGCCGATGCGATCCAACGCCTGCTGACGGGTCATGCGCAGTTTATGTTCCAGGTGAATGTCGGAGCTGGCCAGAAATACGTGAATTCTTGGGATGTGCGCTGGCTCCAGCGCTTTTGCCGCCCGTTCGATGTCTGCTTGCGAGGCGCGCGCCAAAGCGGCAATGGTTACAGCCCCTCCCGCTTGCGCCGACACCCCATGTACCGCTTCAAAATCCCCTTCGGAGGCGATGGGAAATCCGGCTTCGATGATGTCCACGCCCAGTTCTTCCAACTGGCGCGCCATCTTCTTTTTCTCTAGCGTATTCATGCTGCAGCCGGGTGACTGCTCGCCGTCCCGGAGCGTCGTATCGAAGATTTTTACTCTTCCCTCAGCCAAGTTCTGCCTCCAGGCCATCAGGGCCAAGCCTTCGAGGGATGTTCTGCCCGCCATCCCAGGCTGGTCGCAAACTGGTGCAAGTATAACAAAGCTAATTCCCTCCGCGCAAATTTATACTTCAGCCATTAATATAAATTCTGTTAATATCAATATAAATGAGTCTATATCGCTGATTACCAATGGATTTTGGCTTCAAATGGTCTTGAAAAGGTCATGGAACTTTCTCAGCTAACGATTTTTCTGACAGTAGCTTCTGAAAAAAGCTTCTCTCGCGCAGCTCAAAAGCTGATGCGCACCCAGCCGGCCATCAGTCTGGCTGTGCAGCGGCTGGAAGCTGAGTTGGGGGAAAAGCTGGTGGACCGTTCGCTCAAGGACGGCACGCTGACTGACGCCGGAAAAACCATTTACGAGTATGCCCTCAAATTCGAAAATCTCCGCCGCGAGATGGCCAATGCGCTTACGGAGCTTCGCGAAAAATTCACCGGCAAGCTCATCGTGGGCGCCAATGAAAGCGGCGCGTTGTATCTGCTGACCCACATCCAAAAATTCCGTCAGTTGTATCCCGGCGTCAAGATCGAAGTGCGGCGTTCGCTGTCGCGCAACATTCCTCAGGAGGTGCTCGACAGCTCTTTGGACTTAGGCGTAGTCAGTTACAAGCCGGGCGACAAGAACCTGAAAACGGTCGTCATCTACCACGACGCCGTTGCCTTTATCGTCTATCCGGACCACCCATTCGCCAGCCGCAAACAAATCTCCATTCGCGACCTCGGCGCGGAAACCATCATTGCGCACAACATCGCCTCTCCCTACCGTCAGTTGGTCTTGGAGGCTTTTCAGAAGTACCAGGTTCAGTTGCACATGGATTTTGAAATGCCCACGGTGGAAACCATCAAAAAGATGGTGCAAAGCCGCATGGGCGTGGCTTTTGTCCCGCGCATGTGCGCGCAGTCGGAACTAGCTTCGGGGGAGTTGGTGGAAGTGCCGGTCCGCGAGCTGCAAGTCGCGCGCAAAATCCATCTGGTTTTCCCGGCCCACCGGCATCTTTCCCACGCGGCCTCGGCTTTTCTCGATCTCGTGCGCAAGGCGCATGAGGATTAATTTCGGTCGCTTTTAATTCGTTTGGACCTATTGGGATAACGAACTGCTTTTTTCCATCTGCTCCGCCTGTTGCAGGATGTCGTCGAACAGCCTTCCAAGAAATTCTTCAATTCGGTGCTGGAGGTCTTCCCGCACCTGCCGGAACGCTTTCATTTTATCTTCGTCGCTGCCCTGCGCTAGGGCAGGATCGTGCAAGCTCCAATGCAAGGTTTTTGTCGCGCCCGGAAACACCGGACAGGAATCCTTGGCCAGGTCGCAGACCGTAATCAAGTAATCGATCCGCTCGCCCTGGAATCGCTCCACCGATTTCGAACTCTGCCCGGAGATATCGATGCCTGCTTCCGCCAGGCATCGAATCGCCAGCGGGTGGATCGGTTTTGGATTTGTCCCGGCGCTGGCCACCTCCAACAATCCAATGCTCCAGTGGCGGAGCAATCCTTCCGCCATTTGCGACCGGCAGGAATTCCCCGTGCACAGAAACAAGACTCGAATTGGAGGATGTACTATTCCCATATCTGATCTTCTGTCTAGCGTCGCTACATCATGCCACTTCGCGCATGGCTTCCGCCTCGCGGGACATTAAGGCATGTTCCAGAATGTACAATGCTGTCATCTCTCTCGTCGGCAGCATCAGCAGCTCAAAAGCTCCTGCCGCGATCACTTCGCCCAGCAGGCGCGTGCTTTCTTCGATGCTGGTTTTCCCTTTTACCACAACCACCGGCACGTCCCAATTCTTTTTCTGGATCACTGACAAAGCCTGGTGCCAGGTTCCGTCTGCAAAGCTTGCGTCGCAAAATACGATGTCATACATCTCCGCCGCCAGCGCTTGGTTCATCTCGGCCATGCTGCCGACTTGCTTTACGGCTCCGAACCGTTGCAGGGTCTCTCCCAGCGCCTCCGTCTCCGCGCTGCCTATCACATATAGGATTTTTGGTTCTTGATTCATAGTTTTCTCCTGTCCATTCCACGTTAGCGGTTGACGGGTCATTCTGTAAAGCCACATAATGCTGATGTTACATATTCCAAATATTAGAATGATTGCAGAGAGGTTCATGTGAATCCGGCAATCAACAATTCCCGCGCATGGAACGAGGACCGTCATGGAATTTTATCAGTTGGAGTATTTTTGCGGTGTGGCGGAGCAGGGCGGTTATAACCAGGCGGCGCGCCATCTCTATCGTGTGCCCAGCGCCATCAAGCGCGCCGTGGCCTTGCTCGAGGACGAAATCGGCGTCCCGCTCCTGCGGCGGGAAGGCCGCGCCGTTCGCTTGACGGAAGAAGGCGAGGAGTTCGTCAGTTGGGCTAGGACCGCCATCGAGAGCCGGTCAGAGGTTCTGGATCGCATCCGCAAAAAAGGTCCCCTGCGCGGCCGTGTGGTGGTGGCCGCAGGCCAGGCGATTCTCAGCAAGTTTCTCCCGCGCTTGAAAGTATTTATGAACAATCATCCGCAGGTGGAGATTCTCATCCTCCGCCGCCGCGGTCGCGAAATTGGTCCGCTCATCGAGCAGGGCGAAGCTGATTTCGGTTACTTGCCGCTCGAATCTTGCCCTGCCACCCTCGAATGGCATCGTAGCGTCGAGCTAAAAATGCTGCTCGCCGTCCCCAAAAAACACCCGTTGGCCCGCAAGCGAAGTATTACCATCCAGGACCTCAGCCACGTCCCGCTGATCCTGCCGGATCGGCAGGCTTCTTCCGGCCAGCGCATTCATCACACTTTCTTGCAACACGGTTTGGAATATCGACCGCTGGTCGAAACGGGCGACTCCCGGCTTTTGCTCAGCTTTGTGCGCGAAGGCCTCGGCATCACCATCCTTCAGGAACAGAAGATCGGCAGCGACACAAAACGTTTTGTGCGCATCGTGGATGCAACCAATCTGTTCGGCAGTCAAGTGGAGGGCATTGCTTGGCGCAAACGCGGTTATCTTTCCGAAGCCAGCCGGAAGCTCATCGCTGCTTTAGCGCCGGAAGCCGCCGTGCGCATGAGTCCATCCAGCGATTCTCTTCTTCGCTCTGCGGGAAAGTCCTCAGCGCGCTCTTGAAAATTTCAAAGCTGATGCTTCATCCGATCCACTCGCGCCAGAAAGCGGCAGGTTTGGTAGCCTCGGCAAGCACTTTCCTCGCCCTTGTCTTTTTTCTTTTTGGATTTTGTATTTCGTGCTTTGATTTTATTTGGGATTTAGAGATTGTTTATTGTTTAGGATTTAGAGCTTGCGATTTGGAATTTGCTTCTTATTCACTGCCCTAGCCATCATCCACTCCGTGCGCTTCTACTCGAAATTCGATGCGATCTTGGGGAAATAGGCGTTGGTCACGTACTGCATTAACATGCGCTGGGTATTAAAAAAGGAGCCGTTCAAAGCGATGGCGGACCGCATGATCGCGGCATAATCGAGCGGGTGTCCGTAATAGAGTGGCAGGATCACCTGTTCCAGCTTGTCATAAAGGGAAGTTGCTTCCGATGCCGTATCTTCATGAAATTCGCCGCCATGTCCAATGGACCAGCCCGTTTGCCCCTCCACATGGCCTTCCACCCACCAGCCGTCCAGTACGCTGAAGCTGGGCACGCCGTTCATGGCTGCTTTCATGCCGCTCGTGCCGGAGGCTTCATTCGGTCGTTGCGGTGTATTTAGCCATAGGTCGCATCCGGCGCACAACCGCATGGCCCATTCCATGTCATAGTTCTCAATGTAGACCACGGGAACCGTATCTTTCAGGATTTTGGCGTAGTCGAATAGCCGCCGGATCGTTTCCTTGCCGCCTTCGTCCTCGGGATGCGCTTTGCCTCCAAAGATCAGTTGGAATGGCTGGACCTTTTGCGCGATCCATTGCAGCCGTTCCAGATCGGTAAAGAGCAGATCAGCCCGTTTGTAAGCTGTGGCTCTCCTCGCAAAACCAATCGTCATGACGTTTTCCGAAAGCGTTACTCCCGTCCTCTGCCGGACCATCTCCAGCAACAGATGCTTGGCGCGCGCGTGTGCCCGGCTGATCTCCGCCAGCGATATCCCAATCGAATAACGCAGGTACAGATTGTCATAGCGCCACTCTGGTATCTGCTGGTCGAATAATTCCTGGAATGGCGGCGACGTCCAGGTCGCGGCATGCACTCCGTTCGTGATGGCGCGTATGGGGTATCCGGGATACATCCCTTTGGAAATTTCTCCGTGGCGCATGGCCACTCCGTTGACGTATTGCGAACACTTGAGCGCCAGCAGCGTCATGTTCAGCGTGCCTTTCTCGCAGCACCGTGTCGCTTCTAAAAGTTCGGCGCGTTTGTCTCCCAACACCTGATGCGGCAGCAGCCGGGTATATTTATCATGGCCAGCGGGCACCGGCGTATGCGTGGTAAAAACACAAGCGCCGCGGATCGTTTCGATGCTTTCGTCTATGTCCCGCGCGGAATCCTGTTTTTGCATCTGCTGCTCGATGAGATCCAAAATCAATAGGGCTGAGTGTCCCTCGTTCATGTGGTAACGGCGGATTTCATGGTGTCCCAGCATCCGCAGCATTTCCATGCCGCCCAGCCCCAGCACTGCCTCCTGGCATAAGCGGTAACGGCTGTCTCCGCCATACAAATGATGGGTCAGTTGTTGGTCCTCGGGGCTGTTCTCTGGCAGGTTCGTGTCCAGCAGATAGACCGGGATGATGTGCCCCCAGATTCCATCGATCTCATACCTCCACGCGCGGATATGAACCTTCCGGCCTTCGATTTCCACCGTACCCTGGGCATTCATCGGCGTCAGCAATTTCTCTGGCTGCCAGACTTCGGGCGAGGTTTTCTGGTTGCCTTCCTCATCCAGGCTCTGGCGAAAATAACCGTTGCGATGCAGCAGCGTCACCGCCGCCATCGGCACGCCCAGGTCAGCAGCAGCCCTCAGGGTATCGCCAGCCAGGATGCCCAGGCCGCCGGAGTAGGTCGGCATGTCCGCATGCAATGCTATCTCCATGGAGAAGTAAGCGACTTGAATCGAATTGGAATTA
>MEKX01000142.1:1434-6651 GCA_001767075.1 Acidobacteria bacterium RIFCSPLOWO2_12_FULL_54_10 | reverse complement strand
CGATCGGTGCTGGGAATTGTATCCATTGCGAGTGACACCAAGGTTCTTGAGCGTCTAATGGAATCAGTGCAACTTGAATCGGAAAAAATCCTAGGCGGTGATCTCGTGCGCTGCGAGCTTGAGCTGTTTTGATGTTCTGAGAATTAATTGGACCAGATGATTCATAATTCTTTTATGAAATGACGATTGAGGATGCACTGGGAGGATGCCGTGGGAGCGCGCGGCTGGAGAGCGGAGCGGCTATTAGAATCGGTTCGGGAAGAACTCAGTAACCTGCTGGAATATGAAGTCAATGACCCGCGCATCGCATTTGCAATCATAACCGACGTGCGGCTTTCGCCCGATCTGCATACTGTCCTGGTATACGTGCGCTTGCCTGGCGATGAAAATGAGAATAAAGACAGTCTCAAGGCCCTGAAGGCAGCGCAGGGATTTATTCGGTATGAACTGGGCCAGCGGCTCGGATTAAAGCATGTCCCGAACGTGGATTTTCATTTGGACCTTTCCGAGAAATCGGGCCAGCTTTTAGATGATCTTCTTCGCCGCGAGCAAGCCGGTCAGGAGTAACAGTAAAACAATTACACATGAATGGCGCGCTGATTATCGACAAGCCTCGTGGAATTACATCGCATGATGCCGTCCAGGCCGTGCGCAGGATGCTCGGCTTGCGACGCGCCGGTCATTTGGGAACACTCGACCCATTGGCTACAGGCGTCCTTGTGGTTTTACTTGGCGCGGCAACTCGCTTGGCAACTTTCTACAGCAATCGGGAAAAAGTTTATGAGGCGGTCATTCGACTTGGATTTTCTACAGATACCTACGATTCCACCGGATCGGCAACTTCTGCTGTCCAAAAATCAGAAATCGATGAACCCAATCTAAAAGCAATATTGTCGGAATATCTTGGAACCATTGAGCAGCAACCACCGATATTCTCCGCAAAAAAAGTGTTGGGAGTCCCAGCATATCGTCTTGCTCGCAACGGGCTATCTGTAACGCTGAAGAAAACGATGGTCACGATCCATGAACTCAGATTGATTTCCTATGACGGGTCTTTTGTGAGGTTACACACGCGAGTCTCCTCGGGGACATATATTCGCTCACTAGCACACGACATAGGTCAGCGAGTTGGGGTTGGCGCTCACCTCATTGAATTGAGGCGTACTGCTGTTGGGGAATTTAATTTCAGTCAAGCGATAACCCTGGATGAGTTGCAAAAGCAAGTTGTCGCTGGCATGGTCTCGATCATTCCGCCCGAGCGCCTGCTGCCAGAAATTCCCGCTGTGCTGCTGGAAGAGTCATCTGCGCTGGCTGTTGCGCATGGAATCAATCTGGAGGTCAGATTGAACAGCCCCCAAATCCGCCTGCTTCAGCCTTCCGGTCGGTTGCTGGGTATCGCAAATCGCTGCGAGGAGGGAGTGTATCATCCTGCCGTAGTTTTTCCTGGATGAACTGTTATCGGCTGAATTGAATGGGCCGATGGTTCAATCTAACCTCCAAACTAAGCTACAACGATATTCACCAGTTTCCTTGGAACAACGACCGTCTTTATAATTTTCTTTCCGTTCAGTATCTGGCTAACTCGCGGATCGGCGAGTGCAGCGTTAATCAAATCATCCTGAGGCATGTCTTCAGTCACCAGTATTTTACTGCGCAAGCGACCGTTCACTTGCACCACGACCTCAAACTCATCTTCCTTCGCCAACGCGGGATCATACGACGGCCAGGAAACATGCAAGAGATCATCCGTATGTCCTAGCTGTTCCCATAAATCCTGTGCCAGGTATGGAGCGAATGGAGAAAGCAGAAGGACCAGCGACTCCATCGTTTCTCGCAGTACTGGACCACTGATTTTACCTTCGGCGCTATACAGCAAATTGACTAATTCCATCAGCGCGGCGATGTCGGTATTAAAGTGCCAGCGACCTTCAAAGTCGCTGGACACGCGCCGGATGGTCTGGTGAAGTTTTCGCAGGACGGCGCGGTCATATGCGGAAAGCAAGTCAAGATTGTGAGTTTGAGGGCCGGCAGGCGCTGCATCAGGCGCGTAACGATTGACGAATCGATATACGCGGCCTGCAAAACGGTAAATTCCCTCCACTCCTTGATCGTTCCAGTCCAAATCCTTTTCCGGAGGGGCGGCAAACAAGACATACATCCGGGTGGTGTCAGCTCCGTATTTCTCCACCATTTCGTCTGGATCAACTAAATTCCCTTTGGATTTTGACATCTTGGCGCCATCCTTGATCACCATCCCTTGAGTGAAAAGCCGGGCTGCCGGTTCGTTCGTCGTGATTAATCCAAGATCGCGCATAACTTTGGCGAAGAATCGAGAGTAAATCAAATGCAAAATTGCATGTTCGATTCCGCCAATGTATTGATCGATGGGGAACCAATAATTGACGGCCTTGGGGTCAACAGGCAGCTCCGAGTATGCCGGATTCGTATAGCGGTAGAAGTACCACGAGGAGTCGACAAAGGTATCCATGGTATCGGTTTCACGTTCCGCTGGCGCTTTGCACTTAGGACAAGTGGTATGGAAAAACTCGGGCGCATCACGGAGCGGCGAATGACCCAAGCCCGTGATCTGCACATTGTCGGGCAAGATCACTGGCAATTGATCGTATGGCACCGGCACGATGCCGCACTGCTTGCAATACACCACAGGAATCGGCGTTCCCCAGTAACGCTGACGGGAAATTCCCCAATCCTTCAGGCGGAAAGTAATTTCCTTTCGCCCAAAGCCTTTTTCTGTGGCGTAATCAGCCATCTGGCGAATAGCTTCTTCTGACGTTAATCCGGTGAAGACACCTGAATCCACCAGAACTCCGTACTCCGTGCTGGCAGCATCAAGTCGCTTGGCATCAAGACTGTTGTCCAGATTTTGCACTGCAATACGGATGGGAAGGCGGTATTTTGTCGCAAATTCAAAATCGCGCTGATCGTGAGCCGGAACGGCCATTACGGCACCGGTACCATATTCCATCAATACAAAATTCGCTGCCCAGATCGGTATCTGCTCTCCACTGTATGGATTAATGGCGAAGCGGCCCAGGAAAACACCTTCTTTCTCTGTGTCACCCGCTGCGCTAGCGGAACGGCGCGCTTGCAGTTTTTGTACCTGTTGGAGCACGGTTTCGCCCCAAGCAGCGCCATCCAAAAGCTTCTTGATCAAGGGATGTTCGGGAGAAACGATCACTGATGTTGCTCCGTAAATGGTGTCCACCCGAGTGGTAAAAACCATAATCGTTTCTTCTGATCCCGCTATTGCAAATTCAATGCGCGCGCCGACGGATTTTCCGATCCAATTCTTTTGCATCGCCAGCACACGCTCCGGCCAACCGGTTAGCTGCGCCATGTCATCCAGCAATTGATCCGAGTACGCCGTGGTTCTAAAAAACCACTGCTCCAGTTCCTTCTGCTCCACTGTGGTATCGTCATGCCTCCAGCAGCAGCCGTCCACAACCTGTTCGTTTGCCAAAACGGTCTGGCATCGAGGGCACCAGTTCACTAGACTGTTTTTGCGATAAGCCAGCCCGCGCTCCAGCATCTTTAAAAAGAGCCACTGGTTCCATCGATAGTATTCCGGCGTGCACGTGGCTAGTTCCTTGGTCCAATCATAAGTAAAGCCAAAGCGCTGGAATTGCCGCTTCATGTACGCGATGTTGTCGAGCGTCCATTTTCTCGGCTGGACATTATTTTTAATCGCTGCGTTTTCTGCCGGCAAGCCATAAGCATCCCAGCCCATCGGATGCAGCACATTGAAGCCTCTCATGTGCTTGTAGCGAGCCAGAGCGTCGCCAATGGAATAATTGCGCACATGCCCCATATGTAGCTTTCCCGAAGGATAGGGAAGCATTTCCAGAACGTAATATTTGGGTCGGCCTTCCTGGGGAACTGCTACTAAATCCGTGCGAGTTTGCCAGCTGGCTGTGCGTCGCTCTTCCACGGCTTTATGATCGTAATTGGGACTTGCCGTCACTATTTTCCTTTTCCAGTTTTCCGCGCTAATTTCGATGCGCGCGCAGGTTTTGTTGTAATTGCTTTTCTTGATTTCGAGCGACCAGATGTAGTTGCCGTGTCACTGCGGAGAGTTAGAATCGCTTGCATATTTCGCAGGTCATCGCCATCTTGCTCCAACGGAGTTTCCAGAATAAAGGTTTTATCCCGCAGTAATGGATGATTGACGATTCTTTGGAAACCCTTCAAGCCAATTCCGCCAGAACCGATGTGTTCGTGCCGGTCCAAGTGCGAACCCAGAGGCGAACGGCAATCGTTCGCATGGATCACGGGAACGCGGTCCAGGCCTATTGTTTGCTGGAGAGATATCACCACATCATCCAAGCCTTCGGGTGAAGATAAATCCATGCCTGAGGCATAGCAGTGCGCAGTATCGATGCAGCATCCTATGGGCAGACCATGCAGCATGGTGAGAATGTGTTGCAGCTCAGTGAAGCTTGCGCCCAGCGCATTGCTTTGACCGCTGCTATTTTCAATCAGCAAAGTCACAGTTTCAAATGGAGTTTCTTGCGCCGCTTTGCGAATCGACACAGCGAGCGTATTGACGCCTTGTTCGACTGTTGCCCCTTTATAGTTGCCTGGATGCAGAACCAGATACTCTGCGCTGATGGCCACCGCACGGCTTATCTCTGCTCGGAATGCTTCAATCGAGCGCATTCGAAGCGCCTCGTCCTGTGAAGCAAGATTCACCAAGTAGCCGACGTGTATGACCAAGGGATAAAGATCATATTTGCGCCGCAACTCTTTAAAGGCTGCGACATTTTGGGGAAGAAGCGAACTTTGTTTCCACATTCGTGGACTGGAGGAAAATATCTGGAAAGCAGTACAGCCTAGTTGATGAGCTTTTTCTGGAGCATGTACTAAAGTAGGGGAGATCGATGTATGTATGCCAACTCGCCAGAGTGGTGTTGATGGTTTGCTGTGTGGAGGAATGCGTTCAGAATCCTGGATTACCTCTCCCACGAATATCTTCCTGCCTTACTGGCAAATCCACCTGCAACAATCACGATAGTATCAGACGCATCATACGCTGGTCAATGAAGAGGAGCAGGCTCAATTCATTTGCACCACCACATCAACGGAATTTATTTGCCGATAAAAAAGCTTTCGCCGCAACTTAGATAGGGTTATGTTGGATCGGTAAGGATATTCAAAAGAACTCATTACACGATGGCTGCGAATAAGAAACTTCAAGAT